>CAZTTF010000295.1:0-27415 GCA_964616365.1 uncultured Lewinella sp. | reverse complement strand
ACGAGGGTAATGGAGAAAATGAGAAAGAAGGTCAGCAGGGCCATGATGGCCAGCCAGTTAATTCCGGAGTCGGCGAGGATATACTTTGCCATGGTGAGCTTACTTTTTAGTGTCTTCAGGTTGTGGTTCAGCCTTGATGTCTGTACCGAGGCGCTGCAGGTAAGCAATGAGGGCAACAATCTGACGATCTTCGAGCTCCTCATCCTCTACACCTTGTTCGCGGAGGTTTGCCGCAATCTCTGCAGCTTGCTCTTTGAGGTCATCAATAGCCACTTCGTCATAGCCTTCGGGGTAGGGGGTGCCTAAGCCCTGGAGTACGCGAATCTTGGCGGGCAGGTAGTCAGCGCTGTACTTCCGGCGCAGCATCCAATCGTAAGGAGGCATGATGGATCCGGGACTGGTAGAGTTAGGATCCTCCATGTGGCGGTAGTGCCATACGTCGAGGTATTTCTGACCAAGGCGGTGGACATCGGGGCCCGTCCGCTTACTTCCCCAGAGGTGAGGACGGTCGTAGATGAATTCTCCGGACATGGAGTACTGGCCGTAGCGTTCCGTCTCGGAACGGAATGGGCGAATCATCTGACTGTGACAGTTGTTACAGCCGTTGGCAATGTAGATGTCACGACCTTCAAGCTCCAGTGGCCGGTAAGGCATAATGGAAGCAATTTGGGGGACGTTTTCGTCTACTACAACCATCGGGAAGATCTCGGCGAGGCCGCCGATAAGAACAACAACGGTTGCACCAACCAACAACTGTACGGGACGGCGCTCAATCCAGCGGTGCCAGTATTCACCTTTATGGCCGCCAGGGCTAGCCTCAAGTGGTGGGGCAGCAGCCGGCTCATCGGCCAGCAGGTTACCCTGCTTGACGGTCTTGATCAGGTTGTAGATCATGATGAAGACCCCGACAACGTAGATCGTACCACCGAAGGCACGGAGCATGTACATCGGAAGAATGGCATCTACCGTTTCCAGGAAGTTACCGTACTGTAACAGGCCGTCAGGCGTGAACTGCTTCCACATAGAACTCTGCGTCCAGCCAGCCCAGTAAAGGGGGACGGCGTAGAACAGTGTACCGAGGGTAGCCAGCCAGAAGTGGGTGTTGGCGAGGCTCTTGCTGAAGAGCTGGGTGCGGAAGATCCGGGGGAGAATGTAGTAGAGTACCCCGAAGGTCAGCATCCCGTTCCAGCCCAAGGTGCCGATGTGTACGTGACCGACGGTCCAGTCGGTGTAGTGGCTGATAGCGTTTACGCTCTTAATTGAAAGCAGTGGCCCTTCCAGGGTAGCCATACCGTAAGCAGTTACGGCAACGACCATCATCTTCAGTACAGGGTCTTCACGAACTTTATCCCAGGCGCCACGCAGCGTCAGCAGACCGTTCAGCATACCACCCCAACTTGGAGCGATCAGCATAAGGCTAAAGACCATACCTAGGCTCTGTGCCCAGTCCGGAAGACTAGTGTACAACAAGTGGTGAGGGCCGGCCCAGATGTAAATGAAGATCAGGGCCCAGAAGTGAATGATCGAGAGCCGGTAACTGAAAACCGGACGGTTCGCAGCTTTGGGCATGAAGTAGTACATCAGCCCGAGATAAGGTGTGGTCAGGAAGAAGGCCACGGCATTGTGCCCGTACCACCATTGGACCAGTGCATCCTGTACTCCGGCAAATACCGGGTAGCTGTGCATGATGCTGTAGGGGATCTCAAGGCTGTTACCAACGTGGAGTACCGTTACGGTTACCCAGGTAGCAATGTAGAACCAGATGGCAACGTAAAGGTGGCGCTCCCGGCGTTTCATGATCGTCATGAACATGTTGATGCCAAAAACGATCCAGACAAGCGCGATGGCAATGTCAATCGGCCATTCCAGCTCAGCGTACTCCTTGCCGGACGTGATGCCAAGTGGGAGGGTGATGGCTGCTGCGAGAATGATGGCCTGCCAGCCAAAGAAGTGAATTTTACTCAGTAAATCCGAGTACATCCGCGTTTTAAGCAAGCGCTGCAGAGAGTAGTAAACTCCCATGTAAATACCGTTGCCCACAAACGCAAAAATCACTGCATTGGTATGCAGTGGACGAATGCGGCCAAAGGTGAGTTCGGCGGTGCCGAAGTTGAAGATGGGCCAGATCATCTGAAGGGCAGCTAATAGGCCGACAACCATGCCTATCAAACCCCAGAAAGCGGTAGCGTAGGCAAAGCGTTTTACGCTTTCGTTGTCATAAAAAAAGTGCTCCAGCGCCACCTCGGTGCCAGTTTCGGTTACAGGTTTAGTCATCGTCAGATGCTTTGAAGTCCTCAAATAAGATCCGCATGGATGGCGTCACTTCATCATCGTACTGCCCGGTGCCTACTGCCCAGAAAAAAGCAAGGAGGAAGCCACCGGCTACCAAAAGGCTGAGAAGAATGATGAGAAAGATGACGGTCATACCTTGGTCATTTAGTGGTCACAAGGTCCGTCAGTTCGGCAGGGTATGAAATGAAGCACATCATTGGAAAACATGACATTTGTCATGCTTTGAATCATTTGACTGATTCCTTGCAACAATTTGCACCCGGGGTGGCCCGGTACGTTGCCTGTGAAACAAGAAAAAGCGGATTTAAACTGCTTGTTGGCGACGAATATTACCGTTCACGATGAGGGCACCCAGGGTTGCTACGACCACAATCGTGACCGAGCTCAGGGGCATCAGAATAGCGGCAATAACCGGGCTGAGGGTGCCGGTGACGGCGTAGGAAAGGCCAACGATGTTATAGGCAAAGGCAAGAGCGTAGGTAAACCATAGCACCCAGCGCATTTTGCCAGCGACCCGCAAAATCTCGGGCAAAAGCCCGAGGTGGTCCGCCTTGACGATGCCATCGCAGGCGGGGTTGAAGTGAGCTTCATCCTCATTGATGGCCAGGCCTACAGTTGCTGCACCAAGTGCACCTGCATCATTGAGCCCGTCACCGACCATCAGGACGTTGTCTCCCGCTGCTTGTAACGTATTGATACGCTGTCGTTTGTCAAACGGAGATTGCTCGAAGAGAGACTGTTCAGGCGTAAGGTAATCGGTCCAGAAATCACTCTGCGGGGGCTGGTCACCGGAGAGTAGCCACGTACTGCCGCGCTGCTGCATAGCACTGAGCATAGCGCCCGCACCTGGCCTTAGTTGTACGTTTGACTGGCCTAGCTGGAGGTACGGAATACCATTGACACTGGCCCAGGTTCCTGCTTTAGCGGCGGGTAGTCCGCAAAAGTCAGCTTTCCCGATCAGGTAGGTGACGCCTTCGTGCGTCAGGGAGAGCCCCTGACCTACAACTTCCTGAACGCCTGAGGTCCGCACTTTTTTCAGCGACGGTACTCCGGCCTTCAGGGCTTTAGCAAGCGCCCGGCTACGCGGGTGATCGGATTGGACGGCCATTGCGTGGAGAATGGCCTCATGGAAAGAAGACCGCTTGGCGAGGAAGTGTACTTTTTCGACCTGGTTGTCCGTCGTGAGGGTACCTGTTTTGTCAAAGACAAAAGCATTAACGGTGCCTAGGCGCTGCAGTACGGCCGGCCCCCGGAAATAGTAGCCTGCTTTGGCGAGCAGGCGCTGTAGCGTACCGTAGGCGAACGGGGCTGCCAGGGCGAGTGCACAGGGGCAGGCGATGATCAGGACTGCCGTTGCCGCCCGGTAAGCCAGGCCGATATCGGTGTTGTACCAGTAGGCGAGGGTCGCGCCGGCAAGGAGCAGAATGAAAGCGGTAAATGCCCGGATGAGCCCTTCGGGAGGAGCTACTTCAGTGGGCTTGTTGTTCTCGCTTTCCCGCAACCATAGTTGCAGGAGGTAGCTTTGGTCAGCAGGCTTGGTCACGACAATGCGTAGCGGAGAGGCGGTGGCCCGTCCTCCGGCAAATACCTCCTCACCGGCCTTGGCGGGCCTTGGGAGCGCCTCGCCGGTCACAAAGCTGTAGTCGATGCCTTTAGTGGTTGTGGTTAGCAGCTGGCCATCCGCCGGAATCAGGTGTCCGGGGCGGACGAGTAGCACATCACCTTCCTTGAGGTCTTCGCTGGCAACGGGGACGGGAGTGCCGTCTGGTTGCTCGCGGTAGGCGGCTACGGGGAAGTAGTCACGGTAGTCGCGGTCAAAATTAAGGCGGGCGAAGGTCAGCGTCTGGAACCAGCGGCCAATCAGGAGAAAGAAGACCAGTCCGGCAAGGCTGTCAAGGTATCCTCCTCCTGTTTTGGTCAGGATTTCATAGACAGAGCGGCCGAAGAGGGCAAGCATGCCAATGGCAATTGGCAGGTCGATGGTGACCCGGCGCGCAGCGACGGCGTGCCAGGCGGCAGTGAAGAATCCGCGTCCGGCGTAGAACACGACGGGGAGGCTCAGGCCAAGTAAAAGGTAGTGCAATGCGCCACCCATCCACAATGCACCTGCGTCCGCGCCCTTGGCCGCAGTACTGAGTCCGAAATACTCGGGAAAGCTCAGTAGCATGATGTTACCAAAGCAAAAACCGGCTACGCCGATGCGGTAAATCAGCGCCCGGTCACTTCGCTTATTGCTGTCTTCTTTCCAGGTTTTGAGGTGGGGAGGGTACCCGATCCTATCGAGCATCTCGGCCACTTCCCGCAGACTTACCTGCTGATGGTTGAACACGATTGCTGCGATCTTACGCGAATAGTCAATCTTGCAGGACCGAACGCCCGGCAAAAGCTGCGGCAGGCGCTCAAGCAGCCAAACGCAGGAGGCACAGTGAATTTCGGGAAGTTCAAGATCAACATGGCAACGTTCTTCATCGCGGTAGCGAATCACGCGGGCGGCGAGTTTGTCAACCTCAAGCCAGGCGTAGTCGCGGTCGTTTTCCTTGCGCTGCTTTTTGCCCGCTGCTTCGTCGATGTGGTAAAAGCCGAGCAGGTCATTCTCTTGCAGAATCGCGTAGACCGTCTCACAGCCAGGGCAACAGAACAACAGCTTCCCCCGCTCTACGCGCTCATCAGCACACTGGTCGCCGCAGTGTACGCAGACGGCTTCGGTAGATGGCGAGGAAACAGTTTTTACCATGTTAGTCTGTTTTTTTTGTCTGTTAGTTTTTTAGTCCCTAACAGACCAAAAAATGAACAGGCTAAATTGCCTGACTGAAGGTTTTGGTTGATGGTTGGCGTTGCCAGTAGTGATCATCCAGCGGCAAGCAGATGTTGCGCAGGAATGGCTTGCCTGACTGGGTGATTTCGATGCGATAGGGGGAACGGGTAATGATGCCGTCGGCAGCCATGTCGTCCCACATAACAACGGCGCGTTCCAGGGCCGAACAACGCATGTCTTCAGCGCGCCACTCCGTGAATCCCTGGCACATCAGGTTAAGGATATGACGCCTTACTACAAGGTCTTCTTCGTTGAGCTTGTGCCCTTTGATGATTGGGAGACGTTGCTCATCAAGTACGATTTTTGCGTAGTCCTCTACCTTTTTTTCGTTTTGGACGTAAGTGTCCCAGCTGTCCCCGATCGAGGAACATCCCAGCGCGAGGGTAATGGGCGTATTCGCGGTGGTGTAGCCCATGAAGTTGCGGTGCAGGCGGCCGGTGGCCGCCGCCTGGAAGAGGTCGTCGCTGGGAAGCGAGAAGTGATCCAGGCCGATGTCCTTATAGCCACTATCTTCCAGCATGTCTTTGCCCGTCACGTAGAGGTTCCATTTCTTGAGGCCGGTGGGCAGGTCTTTTTCGTCGTAAGCGCGCTGCCCGGGGCTGACCCAGGGGACGTGTGCATAGCCATAAAAAGCAATCCGTTCGGGACGCATTTGCTGGATCTTGACGGCATTACGGATAATGTCGTTCATGGTCTGCTTGGGCAGACCGTAGATGACGTCAAAATTGATGGATTTGTAGCCATGCTTTCTGGCCGCGTTAACCGTACGTTCTACGTCTTCCACTGACTGGCGCCGGTTGATCAACCGCATGATGTCAGGGTTGAAATCCTGTACTCCGATGCTTAAACGATTGAAGCCACGTTCGGCCAATACTTTCAGGTGATCTTCCGTAGTGCTATTAGGGTGTGCTTCGAAGCCAAAGTTGTGGTCTTCGGCCAGATCGGCAAAGTTCATGATGCCATCAATGAGCCTGGCCAGGGAAGATGGACCGAAAAAGGTGGGCGTGCCACCTCCGAGGTGGAGTTCTTTAATGCGGGGGCGCAGGTGCAATGATCGTACGTAGATGGCCCACTCGGCCAACAGTGCTTTAATGTACGGAGCTTCTACATCGTGCCGCTTGGTGATCCGCTTGTTACAGCCACAGTAAGTGCAGAGTTCTTCACAGTAAGGCAGGTGAATGTACAGGCTGATTTCAGGCGTATTTGCCATGCGCTGATTAACGGACGCCAGCCACTGCTCCTGGGTTGGCGCGGTGGGCTGCCAATAGGGGACGGTCGGGTAGCTGGTGTAACGTGGCACCGGCTGGTTGTATTTGTTGATCAGGGTCACTCTGAAACGTTTGCCTCAAAGGTCTTTCGCTCGGCAAGGTCCAACGATGACAAATGTCATTTTTGGCAATGAATTAGAACAGTCAGCGGCCTTTAGTCAATTTTCCGTACTCATTAGACGCCAGCTGACCAGGCCGCTAACTAATTCTGCCCCAGCCTTTCACCGCCTTCATGTACTTGTCCATATGCTGACTCAGGTGGAAGTGTTCCGGTTGTTCCAGTTTTGGGTCTGCTTCGAGAATATCTTTTGCGCGGTCGCGGGCGACGGAAAGGATGCGGCCATCTTTTGCGAGGTCGGCAATGCGCATTTGTAGTACACCTGATTGCTGGGTACCGTCAAGCATGCCCGGCCCGCGGAGGCGTAGGTCCGCTTCTGCTATCTTGAATCCGTCAGTAGTCTCTACCATCGTTTTGATCCGTTCACGGCTTTCTTTACTGAGCTTGACACTGGAAAGGAGAATACAGTAGGATTCGGCCGCTCCGCGGCCAACCCGGCCGCGTAACTGATGCAGCTGGCTCAGCCCAAAGCGCTCGGTATGGACAATGACCATGATGGTCGCGTTAGGAACGTTCACCCCTACCTCAATGACGGTAGTGGCCATCATGATGTGCGTTTTACCCTCTTTGAAGCGCTGCATTTCGGCGTCCTTATCCTCTGCTTTCATGCGGCCATGGACAACACTGATCTGATATTCGGGGGGAGGGAATTTGTGCCGCATCTCATCGTAGGCTTCCTCCAAAGCGAGGAGATCCAGCTTTTCGTTTTCCTCGATTAGCGGATAAACGATGTAAGCTTGTCTTCCTTTGGCGATCTCTTCCCGTATCCGACCGAATACCCGTTGGCGCCGGTGTTCCGTGAAGTGTACTGTTTTAATTGGTGTTCGGCCCGGAGGAAGCTCGTCGATAACGCTTACGTCCAGATCTCCGTAGGCTGTCATGGCCAGGGTGCGCGGGATGGGAGTGGCAGACATCAGCAGCACGTGGGGCGGAAAGGGTTTATTCTTGACCCAGAGCTTTGCCCGTTGCTTAACGCCGAAGCGGTGCTGTTCGTCAATAATGGCCAGGCCAAGGTTCTTGAAAGCGACCGTGGGCTCAATCAGCGCGTGGGTGCCGAGCAAAATGTCAATCTCGCCCGCGGCAAGGTCTGCCAAAATGGTTTTTCGTGCTTTCCCCTTCACGGAGCCGGAAAGGAATGCTACCCGGACGTCCATTCCCTGCAGGTAGTCCATGACAGACTCATAATGCTGGTAAGCGAGAATTTCCGTTGGTGCCATCATGCAGGCCTGGAAACCGTTATCCAGCGCCATTAACATCGACATCAAACCAACCATTGTTTTTCCGGCGCCCACGTCTCCCTGAAGAAGGCGGTTCATCTGAACACCCCGCCCAAGGTCCTGGCGAATTTCCCGGAGTACCCGTTTTTGGGCACCCGTCAGTTCGAAGGGGATTTTTTCCTGAAAAAACTGATTGAAGATGGCACCAATTTGCCCAAAGCGGTAGCCGGCAATTTGTTCTTCCCGGACGACCTTGAGCTGTAATAGCCGCATCTGTAGAAGGAAAAGTTCCTCAAATTTCATTCGTCTACGGGCTGCATCCAGCTCCACCTGATTGGCGGGTAAGTGGATTGCCCGAAGTGCTGCGGGCCGGGGCATCAGCCGCAATTCTTGCATCAGGTAATCCGGGATAATCTCCGGAAGATCCGTGGGCAGGAGTTGGCTGAAGAGGTCGCGGATCAGTTTGCGCCGACCCCGTGGGTCGAGCCCCCGGCGGTTCAGTTTTTCGGTACTTGAGTAGACGGGTTCAAAAGTGGCGTTGTCGGCACTTGGTGCGCGTTTCGCGGATTCCATCTCCGGGTGGGTAATGCTGAGCTTACCGTTAAATTCGGTTACGGGGCCGTAGCAGATATACTCTTCACCGACGATGAAGATGTTCTGTAGCACCCGGATACCGCGGAACCAGACGAGCTCTAGGGCAGCGCCGCTCTCGTCGCGCAGGCGCCCTACGAGGCGCATGGCCCTGCCATTACCTTTTACGTTGAGCGAAACGAGTTTCCCTTTAACCTGGACGGATCCTTCGTTGGGGACGATGTCAATGATCTGATGGAACTTGGTGCGGTCGACGTACCGGAAAGGGTAGGCGTGCAGCAGATCACCCAGGCTGTATAGTTGTAGCTCCTCACCGAGCAACTTGGCCTTGGCCGGGCCAATACCGTTGAGGTAAGCGATGGACTTATCGAGGATACCGGCCTTAGAGCTAGCGGGTGATGGCACCGGGAGTTGTTTTCAAACAATTGCTGGGTAAAGTTAAGTCCTCTTCGGCAAAAACTACAATTGGTCTGGTGTTACCTGCCCGCCCAATAAGCGGGGCTCGTTGGTGTATTGGACGATCATCATGCGACAGGGCTTTCCGTCGAGGACACCTGAACGGTGCCCCTTACTGTTTGTGGTCCCTTGGTCTGCTCCAAAAGATAAATCTCCCTCCCGTAGCTCTACCCGTTGTCCGTCCATGGTTTCTACCCACCATCCTCCGGATAGGGGGATGATCCACTGGGGGTGCGGATTTTCGTGCCAGTCTCCGTCAAAGTCTGCTGGTAGTTCGCTGATGATGATCTGAGTAGCTCCTGCGAAGAGTCTGTTGTTCCATTGATTTCCGGAATCTCCTCCCATGCTCTCCGAAGTAAAGCCTTCGAGTGTACGCTGTTCCTGACGACTGACGCCATCGGCGTCGGTATAGGCCACCCAGTATTGTAGCTGTGGGGTGTTTTGCTCAGCCATATCTTTTTCGAGTTCAACGGGCCAGCAGCGCATATGTTTACCCCGTACTTCTCCATCTGTTTGGGGTGTCAGCTGAATGGCCGTCTTCACTTGGTACGCTAATCTGTTGCCCCGAACTACTTCTCCTTCTGCCTCTTTAGGAGCAATAGCCCCACGAACAGGCCCACAACGATTACGGCGAGATAAGGCGTAAACGTGTTGTTGAGAAAGCCCCCGATACCTCCCGTCTTAAACGAGATCGGACCTGCTTTTCCGTAGAGTGTGATGGCAGACCAATAAAAGGGATGGGCGTATTCCTGGCTTTGCAGATGTTGTTGCTGGGCACTTGCGAGCGCGACAATTCGGTCTTTCCCGGAGGTGAGCTCCTGGTAAAAGTTAACCATGAGCTCCTTGGTGGCCGCATCATCCACTTGCCATAACGTAGTGAGCGTGCTGCGCGCTCCGGCAGCCGTAAAGGCGCTTGCGAGGCTAAGGCTAGTTTCGCCGGGCACGTAGGTGCCCAGACTGGTTTCGCAGGCAGAAAGTACGGCCAGTTCCGCCGAAATAGGTAGGGCCGAAAGATCATTGTAGTACAGCATTTCCTCATACTCAAGGCTATCCCCAAGTTGAGAGAAAGCAACGAAGCTAAGTGCCGGTTGCTCGATGTTGACGACCCCGTGCGTAGACAGGTGAATGATCTTGGCCTGGTCGAGCTGTTCAAGAAAGTGCTCCCGGTCTGCAGTAGCCCCAAAGTAGGAAATCGAGGCAGGGACGAGGGCCGTAATTTCTTCTACCTCTGGCTGATTGTACTGTAAGGGAGCCAGACCCGTGAGGGCACGCTCTCCGTCCCTCAATACAACCGCTCTGGTAAGTGCTGCTGCAGGTGTTGATCCTCGAAACTCAGGAGCCATTGCCAGGAGATCATGGGTGTAGTCAGCGGCAGGCTTGTAGGTGGCCTGGAGTAGTATCCGAGCGGAGTAGGCGTAATGGAGTGTCCGGTCACTTTGCAGGTAGGATAGCTGGTCGTAAGTGAACGGAGGTGTGACTTTTGCCGTAGGAAGCGCTCCAAAAGGCAATACCGTAAGTGGCCCGTCAGGCAAAATACAGAGTTGCTCTGGTAGTTTTTCGGAAACGGAGAACAATTGTTGATACAGTGCATGACCATGGGACATGAATGCTTCGTCAAGTGCTATTTGCTCACTAGTGGCCCGTAGACTTTTACGGCGGTAGGCACTCGTGGTGATGGCAGTACGCCAGTCTGATATGTCCGAAGGAAGTGCGTTAACTCCCGTTATGGAGGCGAGGGAGATATTGCCGTCAGGCAGTATCAACCATCGGAAACCTTGGTCGGCACCTACATGAAAGGCAACGAGTGCAGTTTGGTATTCCTGCACATAATCCCGAAGCGCTTTGGCGCTAAACTCCGGAATACTCCTGTCGTCGTCTTCTCCGCTGAGTCGAATTAACCGGTCGAGTTGCAGACGTGCCGCTGCCAGGCGTTGTGTGGCGTCGGTGGAGGTGTTTCTTTCAAGCGCCGCGATTCGCGCCCGCAGGGCTGCCTCCCGGCGAGGCATTGTTGCCCGGTCTCGTTGTACCGCGGAGAGCAGGCTGTAAGCTTTGGCACGTTCACTGAGGGCGAAGGCGCGCCAGGCAGTAGCAGTGTCAGGGGCTGCTTTGTATTTACGAAATTCCAGTGCGATCGCCCGGTCAAATGCAGGGCGAAGGTTCTTACTGAGGTAACTCCGGCTTTCGTCGGAGGTGACCCTGCTTCGGAGGTTATCCTGAACGGCAAAGAGCAGGGTGTAATCGTTTAGAGCACCCTCAGTGTCTCCAAGCGTTTCCAGTACGTCTGCCCGATCCTGAAGCAAATCGGCAAGAATCTCTAGTTGGTTCGGCTCCATGGCTGCGGGGTCAGGGTAATGGAGTTGCTGTCCGGAGCGGCCCGCCACCAATGCGATGCCGGTATTGAAGGCATCCTTAGCGGCTTCGGACTTGCCCGCACGCCGGAAGATGTCTCCCCGGACACTGTGAAGGCGGGGCAAATAGAAAGTGTCGTCCTGCAGCCCTTCGAGGGCTGCCTCGCTGTGGTATAGCGCCCGCGAAATATTGTTTAGCCTGCCGTGGTTAAGGGCAAGGTTGAAATGAACCAGACCAATAGCTGAGGCAGGCAACTCCAGGTCTTCGCTGAGGGATAAGGCTTGCTCATGGAGCTTAAGGCTGCCGGTGTAGTCTTCTTGCTCCGTAGCGATGCCTGCGGCAAGGCTCAGGGCATCGACCATGAGATCAGCATAGCCAGTCTGGTTTGCAAGCGCAAGCGCTTGCGCGGCTGCTTTGTCTGCTTGTTTAAGTGCTCCAAAGATCAGATAAACCCTGCCGGCAGCATACCAGGTGTCGAATTGAACGATTAAGCTGGGATTGGTCAGTCTGGAAATCATTGCCGTCGACTGACTGACGGCATTGATGCCTACCTGGTAGTCTCTGGCGTCTTCTGCCAATAAGGCCAGGCGGTTGTATGATCGCACCCAGTTTAGGCTGTCCGTCGGAGAAGCATTTGCGTAGATGTCAATTGCCTGCTGCAGGATAACGGCCGCTGTGTCGTTTTTCCCGAGTTCAATCAGGGTCTGAGCAAGATTAAGCCGGCTGTGGGCACGATCTTTATGTGCTCCGGAGAACACCTGGTCCCGGACGTTGATCGCCTTAGTGTAGTCTAGAACCGCTTGTGGTTCATTGTAATCATTATAACTGCCGAGGCCCATTTTGTGGAAGGCAAGGCCGGTCAGGCTATCGGGTGCTCCTGCGGAAACCACCCGGGAAAACGCAGCCCTTGCCTGGGTTATGCTGTCGATTTGGGACCAGGCAATACCTGCTTTAAAGTCGTCAAGACGGGTGCCTCGGGCGGCAAATCCAAGGGCTGCCGCACGTGGGTCGTCTTGTTCCAGTAATTGTTCCGGGCTTTGACCGGAGCAAGTTATTGAAAGGCATACAAGTAACGTGACAAGCAGGCCGGTGCAACGGTGCTTATGCATAATGGGTTGGGATGGGGATACCCTTAAAGTTAGCGAAAAAACGGAAGGAGTGCAGCAACAAGCGCTTCGGGAACATCTTCCTGCAGGAAATGCCCGCCACCTTTAAGGATTTGGTGAGGTTGGTCTCGTGCTCCGGGGATAGATTGCTGCAGGTACTTTTCAGCCCCTTTGGTGATAGGATCATTATCGCTGAAAAGCGTGATGAAAGGAATCTCCAGCCCTTTTAGTTTTTCCCAGGCAGCACGATTGGCTGCAGCAGCGGGATTTGTAGGAGTAATAGGAACCAATGCTGGAAAGATATGTGCGCCTGCTTTGTAGGACTCGTTGGGGAAGGGGGCATCATAGGCGGCCACTTCAGCCGAGGAGAGTTGGGTGTTTGAAGCCATTTGAAGGATGTTCCCAACTGGAAACGGGCGCATTGTCTTAGCCATTTTTAGCCACTGGTGAAAGGCAGGGCCAGGGTCATGGTCTCCGGTTGGGAGAAAAGTATTGGCGGCAGCGACGCGGGCAAAACGATGGGGCGCTTCAGCTAGCAGGCGGAGGCCAATAAGGCCTCCCCAATCCTGACAAAAAAGCCGGATTTCCTTGAGGTTCAACCGCTCGAAGAGCAATTCCTGGGTCCAGTGAATATGACGTTGGTAGCTGTAATCATTTTCATCAACCAGCTTGTCAGACTTTCCAAAACCAATCAGGTCAGGGGCAATTACGCGAAAGCCACCCTCGACTAACAGTGGAATCATCTTGCGGTACAAATAGCTCCAGGATGGCTCTCCGTGGAGGCAGACCACTACTTTTTTTCCGGACGGATTGACGTCGAGATAGTGCATCCGAAGATCGCCGGAAACGAAGTGGTAGTTAGGAGAGAAAGGGTAATCTGGCAAGTCGGAAAAATAGTGGTCAGGGGTGCGCAACGTGGTCATAAAGAGACTAAGGTTTGTCTTAAAGATACCAGGCCAGCACTTTCTCCGTCGATGATTCTGATGGCAAAGGGCGCGGCCGCAGGTGCCGGGTAAGGTTGGGGAGGCAGCGATTGCAAAGCCGGATTACCAATCAGGAGACATCTTCCATTACAAAGATGGCATTCTTGTTCAGGTCGTAAAAGCCGAATTCGTTGGTGCCCCAGGCAGTTTTCATCCGTAATTTTTGGGGTGTTACTGTTCCTCGCTGCACAAACTCCTCGAAAAGCTCCAGGAGCCCACTCGCCAGCCAAATACGCATGACGCCAGGCAGGACCGGGTCATCGTCTGTCCCGTGGTGCCATTGTAAATGAAACTCCAGATTTTCCCGCTGCATTATCGCATACCCATCCTGGATCGAAGCCGCGGTGAAGCCTGTCTTCTCAGTATACCAGGCGATGTCGCGTTCGATATTGGCTGAAGAGAGTACGGGGATGGTAGCCAGAAACTTCATGGGAAGGGTGGTTGGATGAATATTATCTAACAATATAGGGCTTCAGTTAACTTAAACTCCCCCCGGTCACCTGGAGTGGCCGGGGGGAGTTTAAAACGAACGGTGAAAACAATGTGCCGCGATCGACCTCTTGAATGTGTGGGGTTTGCGGTACGCTAGACCTACCAATCTCCTCCGGCGCCACCGCCGCCGAAGCCACCGCCACCGAAGCCGCCAAAGCCGCCGCCGCCACCTCCGAAGCCACCACCACCTCCGCCGCCGCCGAAGCCACCGCCACCGGGGAAGAAAATCCAGCCACCACCCCTGCGCCTGCGGCGCACTTTGCGGTCGTGGTCATCCATATCGTATGGGCCATTTCTCCAATAGCCACCGTCATCGTCATCGTCGTCGTGGTGATTATTGTTGCGGGAAATCAGGTAAAAAACGACAATGGTGACCAGGATGATCAGCATTGGGGGAATGCCTCCTCCTCCGCTGCCAGAAGGAATATCATCTGCCTGATACTCACCTTTTCCGAGCTTCATTACCGTACTCGTTGCCCGGTCAAGACCTGCGTAGATTTTTCCTTGCCGAAAGGCAGGCTTTATGTCTTGTTCAATGATGCGTTTGGCCAGGATATCGGGCAAAAAGCCTTCTGCACCATAGCCGGTCAGGATCTGAATTTTACGGTCATCCCGGGCAATGTAGATCAATACGCCGTTATCCTTTTCTTCCGAACCGCCAATCCCCCAGCCATGGGCGATGGCTAAGCCCCGGTCGAAAGCAGTCTCTCCCTGCAGAGAAGGTTCCGTAACGACGGCGATCTGAGTAGATGTCTCCCGGGCATATTGGACCAGCTTCTGCCGGAGCTGAGCTTGTTCTCCCCGACTCATCATCCCGGCGTAATCGTTCACCAGGTCGTTTGACTTAGCGGGGATCGGTCGCTGCGCAAGTAGCGCAGCACTAGTCAACAGAACTGTCAGTAAGATCAGACAGCTGCTGCGGTACAAGCGGGAAGAGAAACGGATGATGTTTTTGATGGTCAAATGGGTTTATCGGTTAGCGCCTGTTTGGGCATCAGGAAGAGGTGTTGCCGTAACTGATTTCGTCTGGGAGCTCGTTGACGTCGTCGTCCTGATAGGGGAAAAACTGCTTCAGTTTTGCACCTACCTGTTGGATCGCCAGGGCGATTCCTCCAGCGAAATCTCCTCGCCGGAAGTGTTGCTGCATCAGATCACGCTCCGTATCCCAGAAATCTTCGGAGACAACTTTGTCAATACCCTCATCACCGAGAATGGCGAACTCTCGACGATCGACTGATAACAGGATCAGGATACCGTTTCTGTCTTTCGTCTCCTGCATGCCCAGCTCGTGGAAAATACGCTGAGCAATAACCAGGGCGGGAGCCTGGGCGCCCACTTCTACGTGGACCCGAATTTCGCCCGAGGTGTTGTTCTCGGCGCGGCGGATGGCCGCAATAATCTGCGACTCCTCCGCCGCGCTGAAGAACTTTACCATGATTAATCGAAATTTACCTCAGGAGCGTTGGCCGTTCCTGCCTGCGCCTGGAATTGTGGCTTTTCTTCAAAGCCGAAAACGGAAGCAAAAACGGTGCCGGGGAACCGGCGGACTTTCTTATTGAACTTTGTCGCTACCTCATTGAAGCGCTTCCGCTGCGTACTGATGCGGTTCTCAGTGCCTTCGAGCTGTACCTGAAGGTCCCGGAACCCCTGGGTAGCTTGCAGCTTAGGGTAATTTTCCGCAGTAGCGAGTAAGCGTCCTAAGCCCTGGCTTAACTGACCCTGAGCTGCTTCGAACTGCTGAATTTGCTCAGCAGTAAGGTTACTCGCATCGATGTTAATAGAGGTAGCTTTAGCGCGGGCACTGGTTACGGCCTCAAGGGTGCTTTTTTCAAAGTCTGCTGCTCCTTTTACGGTGCTAACGAGGTTGCCGATCAGGTCAGAACGACGTTGGTATTCTGTTTCTACTTGTGACCAGGCAAGTTCTACGTTCTCTTCTCCGTCAACAAAGCCATTATACTGGCCACAGCCAGCAATAAGGAGGACGGCGAGGATGGCAACAACAATGCCAAGGGTACCGAATGATTTCATAGTCTATTTAGGTTTTCGTTGCTGAAACTCCGCCAAAATAACGTTTGCAGCGGAAGAAAGGCTTGAATGTTCGTCTAGAATACGTCTTAGTCCGTCGGATGTTTGTGCAATCTGATCAAGATGATCAGATAATGACTGTCGCAAGTCCTGTTCAACCCGTTCCCGGAGCCAGGTGATGCGCTGCTGGGCACGTCTTTCTGCCAGAAGGCCGGCACGCATCATTTTCTGGTGATACTGAGCAAGGTGATCGTAGGTGATGGGTATGCCAGCGCCGCTAAGGGCGCTGATGCGGTCCACTTTCACCGTCCAGCCATCTGCTCTGGCGGGAGCCAGGTGCAAGCCCCGTCTTAATTCCAGGGCCGCCTGTTTGGCGGCGTCGGGCAAAGCATCGGCTTTGTTGACCACAATGTAATCGGCGAGCTCAAGGATGCCCCGTTTGATGCCCTGCAGGTCATCGCCTGCTCCTGGCTGTGCCAGCAACAGAAAAGCGTCCGTCATGCTGTGTACCCGCCACTCTGCCTGGCCAACCCCTACGGTTTCTACAATCACGTAGTCGTAGCCTGCTGCTTCGCAGAGCAGGACGGCAGCCCTGCTGTTGGCGCCTACGCCACCAAGATGCCCGCTGGTAGGGGAGGGGCGGATGAATACTTCGGGGAGCCTGCTCAGGGTTTCCATCCGGGTTTTATCACCCAGGATACTGCCTCCGCTTAAACTGCTGCTGGGGTCAATGGCCAGCACCGCCAAGCGGTGCCCGCGGGAGACGACCTCCTGGCCAAAGCTTTCAACAAAAGTAGATTTGCCCACACCGGGAGTACCACTAATGCCTACCCGAAAGGTAGGCTTTGTTGGCTGGTGGGCCGCCGCGAGGTCGATCAACTCATCGGCTACGGCACGATCATCCGGTTGGGTAGACTCCAGCAGGGTGATGGCGCGCCCGAGCGCGCGCCGGGGGTGTTGGCCGCGCAGCCCGGCAAAAAGACTAGCTGCCGACGGCCTGGCCGCGGGCTGGTAACGAAGTTGTTGGTTTAGGCTGGATTTGTCTTGAGCAGGCACAGCCGTAAAATTACGTCAGCTTATCTTTGGCGGCAAGAATACCACCAACCATGCCTGGAAAACTATTTTTTGGCCTACAGCGGCACTATTCATCACTTCTTGTCCTGATCCTTTGCACCTGCGGCCCCGCCCTGGGTAAACTGTCCGCGCAGCCAAACTTCAGTTCTACCTTGCCTATACTCGTCGTTACTACCAACGGCTTTGACATCCCGGATGATCCGAAAATTGAGGCACGCCTCCGGATTATTGACAATGGCCCCGGCGAAATGAATGAGCTGAACGATGAGCCTACGGGCTATGATGGTTTCATGGGGATTGAGCTCCGGGGCTCTACCTCGCAAACGATATTCCCCAAGAAAGGCTACGCCCTGGAAACATGGGATGAGAACGGTGACGATCTCGAAGTCAGCCTGCTGGGCTTCCCCCAGGAAGAAGACTGGGTATTACACGGCCCCTACTCTGATAAAAGCCTGATCCGGAACGCACTGGCTTATGAACTGGCAGGGAAAATAATGCCTTATGCTCCGCGTATCCGAATGGTCGAGTTGGTTATCAATGGAGACTACAAAGGCGTCTACCTGTTTACTGAGCGCATTAAGCGCGATAACGACCGGGTCGACATCAGCCGGCTGACTGAAGAAGATAATGCTGGTGATGACCTCACCGGAGGCTATATCCTGAAACTGGATAAAGCAACCGGGGATGATGATGAAGTGGATCCAATTTTGTGGGAATCGGACTACCGGGCCGAAACAGCAGAGCAGCAATCGATCTTCTTCTTCTACCACTATCCACGCCCGGACCGGATAACTTCGCAGCAACGGGGATACATCCAAAGCTGGATGCGTAACTTCGAGAATGCACTGGCAGGCGGGAATTTCCGTGATCCCGTCAATGGCTATCGCCCTTTTGTTGACCTGGAATCTTTCGTTGACTTCCTCATCATCAATGAGATCTCCCGAAACGTAGACGGTTACCGTATTAGCACGTTCTTTTACAAGGATAAAGACAGTGACGGTGGTCGTTTGCACATGGGGCCGGTATGGGATTTCAACCTTGCCTTCGGCAATGCCAACTACTGCGGCGGCTTCGCCATTCCGGGCTGGGGCTTCAACTTTAATCAACTTTGCCCCGGAGACTTCTGGCAGCCCCCCTTCTGGTGGGCACGGATGCAGGAAGATCCCGTCTTCCTCGACTTACTGGCCGAAAGGTGGCGGACCTACCGCGAAGGCGTTTTCTCCAACGAAAACCTCAACGCTACCATCGACTCGCTGGTCAATGAAATGGGAGATGCGCCCGAGCGCAACTTCACCCGCTGGCCGGTGATCGGGGAGCCCGTTTGGCCCAATAATTTTGTGGGAGAGACTTACCAGTCGGAAGTGGATTACCTGAAAACCTGGTTGATTGATCGCGCTGAATGGATGGACGGCGCCATGCCAGCGCTTACACCCGTCCGTGAAGTGGCTCGCCCGGAAGAACTACGGGTAGTCCCTAACCCCACCTCAGGGGTGTTTCAGCTGGCGGGCAGTCTTGCAGACCGCCTGGAGGAAATCAATGTCTACAACTTTATGGGGCAGCGGCTACAAACTTATGCCAGCCCTGCGAGTGGCTCCAGCCTTACCATCGGTGATTACCCGGCAGGAGTTTACGTGGTACAGGCCCGTACTCAGGACGGAAGATGGCTGAGTTTGCGGATGGTGAAGGAGTAGTTGACGGGGCAGATGGCCCGGTAGACGCTGACAGGGGAGACTGCCCGGATTACGGCACGGCTGCGCCGTGCGCCTCATCCAGGGATAAAAAGAGTTTGCCTCCTCCGGAGTCTACTGTTTGCAACAACTGCAACCCTACAACGATTGCAACGCTGCAACAATTACAACTCTGCAACAACTACAACCCTTCCCCCCTTACTCTTCCTCCTCCAGCGGTGCGTCCAGCCAAAAGTTATTCACTCCTTCTCCGGGGATCAGGCGAATCTCTCTGGCATTGAGTAATTCAAGGAGCCCCAGGAAGGTGACGATGGCGTGGATGCGGTTTTGACAAACGCTGAAGATATCCGTAAAACTCGGACGGGACTTACCCAGCTTGACGCCTTCGATCATGGTCATGATGCGGACTTGCTGCTCCTCAATGGTGTGGCTGAACTGCGCGATCTCATGCACGATTGGCCGATTGTTCGCTTCCTCCAGCTTGGTGAGCATGCGCTCGTAAGCCTTCAGCAGCTTAAAGAGCGTAACGGACTCCAACTCTACGTCCACGAGGGCCCGGGTAGCAATTTGCGCAAGCTCGCTGGAGATGTTCCCGCGGTAGTTGCGCTTACTACGGGTGGCCTCAAGGGTGCGTAGCTCTTCCAGGACAGATTTATAACGCTTGTATTCCAGCAGGCGGGCAACGAGTTCCTCGCGCGGATCAATTTCGTTACCTTCCTCATCCACCGGCTTGCGGGGAATCAGCATTTTAGCCTTAATCCGGCAAAGAGTAGCTGCTACCAGCACAAACTCACTGGCCAGGTCAATATCCATGGCTTCTGCCTGACGCATGTAGGCCAGAAAGTCATTGGTTACCGTAGAAATGGGAATGTCGTAAATATCCAACTCGTCCCGCTCAATGAAAAAGAGGAGGAGGTCGAAGGGGCCTTCGAATTGCGGTAGTTTGATCTGGTACGACAAAGGGAGGAGGGTGTGGTCTGGAAGAGTGGTATTCCGCCGGCAATTCCTTGGTAATTACGGAGCCTTCAAGCGATCATTGTAAAGGCAGGGCATGCCCTGCCTTTACAATGTGTCCCTGTTTTGGCCAGGATTTCTTAGAAATCCCTTACCAATACCAGCGGAACATTCTAGGTGTGGTAGGCTAGCTGTTTTGCCATGCCAGCATGCCGCCGGTGAGGTTGCGGACGTTGGTAAATCCTGACTGACTAAGCAGCTGAGCAGCCATGGCTGAGCGCTTGCCACTCCGGCAGTACACAACGAGTTCTTCGTCTTTGTGGGCAGCCAGCTTGTCGAAAGAGGCCATTAAGTCACCAAGGGGAATGTGTATTCCACCAATGTTGAATTCTGCCCGCTCGTAATCCTCGCGTACATCGAGCAATACGAAGTCTTCACTGCCAGCAGCCTGGCGTTCTTTGATTTCTTGAATGGTTGCGTCCATAATTTTACTTGTTTAAACGAACCCCTAACATCAGATGAAGGGGAAAGGATTAATTGCGTACGATTTTATGCCGCTCGCGGTGCTGGCCATCACTCAGTTCGAGGAGGTAAATGCCCGCAGGCAGATCACCAATGTCAAGGCGGTCATATATCGGGCCGGTGCGCAGCAGTGCTCCAGAAAAACTGAACAGGCGATAATTCAAGTTGCCAATCTGAACATCAGGGCGCGGCCGCAGGTGCAAGGTTCCGGACGTGGGATTGGGGAAGATCTCCAACCGGCTAATGTTCGTAACGGGGTCCTCCGTATCGGTCTGGAAACCTTCGAAGCCGGACATCAGGGGGCGCAGCATAATGGCGCCCGTCGTGGAGCCCCGCAAGCGCTGCCAACCGTTGCCGACATTGAACCACTGGACGTCCTCCGGAGCATTGTTGCGGTCAAAACCAATGCCGATGTTGCGATTGGCCGACTGCTGTTCCCAACCAACGAATAAGCGACCGGCAGAGATGTTGAGCGGACCAGCAAAGAGATAGGTCGTGTAGCCCTGAAGACTGTCAAAGAAAAAGTCTTCGGGCTGTAGCACCGGGAAGTCCTCCTCGTAAATGAGCGTCTCCGGCATGGTATCTCCGGTGTAGACCACCAAGCGGAGGTCCTGATCACCCAGCGGCCCCAGGCCGCGCGGGATGGCAACTCGTACGCCCAACAACTGATCATTGACATAAGTGTCATAGGATTGCAGAATGGTGTTGCCCGGATCTATCTCAATGGTCAGTTCCGCCGAGGCGTCATCATAGGCGAAATACTCGTCGAAGCAAGTTGGGTTAGAAACATTACTGTTCTCCCGGATCGCAGGTGAAAAACCTAGATCTTCGGTATCCACGTCCAACAGGTAGCGGTTGAAAATCTTCACGGAAGCATTAGCATCTAACCCATCAAGGTAATTCACCAGGTTAGGTAGGTTGGGCCATTCTACGAAATCTGCTCGGCGCCGATCTCTGGCCAGGGAGTCAACTGCGGCAGCGCCGGGAAATAGATCCGGGATGATCAAACTACCAGAGGTGATGGGCGTACCCTGCTCGTCCGTAATGACGATTCTACCCCGCGAGATTGGCGTGACGTCTCCCCGGTTGTTAAAGAGCTCGAGGGTGATGGAGTCCGTGAGCAGGGCTGGTCCTACTGCCTGGTAGTGGCGCAAGGGCATACTGGTGTAAGTCTCCAGCAGGTTGTCGGGTACTGCCGTCAGGGCCAGGTCCTGGTTGACAATGGTGGTCGACTGATTGTCGAGTTTAACGTAGTCAAGATGCCACATGTCTACCGCTCCCTCATCATCACTTTTATTGGCAAAACGGAATTGGAAGCCATTGTAGAGGTACTGATTTTCGAGAGCTATCGTGTAGGCTTCAAAAGGCAGTTCGGTGGTTGTACCTACCGTGTTGAGAATACCTTCAATGCCAAGCACGGTCTCCCATGTCCCTGCGGGACTAAGGAACTGAACGAGGAAACTATCGAGGCGTTCGGGACGATTCCCCAGCCCACGGGGCTGGAGATAGAAGTTAAGGGTTGTTGCTGCACGGTTCTGCAGGTTAATCGGTGCGGAGGTCAGGTAATCCCGAATCTGCGAGCTGTTGCCTCCGGTGCCCTGTTCGTAGGGAAGCCCGTCGAAGTTGACGGCATCGAAAGTGGCCACACCGATGGAGGGTGGATCAACGCCAAAGTTGCGGTTGATCAGCACGTCCTCATCTTGCCAGAGGTCGGCATCAGGGCGGAAGCCTTCGTAGCTGAAATCGTCGAAGAAAGGGAGGTTAACCGTCGGGCGGGTAACCGTAAAGCTGGTAGTATAGGTGTCACAAAGGCCGAGTTCCGTGCAGAGGGTGACGCAAACTACATCCGTGCCCGCTGCGCGGGCCGCCACGTAGCGGATCTCGTTGCTCTGACCGATGCCAAACTGGAAAAAAGCGCGCTGTTCCCGTCCCGGGTAATCATCGGCGCAGCTCTCTACGGTGCGGCAAAAGGTGGGAGCTGGTAAATTTCCCAAAGGGATGTTGGCGTCGATGGTGCCACTGGGGGCAACCGCCTGGTTGCCGAGATCCACGGTGGTGCCTTCCCGCTGTACGAGGACACTGCGCGTGATGGGAGGAGAGCAGCTTCCTTCAGCGTTACATACTTCAAAGGTCAGCTCTACGAATGCTTCCTCTACACCTGCGTTCGCGGAAAAGGTCAGGGTGTCGTTCTCGAAGGTGACGATGCCGAAATCTACATCAGCACAACCGGTACAGGAGAAAATGTAATCGCCGTTCAGCCCGATCGTATCTAACCGGATGGCCTCGTTGATGGTCTCGCCCGGTAAAACACGAATGAGGTCTTCCAGGTCAAAAGTGCCACAATCAGTAGCCCGCAGGGAGATGCGGTCTTCCTGCTGCTGCAGGTCGGGGAAATTATAGCCACCCAGCGGGGAGAAGGTCTGGCTAAATCCAGCGGCAGTGCCTGCAATAATGAGTAGAAAGGTGTAGAGTAGTCGAAGGGTCATAAAAAGGAATTGACCGAAAGTATTATCAGGGAAATACGCCAGACGGCAGGGGAAGTGTCGAACGGCTTAACCAAGGTGCCGGAGGCAAAATCCGGGCTGTGGCAACCTGGAAGTAACGCCGGCCAGGCTGGTCCTGTTGCCCGTTAGCAGAGATTAGTCCGGAACGAAAGCATGCCGTGCAGGACTTGTTAATCTCCTCCGGTGCTACTGGCAGTTGTCCGGGAGGCTTTCTGAAAGGTAAATGTCGAAGCGGGAGCCAACGGCGACCATCTTGCCGCCGGGCGGTTCCGTCCTGACAACGAAGGCTTCGCTGCGGTCTGAGACATTGCCGTGTACCGTACCTACAATCAGGTCAGAGCCATCAAGCAGGAACTCTACCACCCCGAAGCGCTTGCACTTCAGGTCAGGTACTTTTACTTCACCTGTCTGTCGCACACTGACAACGAATTCCAGCAAACTTCCCTGGGGCACTTCGTAGCCGTTGCGGATCATGGCATCGGTAACTTTAGTCTCCCCGTCAAAGAAATGAAGAATGGTGTTTTCTTCAAGTTTAGGGTCATAGACCTGCTCTTTGATCGTACTGCGGATGCTTCCCATCCGCTCGATCTTGATGGAGTACTGGTTGTAATCGTAGTTACCTACCAGCTGTGGTAGCCGGATCATTTGGGGCGTGTCGTCAAGTACCGTCAGGTACACAGAACGGTTTTTCTTGATGCCCGCACCAGGCTTGGGGTGCTGAAGAACGACGAGCTCCGGTGGCTTGCTGGGGTCAAAAGGCGCCTTGTCAAACTTCAGCTTGAGGCCCATTTCATCAGCAATTTTCACCGCTTCTACTTTGGGCATGCCAATAAAATCGGGTAGGGGAGTGCTCTTTCCGTGCGCGGTGTAGAGGCTCATGCTGAACTTGAGCAAGAGGAACAGAACGACCAAGAAGAGGAGGGCTCCACCTACGTTCTTCCAGAAATAGCCCGCTTTGAAGAGGTCAATTATGGGAGCCAGGAAGGTTAGAACGCGCGCTTTAATGTCTGCTAAACGCGAGGGTGTTGGGGCCTGCTCCGGTGGAGGTGGAGCTACTGGGGGCGTTATCTCGGGTTGTTCCATAAAAGCGTTGGATTCAGTTCTTGATACTGGTGCCGTGACGACCGGTGTTGCCTCAATAGTGGTCTTTGCGGGCATGTCAGCGGGGTCAGCTAGGGGCGCGGACGCAGGTGCATCTTCCGTTGCCAAAGGAAGGGCAGCGGAAGCCACCTTGGTCAGTGCTGCGGGTACAGAACGCTCTTTGCGTGCTTTACCGTATTCCAGAATATGGCCAATAAAGGTGGCGGGCTGGTAGCCCGCTAAAGCTGCTTGGTGGAAGATGGCCGTAGCCGGAGTCATGCCTGGCAGACTGTTTACTTCGATTGGGACCGTTTCCACTCGTCCGTCGGTATATACCCGGACGAAGGCATCGATGCGGCAGTAGCCTTCGACGCCAACGGCGCGCGCAGCGCGCTCCAGGTCGGCCTTCACCTGCCCGGAGACGTAGTCATAGGAGTAATCCTCGGTCGCCATTCTCGCTGGCGTGAGATTTTGTCCTTCTCCGGCCAGGAATTTTTCTTCGAGGCTCAGAACTTCTCCACCCGCCAGCGTCTCGCTGGGCTCAAAGATCTCGTAGCGTATCTGTCCGTCAACACCGTAATGCGTCAGCATACCGCCGGTGATCTCCAGGAATTTAGCGGCTTCGCCGCTGGTGATGGCCTTTTCGAACAGGATGGTTCCTTTACCGAAAGGCCATTCGTCTTTGGCCGTGAGCTTCATCTCCCGCCGGGCCTGTTGTTCGTCCAGCGTGTCGGGCTGGAAGGTCAGATGACAGTAGGCATGCAGCTCGTCGCGCTGCTTGATGAGCTTAACGGCCGAGCTACATCCGTCGTCTACGGGCTTGGCGATGAGAGGATATCCGAACAGACGCTCCACTTTGTCGTAGAAGGCGTATTCGTCGGCGAAGAACTCCTCTTTGGGCGCGAGCCACTGGTCAGTGACGGGCAGACCTGCTTCGCCGAGCGTACGCAAGGTCTTGTGCTTGTCGATCGTGATCTGGCTGGAGGCAATGCCGGAACCATTATAGTACAGACCGAGGGGCTCCAGGCGGGCCTGAACCTGGCCGTCCTCTCCGGGCCGGCCGTGCAGGGCGATGAAGGCACCGTCAGCTACGTTAGGGAGGTTGCTCCAGTCGAGGGACTTAGGTTGGAAAACTACGTCCGGGTCTGCATAACGGGCAGTGATGCCGGCACAGGCCTCCCGGATGTCCCGGATAACGGGGTGCTCTTCCGATTTGGCGAGCTTGTCGCGGATGTCGTCGGCGTTGTCTTTGAGGAGGAGGTTGATGGGGAGCTGGTGGAGGGTATAATCCGCTGCATCACCATCTCCTGGTTTTCCGGAGAGGAAAACTGGTATTGGTCGATAGCCTTCGCTTGACGCCAGTTTCTCGTAAATATTTCGCCCCGACTCCACACTGATGTGTCGCTCAAAGCTGGTACCACCCAGGATGACGGCAATGCGTTCTTTGGTGTCGGCGGCGGAGCGTTTGGCGGTAAGGGCGGTGTCTAGGGCTTCGCCGAGTTCGTTAGCAATCGTCATTGCCTCTTGCCCCTCTCCCGGCACCCCGCGTTCGCGCAAACTCTGACGGATGATGAAAGTCAGGAACTGGCTGGGGTTGAGCCCGATTTCTGCCGCCTGGTGGAAGAAGAAACTGCTGGGCATCATGCCCGAGGTCGTGTTCGGGTCGTTCAGGAAGATCTCCCCGCTGGCGGTGTGAAAGCCATCGATCCGGGCATAGACCTGGAAGCCAAGGGCTTCGTAAAGCCGCTCGCACTCGCGGCGAATCGCCTGAATGCGTTCCGTCGGTAATTCAATCGGCGTCACTTTACGGCTCCGGCCAGGCATGTATTTGCTGCGGTAATCGAAAAGCTCGCTGGCGGGCTTGACGATTTCTGTTGGGGGGAGGGCGACTGCTTCGCCGTCGCCGGTACGGACGACAATACAGCTGAATTCTTTACCGTCGATAAAGCCTTCTACAATAACACGCTCTTCAGACTGGTGTCCGGTGAAGATGACTGAGCTCTCCTCCAGTCCCTCTTTGGGGGAGTCGGGTGCTTTTGTATCGTCGGGCGATGCTGAGGCCAAGCCTTCCAGGTATTCGTGGAGATCGTCCGGTGTATATAAGGTTATGGTCCGCTCTCCGAAAGTGGCGTCCATCGGAAAAGCGATGCCGTCGCGGAGGTCGCTGAGGAAACGAACGTATTCGAGGCGTTCGTAAGCATTACGACTGCGGTATTCGTTGAGGGGGAGGATTTCCCGGAAGAAAGCGGCATTAACGGCGCGCTCGAAGGCCTCCCGGCCTTCTTCCTTACTGATGATGGCCACGCCGATCGAACTACCCTGTCGGGCCGGACGAATGACCATCGGCCAGCCGATTTCCTGCTCACAGCGCTGAAAGTGCGTAGTGATTTGCTCTCCGTCGAAGTCCCCGTTTGTAATAACGTGGATCGGAGGAGAGGGGAAGCCCTGCTGCGCCATCAATTCTTTTTGGGTGGCTTTGTCCATCCCAATTTCGCTGGCTGCCACACCGGAACCGGTATAGGGAATGCCTGCGTACTCCAACTCACGTTGCAACTGTCCGTCTTCACCATATTCACCGTGGAGGGCGAGAAAGGCAAGGTCTATTAATTCCGGCAACTCGTGCCGGCGGATGCGCTGTCCGATTTTCTTACCCATCGCCTCAAGGCTCAGTTCATCAAGTGGCCCCAGACTTTCCTGGTAGACCTGAAAACCATGCTTGGATTTCGGCGCCAGGTCGATGGGAGGGAAAAAATCACGGATAGTACCCCGGTAGAGGTACTGCCAGTCCAGGAGGTACCATTTGCGGAAGGAGTCGACAAAAATGGGGATGGGCTCGAAAAGTTCCTTGTCCAGGTTGTCATAGACGGTCCGGCCGCCGGCGAAGGAAATTTCCCGCTCCCGGCTGGGGCCGCCGAAGAAGATACCTACTTTGATGCGCATACGTTGGTTTGTAACGTCTTGATCCGTTGGATACAATGGTTAGACGGCGAAGGTACGGCGATAGCGCCAAAGGGGGAAAGAGAGTTAGTATTTGCGGGGATAGGGGGAGTATTCGTGCGGAGTCGAGTAGTCAAAGTAGTCAAGTAGTCAAAGTAGTCAAGTAGTCAAGTAGTCAAGTAGTCAGAGTAGTCAAATAGTCGGAATGGTCAAGTAGTCAGAGTAGTCAAGTAGTAGTAGTGGAGCGCGTGGGAGGGTTAGCGCACATTAACTATTCATGGCTGACCACAGACCGCAAACGGAAGAAAAATAACGATCTACTAATAAATTAGTACGAAAAGGAGCCAAAAACTTGCAACTACCAATGCATTAGTACTATCATTGTACTAATCAATTAGTAGTTATGCAGAAATTAGCAAAGCGCGAGGCGCAGATTATGCAGATTATCTGGGCCCTGGAGAAAGCCTCGATCCGGGAGATTGTTGCGCAGCTGCCTGAGCCAAAGCCGCACTACAACAGTGTGTCGACGATGGTGAAGCTTTTAAAGACTAAAGGCTTTGTTGGCGAAGAGAAATTAGGCAAGGCTTACAGCTACTTCGCGTTGGTCCCCAAGTCTGACTACCAGGAAGAGGTCGTGGATGAGGTGGTGAAGGGTTACTTCGATAATTCGCCGATCAAGCTGGTCAACTACTTTGCGAAGGAGCAGAAGCTTAGTGCTGAGGACCTGGAGCGCTTGTTAAAAATGATTAAAAACAAGAAGTAATGCAGTACCTGATTCACGCCAGCCTGCTGCTGGCCGCTTGTTTTGCCTACTACTGGGTGATGCTACGCGGGGAGACTCACTTTAGTCTGAACCGCTGGATTTTATTGGGCTGCCTTATCGGCAGCCTTACGTTGCCTCTGATTACGGTTCCTGCCAGCTGGAGCCTCCGGGAGGCTATGGC
>CAZTTF010000294.1:0-5250 GCA_964616365.1 uncultured Lewinella sp. | reverse complement strand
AAGGTGCCTGGCTGGTCCCTCGTTATGGTGTTTACTTGGGTAGCCTGCAATCTGTTATGCACCCCCCATAATCCGGCGCGCCACCTCGTCATCGTAACCGCCAAATACCGCCTCAACTACTCCTTGTTCATCGATGAAGACGAAGGTTGGGAAGGCCGCCACGCCGAAGTTGTCGTTCATGTGGCTCTCTTTACTAAACCCAGCGTAGGGTAGGCCCTTGCGCTGGAGGTATTGCTCTAGCTTGGCTGCTTGATCTACCGGACTGCTGTAGTAAAGCGTAAGGTTAGGTTGGGTATAGTAGTCTTTTGCCGCCATTTTTCGGAGGGCGGATTCACACAGACCGCAGCCAATGAAGCCGAACATTACGACAGACTTTTTACCGGGTACACCGTAAAGCAACTGCTCTTTGCCCTGGAGGTCTGAATAATCAGCGCGAGTGAGGCGTTCGCCTACGGTGATGAGGCGTGACTGTTTCTTGCGGGCAACTTCCTGCGGGCTTAACTCGAGATAGCGGCTGGTTTTAGGGCGATCCGCTGCCGTGAAACTGTGTGGTTTCACTTCGTAGGCATGGTCGCTAAAGGAAACATCGACCGTTCGGATGATGGTGCCTCTTTGCTGCACGACCCTGCGGAAGTGTACCAGAACATTTTCTTCGGGAGAGATGAAGTAAGTTTGGGTTTCAACGGTAGTGTCTACTGGATTTGAAGCTGTATTGACTTGCTGCGTAGTAACTTCGTAAGCCCAGAGTTGCTGCTCGTTGAGGGTTACTTGTTGGGCTTGGTCGACTTCGTCCAAGTCTGGCAGCTCGAACGGAGTTGCCTGGAAGTAGAGCTTACCGAGGAAATAGTCATCACGAGCAGCAATTGTTGCTGCTGTTGTGCGGATAGCCGTTCGCTGGTGATGGTTGAGTTGGAGCAGGTCGTCTCCGTCGAAGAAAATGTCTTTGTCTGTACCTTCCGCAAGGAAGGCAAATCCGGGTTCGGTACCTGCCAGGCGGGTGTAGTGGATGTTCAGTGAATCGGAGTAACCGTTATCCCAGCGATAGCTATAGTGGTAGCGGTAGGTTGCGTTAGCTGCAACCTTGGCTTTGGCGGATTCGAGGACTTGCTCCCCGGCGGAGGAAACCGAATGGTCTGAAGCTCCCGTACAGGCGCTTAAGAGTAAAAGAAAAGGCAGAAACCGGAGCATAAACATCGGCAGGAGGTTAGTTCGCGAATATCGCAATAAAGGTGACACTTATTGGGCATCCTTGATAGTTGCCCGGTACGGTTTATAAGAGGCTGGCACTATGTTTGGGGCGATGATTTTAAAACGTGTACCCTGGAAGACCCTACAGCCTCAACCTCCCATCTCCGCCCGATTTGCTAATTTGGCTGTTCAAAATTTTTCTGCCCATGCGCCTCTTCTTTTTCTCAAGTCTCTTGTTCCTTTTCGCTTCGCTGTCTGCTCAGGAGACAAGGGTTTCTCCGGTTGTTCCTTCCTTCGGAGCAATCTTCCCCATGGAGGCAGCAACGGTGAAACCTGACCCCAGCCTACGGTATAAGATTGTGGTAGATGTATACTCCGGTGCACCTGAACCTACGGAATTGGCGGCAGGGCTGAATAACGTGGCCCGTATGTTGAACCTGCACGCCGTTGGCGGCGTGCCTGCTGACAGTATGGACGTCGTGATTGCCATTCACGGAGGCGCCACCTTTGCTACGCTGGATAACGATGCTTTTAAGGAGAAGTATGGCGTTGATAATCCTAATATTCCGCTGGTCAAAGAGCTTAAGGCTGCAGGGGTGAAATTGGTGGTGTGTGGCCAGTCGTTGACTGGCCGGGAGATCCCGCTGTCGGTTATCCAGCCAGAGATTGAGGTGGCAACATCGATGTTGACGACCGTCTCTATGTACCAGCTTAGGGGATACGCAGTATTCCGTTTTTAGGTAGCGGCGGCTGCCGCCGCCAGCCTGGAGTCACCGGCTAAAGGCTGGACGACTTTGCCAATGTTCTCACCATTGCACCTGCGGTCGCGCCCATAAAAAATCCCCCCACAGCATACAGCCGTGGGGGGATTTTTATTACCCAGGTACTCTAAGAGGTACACAGGGTAGGGGATTACTGCTTTACCAGTCGGGTAATCCGCCGGCCTTCGGCCGTCAGAACACGAAGGACGTAAGTACCCGTTGGCAGGTTCGTAGCGTCAATCTCAAACTGATTAACACCAGGAGTAGCCGTCAGGATACGCTGACCGTTCATGTTGAACAGGTCAAGTGCCTCGATGCGGGCGTCAGGAGCGTTCACCTGCCATACGTTAGCCGTAGGGTTCGGGAATACCTGTACCTGCTCTGCCGTTAGGTCCGTTACAGAAACCGCCTGGTCGACATTGATATTGTCGAAGTAGTAGGTCGTACCGTCACCAGCCAGATCCGGAATGAATTCGAAGAATACGATAACTTTCACGTAATCAGCCGCAGGTGCTGAGGAGAAGTCGTACATCAAGGTCTCCCAGGCACTGGCAGTAGTCGTGTTGACGTCTAGCTCAGCTATGACAGAGGCGTCTGCGTTTTCGATTTTAACCCGAACTGGAATGTTTGCCTTTGGCGACCAGGTGTCGATGAATAGCATGCCGGAATTAGACAGGTCGATAGGTTGATCAAGCGCGATGGTTGTCCCAGCGAAGAACTGTGCACCATCCGTCTTGATTGTCCGCAGCACAGTCTCCGTCTGGTTCACACCACTTGGGTCTGGATTCGCCTCAACGGCAGAGTCTGCACCTTCAAAACCAACTGGGTTGTAGTTCAGGGTCTCGTCTTCAAAAGTAACCGGGAGTACAATCTCAGGACCTCCACCTCCAATGCTAGCTGTGGCAACATTGTCGTAGTAGTAGGTTGATCCGTCACCGGCGAGGTCTGTAACCGCTTCAAAGATGATCGTTACCCGATCATATACAGCACCGTCTACGGCAACACCCGTGAAGTCTGCTGTAATGGTTTCCCAGCTACTGGCAACGGTGGTGTTTACGTCGACAAAACGAGTGTTTTCTGGTGTGGTCCGGTCTTCAAGCTGAATCCGGACCGGGATGTCTGCCTTTGGCGACCAGGTAGAAAGCGAGATGCCCTTGTCGGTAGAGAAGTCAACCGCTACGTCAAGGTCAAGCGCCGTACCGGCAAACCACTGTGAACCGTCGGTCTTGGTGGTCCGCATGATGGTGGCAGAAGTGTTATCACCGCTCTGGTCTGGGTTGGTCTCAATTGCAGAGTCTGCCCCTTCAAATCCGAAGAAGTTGTAGGTGAGTTCCATGCTTTCAAAGTCGACGGGAAGGCCAACCTGCGGGCCAGCGTCTACAGCAGCTGTAGCAATGTTATCGTAGTAGTAAACAGATCCGTCACCAGCGAGGTCAACAACGAATTCGTAGAAGATCACGACTTTGACGTAATCCGTGCCAGGAACCAATACGCTACTAAGGTCTGCGGTCAGCGTTTCCCACTGGTTCGCAACAGTAGTGTTTACGTCAACGAAAACAGCCGTTCCGTCGCCTGCACCTTCCACCTGGATGCGGACAGGAATGTCAGCCTTAGGCGACCAGGAGGAAATAGAAATAGCCTTGTCAGTAGAGAAGTCGATCGGAGCGTCAAGCTGCAGCGTTGTGCCAGCGAAGAATAGGGCGCCGTCCGTTTTTTCGGTGCGTACTACCGTGGCACTGGTGTTTTCACCCGACTGGTCGGGGTTAGTGACAACTGAAGAAACGGCACCTTCGAAGCCAGTGATGTTGTAAGTAACGTCCATCAGTTCGAAATCTACTGGAAGCACTACGGTCGGGTCGACACCACTAACATCTGCGGTAGATACGTTGTCGTAGTAATAAGTTGAACCATCACCAGCCAGGTCTACGATGAACTCGTAGAAGATGACCACTTTGTTATAGGTTGCTCCCGGGACAAGTTGAGTAGAGAAATCAGCAACCAGTGTCTCCCACTGGCTCGCAACGGTAGTGTTTACGTCTACAAAACGGGTATTAGCGCCATCAGGGCCTTCAATCTGGATGCGTACGGGAATGTCAGCCTTTGGCGACCAAGAGGAAATAGAGATGCCCTTATCGCTGGAGAAGTCAATGTCTTCGTTGAGCGTGAGGGTTACGCCGGCGAAGAACGCAGATCCGTCTGTTTTATCATACTGGACAACGGTAGCGCTGGTGTTCTCACCAGACTGATCCGGGTTCATTACTACAGAGGCATTTGCACCTTCAAAACCTAGCAGGTCGTAGTTTATGGTTGCGTCTTCGAAGTCCACTGGAAGTCCTACCACGGGGCCGCCACTGACGTCGACGGTCTGGACATTGTCGTAGTAGTACGTAGTGCCATCACCAGCCTGGCCATTGATGAATTCATAGAAGATAACCACGCGGGTGTAGCTTACCGCCGGATCAATCCGTGACTCAAGGTTGTAGGTTAAAGTTTCCCAGGCGTTGGCAACGCTGGTGTTTACATCAAGCTCAATGCCCGATGAATTGTCAGCGTTTTCGAGGCGGAGGCGCACTGGAATATTTGCTTTGGGTGACCAACTCAGGAACGAGATACCTTTGTTAGTGCTAAAGTCAATCGGTTGGTCCAGCGTGACGACGGTGCCGGCAAAAAATGCAGCACCGTCTGTTTTGGTGGTCCGCATTACGGTAGCGGAAGTGTTTTCACCCGTTTGATCGGGGTTCGTCTCGATCGCGGAATCAGCACCTTCGAAACCTTCGAAGGTATAGTTGGCAGCGGGCTGCTCGAAGTCAAGTGGCAGCACCACCTGAGCGAAGCCCGTCAGCGAAATACTGAGGGCTAGTAGGGTAAAGAAGTATCGTTTTAGCATAAATGTTGTATTGGGGTGCGGCTGCCGCCGCAACTACCGGGTATGTAAAAAGGATTAAGCGAATAGTTAATTAAGCGTAAATATAGACCAATTGTTTAGCCGTCAATCCAATCGTTTGCACAAATATTGGCGTTGATACGATGACTAATACCCTGAAATGCTGCTTGGTAAGCATTGGTTATTAGGGCGGGGAGAAGCACCCAGCAACGCAGACATACCCGCAGCAGCGGCTTCGGGCATGTCTGATTCGCAGGGTTATGAAAGGGGAGAACTTGTATGCTGTCTTGGGCAATTTATTTCCGCACGCGGGAAGAGTGCATCATCTTTAGGCGCCAACCGGAAGGGGTAGGTACGGCATAGGCACTTTCCAGCCAGCGGGCTTGCCCAACGAGGGAGTCTCCCTGCATAAAGTCG
>CAZTTF010000293.1:0-13528 GCA_964616365.1 uncultured Lewinella sp. | reverse complement strand
CCCGCTGAAGGCATTACGGTACTCTCCCGAAGTGGACGGTTCATCCGACGCCCATTCTCCGTAAGTGGTGGCTCCGTAGGGCTGTTCGAAGGGAAGAAAATTGGCCGGAAGAAGAACCTAGAGGTGCTGGAAAAAGCAATCGCAGCAGCTGAAGAGCAAGCTCGTGGTGTTGAAAAAGAGCTTTACCGCGAGCGGAATAAGTTAAATGAATTGCGCCAGCGCAGGGTGGACAAAGCGATTCAGGAGAAGCAGCGGGAACTTAGTCGATTGCAGCAAAAGCGGGCCGGCCTTAAGGCCCGCGTGGAATCGTTTACCAATTATTTCACGGAGACGAAAACCAAGAATGATAACCTGAGCAAACAGGTAGGAGAGATTACCAAATCCGATGCCCTCATCCAACGGGACTTGGAGGCAGCACAGCTTGCCGTTGAATCGCTGCGGGAGCAATTGGCTGGTACCGACGGCAATTACCGCCAGCTGAGTGAGCAGCTCAGCGCGGCGTCAGCTGCTTTTAATGAGCAGAATATCAGCTTTATTCGTCAGCAGAACAAGGTACAGACCCTGGAACAAGAGGTCCTCTTCCGCCGCAATCGGCTCAAAGAACTCGGAGATCAGGACAGCACAAATAAAACCCAGCTCGAAGCGCTGGCTAAGGAGTCTCGCCAGTTCGAGGAACAAGAGAAAACCCTGGCCAAGAACCTTGAGGTGATGTACGCTAATCGTACGGACTACCAGTCAACCCTCAATGCGGCCGAGCAGGAATACTTCAGTGCCCGGACATCCATCAACGCGATGGAGGATGAGATTCGGCGCGAGAACCGCGCCCGCCAGGATGGCCAGATTCTTGTGAACCAGCTGAAAGAGAAATTCACCGACATTAAATTCAAGATAAACGGCCTCGCCGAGCGCCTCAAGATTGAGTTCAACATAGGGCTGGAAGCCCTGAGTGAAATGGAGATTCCGGAATGGGTCGGCTCTACGGGAGACCTGGAGGTGAAGGTAGATCGCTTACGGGGGCGTATCGGAAACTACGGCGAGATCAATCCCATGGCCGTTGAGGCATACGACGAAATGAAGGAGCGCCACGATACGATATCCGGTCAGCGCAATGATATTCTGGAAGCAAAGGAGACCCTCATCAAAACGATCAAAGAGATTGAGGATACCGCCACGGTGCAATTCCTGGAAGCATTCGAACAGGTGCGTACCTACTTCATCGATGTCTTCCGCAGTCTTTTCACGGAGGATGACAACTGTGACCTCATCTTGCTGAATCCGGAAGACCCGCTGGAATCAAAGATCGAGATCGTCGCGAAACCCAAAGGAAAGCGGCCAACCACCATCAGTCAACTGTCTGGTGGAGAGAAGACCCTGACGGCAACGGCATTGCTCTTTGCGCTTTATCTGCTGAAACCGGCACCGTTCTGTATTTTCGATGAGGTAGATGCTCCGCTCGATGATGCCAACATCGCTAAGTTTAACCGCATCATCAAGAAATTCAGCCGGGAGAGTCAGTTCATCATCGTTACCCACAACAAACTCACCATGGAGGCGGTGGACACTATTTACGGTGTTTACACTAATGAGCAGCAGGGTAGTGGCGTGCTCCCTGTACAGTTCACAGAGTTGGAGGGCAGCACCATGTTCTCGGCCGTCTAAAGCTGGTTGTTCCGGGTGTGGACATCTTTAAGGGTACACTCCTGACTGTGCTTACGCTTAAAATTCTCCAATAGGGTAGGATGGAGCCGCAGGGCAACTTGTGGCTGCTATTGCTGAATTCAATAAGGAGGCCATCACAAAAGTATTTGTGATCAAGCAAGAAGTGATAGCACCCCAGTTGTTTCTCCGGGAGCATTTTCCCGACCTGCCGAAAGATGCATTGGACGAAGGCTTTGTTGCTGTTATTGACGAAAAGACGAACAGCCCGGTCTTAGTCATTGTCGCAGGAAAAGCTGAGGAGTTTGCTCTAGCTATAGAACTGCTAAAGTCTGCTGAGACAATTGATTTTGGTGCAGTTGTCAGTTGGGAAGATTAGGAAGTCGTGATACTTGCCGGCCATCGATTTAGAAATGAACAGGGAGGTGCTTATTGCTTTCTACCCATTCGCTGGTCGACCCAGTTTAGCACCGGTTTTACGCTGATCCCGTGTAAAACTATAGAGACTAAAATGGTGAAATTGATAATGCTCCAGACGGTGTCAATGCCGGAAAAGTCTCCTGAATTATGGGCATAGGCGAGGTAATACAGCGACCCTACGCCGCGAATTCCGAAGTAACTGATCGCTGCCTTTTCCTCCCAAGGTAGCTTGGTGGGCAGAAACCCCACAATGCCGGCAAGCGGGCGAATAACAAAGATGAGCGCAAGACTGATCAATACTCCTGTCCAGGTAAGGTCCTGAAGCCCTCCGGTTGCTAATACCCCACCAAAGGCGATCAGGAAAAAGCCAAGTGCTGCCTGTTCAATCTGGTCGACCGCCTCAAAGCTTTTTTGTCGGTTTTCCAGTTTAGTAGACCTCCGCTGGGCGCTGACGACGGCGGCAACAAATACGGCAAGGAAACCGTAACCTTCAATTGCCTCGGTGGCTGCGTAAGTGATCAATACAGCAGCGAGGGCAAAAAAGCCTTCCTCCACCTCTGTATCCTGTTTTGCTTCGATCTTTTCTTTAAAGTAGCGAAAAGCGGTCGATAATAAGTATCCGGCTAGCAGTCCGGCAAGCGTGCCTACGATGACCCGGTAGGCCACGTCCCACCAGAGCCATTCTGCGAGGTAGGCGCCTGCCGAGCCTGCGGCGAGGCTACCGATGGCAAGGTAAACGAAGGGGAATGCAAGCCCGTCGTTTAGGCCAGCCTCCAGCGTGAGGCTGAACCTTACTTCATCCTGCACCGTATCATCTTTGGGTGGACCTACCTGCACCTGGGCAGCTAAAACCGGGTCCGTAGGGGCAAGAATGGCACCAAGTAAAATAGCCGTTGCCGGGGCCAGCCCCAGCAATAAGTATCCAAGCCCTCCGACGAGTACAATGGTCAGCGGCATCACAATGAGTAACAATAGCAAACCTGAAGACCAATTTTCCCAACTGGGTGTTCGGTTAATTTTAAGCCCGGTTCCAGCTAGTGAAATGATTACGATGAACTCCGTAAGGTACTCCATCATCTGACGATCAAGGCTACGGTCTTCAGGGTTAAGTAAGGGCAGATCCAGAGGGAGGGAGAACATCAAAAAGCCTATGCCGATGTAAATGATAGGGAGGGAGAGCAGCCTGTCCTTCAGGAGTGCTGGTAGAATGAAAGTTCCCAATAAGATCAGTCCGGCAAAGAGGAGAAACAGAATATGAGTTGTCAATGGAAGCAGGCTTTTAGCAGGAACTACAGTTGTTGGACCAACGAAAAAACTAACCGACGTGTTCATCTGCCGTGTCTCCTGGTGACAAAAGAACACTTGGTCCTTCCACCGTTTAGTCAGCACACTTTACCTTAGCTGCATGCAGGCATTTTCGACTACCAATCTTTCGTCTCAGCGGCACCTTTTTCCCGAAAAGGCAGTAGCCGGTTACCTCAACGGTGCTTCCCGGGCGCCACAGTTAAAAGCCGTTGAAGCTGCTGCTAAACATGCTCTGTGGTGGCGAACGGAAAACAGTGCCATGCCCATCCCTGATTTTTTCGAACCCATTGTAGAACTGAAGCAGCAATTCGCCAAGCTCATCAACGCGAAGGAGTACGAAAGGGTAGCGCTCATTCCGGCAGCCAGCTATGGCCTGTCGACGGTGGCGAAAAATCTGCCGGTAACTTACGGGCAGAATATCATTGTCGTCGAAGACCAATTTCCGAGCAATTACTATCCGTGGATGGCACTGGGCGCGGACGCAGGTGCCGTGGTCAGAACCGTAGCAAAGCCAGCAGCGGGCTCCTCCGGAACCTGGAGCGAGCGCGTCCTGGAAGCCATCGATAAGGACACTGCCGCCGTTGCAATTGCCAATATCCACTGGGCTGATGGTACGCTTTACGACCTGCACGCCATTCGGCAGCGGACCCACGAAGTAGGCGCCTGGCTGATCATTGATGCTACCCAGTCCTTAGGTGCCATGCCTTTTGACGTAAACAGCCTGGCGCCGGATGCAGTGATTGCCGGGGGCTACAAGTGGTTGATGGGTCCTTATGGCTGTGGCTATGCGTGGTATGGCCCACGCATGGACGATGGGCGCCCCCTGGAGGAGAATTGGATCAACCGCCAAGGAAGTGATGACTTCCGGAACTTAGTAAACTACACCGATACCTACCGTCCCCTGGCCAACCGGTACTGCGTAGGCCAACACTCCAACTTCCTCATTACGCCGATGCAGATTGCTGCTTTGCAGCAAGTCAACAGCTGGGGGCAGGAGAACATCCAGGAGTACTGCGCCGGCTTATGGACCGTCATTGCAGACGAGCTGGACAAGCTAGGAGTGATCCTGCCAACGAATCGTGCACATCACCTGGTCGGACTGCGCTTGCCTGACTCCATCGACCGGGAAAAACTCGTGGCAGCCATCAACCACCGGGGCCTGAAGGTGAGCTACCGGGCAGACGCCGTTCGGGTTTCTCCTCACGTGTACAATACGCCCGAGGAAATGGCTGAATTGGTTGGGGCGCTGCGCGTTGCGCAGCGGTAGTGATGCCCTGCTATGCGCAAGGCTCTTTAACCTACTTTGCACCTGCGGCTGCACCTGCGGCTGCGCCCCAATGACCTGCTTGATGGCGATGACTTTTCTGTTTTTCGTTCTCTCTTAGAAGTCAAAGAAGACCTGCGTACGCTCAGTGGTCTTACGCTCCAGATTCGGGGCATCGAAAGCAGGGTTATAGGCCTCCTTGGTGCCGCGATAGAGTATTTCCAGCAACTCTGTACTTCCGCGCAGGTGTTCTACGTTTTTCACCGCCGTAAGAAGCAGTTTGTTGCAGTCTACTTCGATATCGTGGTCTGGCAGGTTGTCGAGGTGGATTACCTTGAACTTCAATGGCCCCTTCGTGAAGAAATCAGGCTTGAAGATGCTACGTCCCCCGTAGGTGGGGCTGATGTGAAATTTGAAAAAAGTACTGCCGTGGCGGTTGAGGTTCAGTCTGATTTCCACGGGTTGTTTTAAGCGGACAGGACGGTCAAAATCCGGGCTAAACCTCCCATTACGGAAGGATAGCGTCAGGAATTCAAAGGCAGCTTCAGGGGCCTTCACTAACACTTCCTTGCCCAGTTTGGTATCGTGGGTGATATGAAAGCCAGGAGCCACGAACACATCGTCGAGGTACCCAAAGGATAGGCTGCGCTCGATGATAGGAGATTGGGTGACGTCCACCGCCTTTTCTACCTGAGCAATGTATGTTTTGACGCCGGGATAGTCATTCGGGGCTGCCTGAAGCGCAGTCATCGGGCGAACCTGGTTAAAATAATCTGCGCCGAGGAGGCCCGTCAGGCCGACGAGGAATATGATGAGGGGAGTTTTCATGCTTAGTTGTTATTGGGGTCAGTAGTTAATAGTCCGCTGAGCTCCTCCATGCTGATGTTCAGGAGTTCCAGGTTGCGTTTTAGTTTCGGGATTTCGGACTCAATGAACTGGGTTCGGCGCAAAGAAATGGCTGATTCATGGCCAGATTCCGTAACGAAGAAACCCCGCCCACGCTGGGTTTCAATGATGTTAAGTGATTTGAGGTGATCGTAGGCACTCATCACCGTATTAGGGTTGACGCCTACCTCTGCGGCTAGCTGCCTTACTGAGGGAATGCGCCCGCCATTTTGCCATGCACCACTCAGTACCTGTTCGATGCCGAACTCTGCAATCTGGTGGTAGATCCCGTGATTGGTCGATTGAACTTTCATGATCAGGCAGTTTTTCGGGTTAGGGCAATTACGGCGGCTACATACAGGGTGAGTACTGAGAGCACACCCAGCATTCCGGAAAAGCCAAAGCGATCCGGTAGCTGATACCCGTACTTGGTCGGTATGTCCGCATTACTAAGCACATTCTGGTGTTGCATACCCACTACATCTGTCTCCTGGAAGGGAGAGTTCGTATAGTCAATAAAGGTCGTGTCAGAAATACCCTCGCGGCTCAAAGCAACATACACTCCGATCATGCACAGAATCATAATGAAGGCAACGGCCCCACGTTTGGGGATGGCCAGCGCGGGGAAGAGCCATAAGCTACTTGTAAGGATGATGGCGCCCCATGCCAGTGGAATTGCCAGTAAGAAATACTGCGGCTGTGGTGTCATAATTGTCGTCCCTCCGAACAAGGAAATGAACGCAAGAATCAGGAAAGGAGGTATGGTGCATAGTAGAGGGAAGACTACCCATGACATTGTTCCGAGCGTCATGGCTCGTTCACCAGGGCTAAGTGGCAAGGAAAGTAGCCGGGAGGCTCGGTTCTCGTGCTTGAATTCACGGCTTACGAAGTCAACGCCCAGAATGGTTGCCGCTAGTAAGGCGGAAATGGTGATGAATATGTAGGCACCAAATTGGGGGATGATGACCGAATTACGGGTAATAAAGCCGGGCTGGTTGATGCCGGCGGTATTCGTCTCCGAACTATGGATGATCAGGAGAATGATCATGACAATGCTGCTGAGTAAGTAGTGCCCCAGGGGGAGTTCAGCAACCATTGCCCGGGTGGTGGTGAAGATACGTTTCATGCTATTCATTACTGGGAGATTAAGGTGGTGGGCTGGGGTAGCCCGCCTTCGGTGAGGGCGAGATAAAGGGTTTCCAGATCAAAGGAAGCGGTTGAGGGACGCCCATCAGCATGGACGGTTAACCAGCCGCCGGGAACGCGGCGGGAATATCCCTTGTCACCGTATGCCGGCGGTGTGGACGAGAGGTTGAAGCTGTAGAACTGGAGGGCTGCCTCAAGCGGGAGGTGAGCGCCAATTTTACCCCCTTTGAGCAGGAGTACATGATCGAGTACCGGCGCGATTTCCGAGAGGAGGTGGGTGGCGATGATGATGGTCTGACCGGCCTCCGTGCCGGCGATGAGGCTTTTTCGGAATTGGTCTTTTCCCTGAATGTCCAGTCCAATAGTTGGCTCGTCGAGTAGAAGTATCTGCGTGCGGGTGGCCAGGGCAAAGGCGAGCTGGGCCCTGCGTTTTTGACCGAAGGAGACTTTGTCCAGCCGTTTGTCCGGGGCGACGCGGAAATCCTCCAGGGTAGCTTTGAATAACTCCTGGTTGAAGTTGGGGTAGAGCGGGCCGTAGTGATCTGCAATTTTTTGAGCCGACCATTTAGGAATGTAGGGCTCGCTGCCCAGGAAATAGATTCGTTGCAATAAGTCTAAGGGACGCTTTGCCGGGTTTTGTCCGAGTACACTTACAGTGCCGGCACTCGGGAACTGGAGCCCCGCGAATATCTTCATGAGGGTTGTTTTTCCTTCTCCGTTCGGAGCACAGAGCCCGGTGATACCCGCTTCCGCTATGGTCAGGTCAACGCCACGGAGAATATCTTCTCCTTTTCCGTAGCGGTGGCGCAATTGGTTGGTTGTTATTATCATTGTCTTAGTGTATTAGTGAATTAATACACTGCAATAGTCGTTCCTTTGGGGTAATATTCCAAATTAGGGAATGGCCAATCGATGAACGGATACATTTATCTGATGAAAAGCTTGGTTGTAGAACTATAACGTGCCGGGAAATGACAAGGGTAAGCGAAAACTTTAGTCCATAACCGCCTGACATTACCTATTTTTGCCGCCCGAAACGCTACTGTTTCCCGGTCCAACCAACCGGCTTATTCTTCACAACCAAATAAATCCATCCGGTTATGATCATCGGCTGCCCGAAAGAGATTAAAAACAACGAAAACCGCGTCGCCATAACTCCTGCAGGTACAATGGCGCTAGTAAGTCGCGGCCACACTGTATACGTACAAGCTACTGCAGGAGAGGGTAGTGGCTACAGCGACGATGACTATCGTGAAGCTGGGGCACAGATTTTACCTACGATCGAGGAGGTCTATGCCATCGCTGAAACCATCGTTAAGGTAAAGGAGCCGATTGAGCCGGAATACAAGTTGGTGCGTGAAGGGCAGTTGCTGTTCACTTACTTCCACTTCGCGAGTTCACGTCCGCTGACTGAGGCGATGGTCGCCAGTAAGGCCGTCTGTCTTGCCTACGAAACGGTAGAAGGACCTCGTGGTGGCCTCCCGCTATTGGTTCCAATGAGTGAAGTTGCTGGCCGGATGGCAGTACAACAAGGTGCCAAATACCTGGAGAAGCCAAGTGGTGGACTTGGTATCCTGCTTGGAGGTGTCCCTGGGGTGAAAGCTGCTAAGGTGATGATTCTTGGAGGAGGTGTTGTGGGTATCCAGGCAGCCAAAATGGCTGCTGGCCTGGGGGCTAATGTGCTCCTGATGGATATTAACCTTGAGCGTTTGCGCTATTTGGACGACGTCCTGCCAGCCAACGTAGAAATGGTTTACAGTAATGAATTCAATATCCGCAAAGAGCTTTCCACGGTGGACCTCATCGTTGGCGCTGTATTGATTCCCGGTGCAAAAGCTCCGCACCTCATTACCCGTGAAATGCTTAGTGAAATGCGCGATGGTTCCGTCGTCGTAGACGTAGCCGTTGACCAGGGAGGTTGTATTGAGACTTGTAAGCCAACCACCCACGAGAATCCTACGTACGTAGTGGACGGTGTGGTGCACTACTGTGTTGCAAACATGCCTGGTGCAGTGCCTTACACTAGTACTATGGCGCTCACTAATGCAACGCTGCCCTACTTGCTCCAATTGGCCGATAAGGGGTGGGAGCTGGCCACTGCTGAGAATGAAGGCCTCGCGAAAGGTCTCAATATCGTAAACGGAGAAATCGTCTACGCCCCGGTCATGGAAGCGTTCACGGAAATCTAATCAGTTCGGATTTACGACAATTAGCAATGGAATGGGCCGGCGAAATCATTTCGCCGGCCCATTCTGGTTTGGTTAAGTCAGTATGAATGTTCTATTCCATACTTGCTATCTGTAGAGACGATTACTTACCGCCTGCATTCGCTGTTTTTTCCTTCTCCGAAGGCTTGCGCGGAATCATTTCATCTCGCATTGCAGTGTGAAATACGAAAGAAGCGATAATGGTTGCTGCCTGAGACAAGTCGTCTTCTACCAAGTGGTCGAGGTTGTCCATGTTGGAGTGATGTGTCCGGGCGAAATATGCCATGGGTTCTTGAATAAACTGGAAGCCTGGGATCCCGACAGCATCAAAGGCGAGGTGATCCGTTCCTCCAGTGTTTGCCATTGATACAGTAGTGGCCTCCAGGTCTTTGAATGGTTGTAACCAGGCGCGGAAAATCGGCGCAACATCAGCATTGCCCTGCAAGTAGATACCACGAATTTTTCCCGTGCCGTTATCAAGATTGTAGTAGGCGGAAATCTTTTTCTGCTCAGGTTTCATTTCGTCATCCTGTGGTGTGTAACTACCTGGAGCAAAATTGGCAAAGTGTTCTTTAGCATAGCCTCTGGAGCCAAACAGACCTTGTTCTTCACCCGTCCATAAGGCAAGGCGAAGCGTACGCCGAGGCTGGATACCACTTTCCTTGATCGTTTCCAGGAGAATCCTGGCTGCTTCCATCATGACGGTAGATCCTGCAGCATTGTCCGTCGCACCGGTACCGGTGTGCCACGAGTCAAAGTGTGCCCCAAACATTACCACCTCATCTTTAAGATCAGTTCCTGGAATTTCGGCAATGATGTTGTGCTCCATCTCGTCAGGATTTGTGTACTGAGACGCCAACTCCACGCTAAGTTCTACCGGAATATCCCGCATGAGATTGCGTAGGATGCGATTGTAGTGTTCGACGGACAATGTAAACTGAGGGACAACCACTTGTCCGGCGTCACGAGCGCTGCCTCCGGCAGCGCGGGCTCCACCAACGAACACAGTGCCAAAATCGCCCTTGTAGCTACGGTCGAGAATGGCCAGTGGCTGTTCTTCTTCCATGAATTTCCACAGTGCGGTGAAGAACTCCCGCCGGCTAAGGTTGTAATTGCGGCGAGGACGAGGCGTGGGCATGGGAGCGTTGGCCAGATCCAACAGACTTTCTGCATCGTGGCGTCTTGCTAATGGTTTGAAGGGTTCGCTGACATCACGAATAGTATCAAGCAGTACGAATTTCCCTTTCAGTTTTCCCCTGTAACCTTCTAGGTCTTCGACACTGTTCGCATCAAGGTAAACTACTGTGGAGGTGCCTTTAACAGAGGGGGACCAGGCTTTAGGGTACGCAATAATTGGCCAGTAGCTTGGTCCTGAATTATGCATCTCGAAGTGGGACATCTCCCAGCCACGACCAAAGGGGCCCCAGCTCTCCAGGTGGACATTCTCCATGCCCCATTCTTTCAGGGTGGCCTGGGCCCAGTCTGTAGCCTTGTCTAGCATCGGGGAGCCAGTGAGTCGTGGACCATAGACGTCCGTCATCCAGCCTGCAATGTCCATTGCCTGGCTTTGGTCCAGGCCGTGTTTACGAATGATGGTGTTCAAAGTCTCATTTACCGGTTCCTGCGCATGCAAGAATGCCGGAAGGCTGAGGAGTAGCGCGAAAAAAAAGAGGGTACGCTGTTTCATGTGGTTGGGTTAAGCGTGGATAAATGATATGGTGAGGCTACTGATTGCCAGTTCGCCGACTTCCTGTTGCAATAGCTATTCGGAAGTGGCTGTAGGCAATTTCAGCAAGCCAATTACGCTGCTTAAGGTAAGTCAATTTTCTTTTTACGTGTGGATACCACCTTTATGAAGCTGCATTTCTGTATCAATTTCCTTGGGTGTCCACAACTCACCCTTAGCATTGAGTGCTTGAAGTTCCAGTACGCTTCAAATAAGATTTGATCTGTTTGTTTATCGGGCAATTGATTTGTCAGGGCGGAACTCATCTCACCAAATGACTCAATGCTTTTTGACCCGATACAAATAGCCCGATTAAGTACTTTAATCAAGTAGCTTAATATCAGCGGCAGTAGGTATTTAACGATGTGGTTCTATTGCGCCAGTATCTCCGCGAAGAGGTCTGCGGAAAGCTTAACATCAGCCATTCCCTGTTTATCTCTTACGGCAATGCTCCATAAGTTACCATTCTTCAGGTACTCAACACCGCCATTTTTGCCTCCATAAACAAAGGCTTCCCCTTCCAGCCCCGGAATGTCCTGAGGGGCGGGCTGATTACTAGCTTGAGCTACTTGCATCAGGTTTTGCTTGTTTTGGGCAAAACCCTCAACGGTGGCTTTACCTTTCTGCATCAAGATTGTCGCCTCCATCGCTTCTCCATTGAGGATGAAGTTCGCCCCACAGCGTATCATACCTGTAGCACCTTGTACGGGTTGGGGACTAATGCTAATCGCCTCCGGAACCATTTTTTTTATGGTTGCTCTGGACAGGGCTAGACATACTTTGGAAGGTGTCAACTCCTCGTTTGGGGCTGATAGTGATTCTAAGGCAACCTCCGCTTCCTTTTCATCCACAGTACTGTCTGCTCCGCAAGCAAAGAACAGCAAAGAAAAGAGTGAGTAAACTAAAAGCAAACGCATGAGAGAGGAGTTGATGGCGGGACAATATTATCCTTTAAATATGATGAGTGTAAAGAAACATCAGGTTTAGTGAAACCGAAGAGAAAACAGTTCTGTAATCACAAACTACTACATGTTATCCTGGCCAAGCTAGGAGCGGAAACTAAAGAGGTAAGCGAATAGGTGATGATCAACTCCTTACCGGAAAGCTGTACGCTCAGTTCGAGACCGTTTTGCATACGGTAGCCCTACCGCTGCTTATTGCTTCGAGGTTCCCGATAACAACCTCTGCCACACCAGCCGTTAGTGCTGTAAACGCATTGTCGAGTTTTGGGACCATCCCTCCGCCGATGGCGCCATCCTGCTTGAGTTCACGGTAGTAACCCGGCGTCAATTCCCGAATCACGGAGGTCGGAGCGTTGATGTCCAACATTACCCCCGGTAGTTCAAAACAATATAGCAGAGAGACTTCGTGACCTGCCCTCGCCAGTGCTACTGCTGTTTCATTGGCAATTGTATCTGCATTCGTATTCAGCAGCTGGCCTTGCTGATCATGCGTGATGGGGCACAATACGGGTTTAAGTCCTACTTCCAGTAGTTGGTCAAGCAAGTTCCCGTTAACTTGTTTTACATCTCCTGCAAAGCCATAGTCAATATCCTTTACAGGGCGCTTAACCGCCCTGATGACATTTCCGTCTGCACCACTGAGCCCGATGGCATTTATACCACGCTTTTGTAGGGCACTGACTACTTGCTTGTTGATTAGTCCGGCGTAGACCATGGTCACAATCTCCAGGGTAGGGGCGTCAGTGATTCTGCGCCCTTCCACCATCAATGGTTGCCGGCCCATTTCTGCGATCACCTGGCTGGCCTTGCGGCCACCGCCGTGGACCAGTATTGCTGGTCCTGTTATGCCGGCAAAGTAATCCAGGGCCGCTTCCAGGAGAGGTGGATTATTTATGATGTTGCCACCAATTTTAATGATCGTTGTCATTACCTGCGCCTTGAGTTGTTTAATCAGATCAGGCTAGAAAACAGGCTCTACCGTGAGCCCCGCTGCCCGAAGCAGGGCGATCACGCCATTCTTACCTCCCAGGTGGCCAGCACCAACGGCATAAAAACTGCCGCCTTCAGCACCTTTAAGGGTGGCCTTCTTGATTACCGGAGCCCAGTTTGCATTTCGTTTCGTCAGCAGCAATTCTTCAAACTTGGCAACTCCTGCTGATTCGTCGGAGATGGTTTGTGCCAACTCGGCCACAGCCTGGCGGGTATACATCTCCACCATTACGTCAAGTTGGTTCATGGCCTCATTGTCAGCGCCGGTGTCTGCCTGAACAGCATCATAAAGCATCATTGCTTGTGCTTTGTAAGGGATAGAGTCAAAAATACTGAGTTGGAATTCCATGCTTTCTAACCCTCCGATTTCTTTTCCTCCGGCTTCGGCGATCTCGGTCAGCTCAAATTCATAACTTTTCATTCCGCCACTACCGTTATCTTCTCCGCTGAGGCCTCCTAGTGAGTTCATATCCTGGCCCACCATGGCACTCAAAAACATTGGCTTCATCCGTTTAAAAAGGAAGAAGGGTAGTCCGGAAGCCGTAAAGTAATCCTCTACTTCTTTGTATTGTTCCTCCGTCAGCAAGTCGGCCAAACTCGTGTCGTTCCGCATGTTGATCTTGGTCATCAAGCTCATCAACATGGCAGGGTTTTGCATTTCTCTCGGGTCAATTTCAAAGACAACCTGCTTGCTGTTGTTGATCGCGGCCACCACTTGATTCGGGAGAAAGTAATCGTCTTCAGGAATGATATGGATAGTGCCGAAGAGATAGCTCGGCGTAGCTACGCCCGGAGCAGTAATTTCCCATAGCAGCGAAGTGTCTTTTTGCGTCGGGGCAAAGCGCTCTGTATCCTGCATCGGAGCAGGGGCGTTTACTGTCGATTGTCCGGGAGGCGGACCAACCAGGTCTGGTCGTGGCGGAGCCTCCTGAGCGGCAAGAGTGGACTTAGGGCTACAGCCAAAGGC
>CAZTTF010000292.1:0-4066 GCA_964616365.1 uncultured Lewinella sp. | reverse complement strand
AATTGCACTGGCAACGTTTCTGTCCAGCGCTTCGTGCGCAAGCGGCGTGGTGTATTCATTGAGCTCTGCCAATCGGTTATTAATCGCGTCCTTATCCTCTCCGGCGACGGCAGTTGCCAGCCGCTCATTGAGCGCTGCAATAGCCTGCTTTTGTTCGTCGGACAACCAATTGCCATTCTGCTCCAGGAACTTCTTAGCGCTCAGTAATACATTGTTAGCTTCGTTTCTGGCTTCTACCAGGGCCCGGGTCTGGATGTCTCCTTCGGCATGATTGAGGCTGTCAATGAGCATCATGGCCATTTCTTCTTCGGTGATACCGTACTGGCTCTTGATCGTAACACTCTGGCTCTGTCCGCTCCGATGTTCCATCGCTTTTACGCGCAGGATGCCGTCAGCATCAAGGTAAAACTGGATCTCAATCTGCGGGATACCCGCAGGCATGGGGGGAATGTCTGACAGGATGAATTCGCCCAGCTTACGGTTGTCTTTAACCATGTCGCGCTCACCCTGGTAAACGGCCACCTTCAGGTTTTTCTGACCATCTACACTCGTAGTGTATTTGCGGCCAACCCGGGTAGGTACCTTGTTGTTGCGCGGAATGATTGGGTCCATCAGGCCGCCTACGGTTTCAATACCGAGGCTTAAGGGCGTAATGTCCAGCAAAAGAACATCCTTCTGGTTGCCGGCCAGAACGTCCGCCTGGATGGCAGCTCCCAGGGCTACTACCTGATCGGGGTCAAGGCTGTCGTTTACTGCTTTGCCAAAAAAGGTGCTGACTTCGGATTTTACCAATGGTACGCGGGTAGAGCCTCCTACCATGATTACGTGATCAATGTCATCGGTGGTCAGTTCAGCGTCTTCAAGGGCGCGGGCGCAGGATGCAAGGGTGCGTTTAACGAGCGGTGTGAAGACAATGTTAGCTTGGTCCCTCTCTAGGGTCAGGGTGATGCCCTGGAAGTCGGCAGAAAAGGTCTCCTCAAAAGACAAGCGCTTTTTAGCTCGTTCTGCTAACAGTCTGATCGCTCCGCGTGCTTCGGCAGAATCCAGCGCCAGGTTGTATTCTTTTTTCCAGTGGTCGATGATGGCCTGGTCAAAGTCATCCCCTCCCAGAAAGGTGTCCCCATTGGTGGAGAGTACCTCAAAGATGCCTTGCTCAATCCGTAGGAGGGAAACGTCAAAAGTGCCCCCACCGAGGTCATACACGGCAATGGTGCGTCCTTCATCTTCTTCCGTCAGTCCGATCCCGTAGGCAAGGCTGGAAGCGGTAGGTTCGTTGACAATCCTGAGGACATCAAGGCCGGCCAGGCGGCCGGCATCGCGGGTGGCCTGGCGCTGACTGTCGTTAAAATAGGCCGGTACGGTAATTACTGCCCTGCTTACTGGCTGACCAAGTTCGTCTTCGATGCGGGCCTTAAGCGTCTTGAGGATTTGAGCGGATAATTCGATAGGGCTGTAATACTTGTCTTGTGCGCCATTTCCTGGCACCGCAATTTTGACCAGCTTATCCTCGTCTTCATCGATAACCCGGTAGCCAAAACGGTTTTGCACCGTGGCCAGGTCTCCGTAGCTTTTTCCAAGCAGTCTTTTGACCGAGTAGATCGTCCGCTCAGGAGCAGTAGTTAGAAAGGGCTTGGCCGCATCACCGACGAGGACCGTTCCGTCTTCCGCGAAGTGTACAATGCTTGGAACCAGAACGCTTTTTCCGTCCTGGCCAGCAACGGCTTCAGCAGAACCATCTTTTACGTGAGCAACCAAGCTGTTGGTGGTGCCTAAATCGATCCCAACAATCACCTCTCCGACGGAGCTGACTGCCTTCTCTTCTTTTACCTTACCTGCCTGGAGGTCGATGCTAAACTTTGCCATGTGCTTGCGTTGAAGTCGGTGGGTTCAACGTTAAGAGCAAAGGGTAAGTTCAGGGGATGTACGGAAATTATCCCCGCGACGGCGTTTAATGGTTTCAAAGTGTAACATGACCGCCTAGCAGACTAAGAGACCAACAGACGAAATAAACCAGACATAGTGTTTGGTTCACTTCAACAAGCAGCAATCAAAACCTCCTATTATTTGATGTCCTCGTACATCGACTCAAGGAATTTTGCCGACTTAATTTCCCCCGTTAATGTCAATGACATCGCTTCAAAGTTTACCGCAGATTTGATGTTATTTCCAATGCGCGTAAGCATCAACTTGAAGTAGCGATCTTCAATGTCTTCGAGGCCCTGAATCTCATCCTGAAAGCCAATTGTCCCGTCTTTACTTGGGCGGAAGAGGTAGCACTTGAAAAGGACCTGGCGAATCTTTTTGGCGTCAGTCAGGGTAGCTGCGGGGACGTCTTGCTGCAGCAAATGGAGGCATTCGTCATCCAGCTCGCTGAAGGACTCAAAGATTTGCTCAGATTCGAGGAAGGAGGCGTAAATATCAATACCAATCCACATGATTTCTGGGGGAGGCATTCTCACGCCCTGCTGCGCAGCAACGCGCAGGTAGTAAGGAACAAGTGATTCCGGATTGTCACTCACATCGTCGGCTAACTTCGCGTCTTCGGGGATAACCTCTTCGATCAGTGCGTACTCTGCTTCCCTGGCATTGGGTGCCTGGCGACGGTCTAGCACTTCCCGCTGGTCGCCGAGGTAGGCACCAAAGGAAGAATAGCCATACTCTGACTCCTGGAACTCAGGGAGGTGGCGGAGCAGCACAGGTTTGATTTTTACTTGCCGGACCCATTCATGTCCGTATTGTGTTCTTAGATCCAGGAAGGTCTGGATCAGAGCTTCGTGGGTAGCTTTGGGATCCGCAAAATTCTGCTGGTCGCCCTGCATGGGGCGGGCAACAGCGCGGTAACTGATGAATTTGTCAACAGCTTCCTCCCATTGCTGGCTACCCGGAGCGGTAATGCTGCAGCCAGTAAGGGTAACGCCCTTTGCTTTGGTTGCTTCGGCCAACGATACAAACTTGTCATTTCCACCAATCAGGAATACTTGTTCCGGTGCATCATCTCCTGCCAGTATGTGCTTGGCGTCTTTGATGAGTTCATCACTAACGGCATCCTGCTTACCCCTGGGTTGTGGATAGAACTGTAGCAAGCGAACATTAAATTCGCGAAGAATTGTCGCGTAAGCTTCTAATTGCCGCCAATCACCGTAGGCATAGTTGGTAACGACTTCTCCGAGTTCCTCTGCTGATTGCATGATAGAACGGATGTCAATTGCTTCAGGCTGAACACCCGCACCTATTTTACGATACCATTGCGGGCCATATTCTAATTCCATTACCGCTTCGTGAAAGGCAGTAAAATTCCAGAGAACTGCAAGCTTATTCATGTGTCTGTATCAATTAATCGATTGGCAAAAGCCAAATAGGGAAGCCGCTGCTAATTGAAAAGTCTTAGGCTATTTCACCGTTAAGGTAATCTTTGCTACCGTAAAATAAAAGTGGGCCCCGACAATACCTTTGCCAGGGCCCACTTTCGTACTAACTTTTTAGAATACTAGGCAACACTACGCTCACGCATTACCTCTTCGTACATTTTTTGTAGCTTTTTACGGGCAAAAAAGATACGTGACTTGATCGTGCCGAGCGGACTGCCAAGTTGCTCAGCAATCTCATCATACTTATAACCTTGGTAAGCCATCAGGAAGGGTACCCGGAAATCGTCTGGCAGACGATCAACAAGTTCCTGCAGCTCATTAAATGTTACTTCACTTTCACCATCATTCAAAACCGTCTTGTTTCCACTGTTAATATAGTAGTTGTTCGGTGTTTGATCGATAATCAGGTTGCGACGAACTTTCTTACGGTAGTTGTTAATGAAGATGTTACGCATGATCGTAACCGCCCAGGCTTTAAAATTGGTGCCGGGGTTATACTTCTCAGCATTGGTCATGATACGCAGTGCAGTATCCTGATACAGATCTTCCGCATCATTCATATTGCCCGTTAGCTTGAGGCTAAAGGCGCGCAGACTATTAGTAATGGTTGCTAATAGTTCCTGGATATCTTTTTGTTGTTTCTTGGTAGCTTTCATAATTTGGGGGGGATGATGATGTAAAATTCTTTGACAAAAATA
>CAZTTF010000291.1:0-48765 GCA_964616365.1 uncultured Lewinella sp. | reverse complement strand
CAATGATGAGCATAGAGCCACCGGTTCCCGCAGAGTAGGCAATGAAGTGCCACAACTTACTATCCTGGGCGTAAGTACCAATGTCGTACATCCCCATAGAGGCTGCCACCAACGGTACATTATCAATGATAGCTGATAGGAAACCGAGGATAAAGACGACAATGTCCTGATTAGGGATGGCTTCCTGCAGGCTCTCGGCAACGGCACGAAGCGCGCCGACATTACCTACCGCAATTGTCTCCAGGGCAGCTACTGCCATCAGGATACCGAGGAAAAACAAGATAGAAGACATCTCAATCCGGCTGAGGGCCTTATGCGGGGAGTAAGCAGCTTTGCGCTCCTCCGTGAAATCCTCTTCCGGGTGGATATACTCTGATACCAGCCAGACAACGCCAAGGCTCAGCATCATGCCGAGGTAAGGAGGAAGGTGCGTTACCACCTTAAAAATGGGAACGAAAACAATCATACCCAAGCCCAGGAACAACATGGTCTTACTGGAAAGCAAACGTTCACTCTTTGCCTCCACTCCTTCTTCTGATTCCAGCTCGGGGGTAATGATTTGTCCCTGGAATGGCTTCATGAAAGAAGCCACCACAAACGGTACCACAAAACATACAATAGAAGGTACAATCAGGTATTGCACCAATCCGGTAACACTAACCCGTTCTCCGATCCAGAGCATTGTGGTTGTTACGTCACCAATTGGCGACCAGGCGCCACCCGCATTTGCCGCGACAACGATCATGGCTACGTACCAGATACGCTGGTCACGATCCGGAACCAGTTTACGGAGCAAGGTTACCAGTACGATGGTCGCCGTAAGGTTGTCAATGATAGCAGAAAGAATGAAGCCAAGGATACCTACGATCCAAAGCAATTTCTTACGAGAGCGGGTTTTGATCCAGCCCTTGAGAATATCGAAACCCCGGTGCAGGTCAACGATTTCAACAATCGTCATGGCCCCAATCAGGAAGATCAAGATCTCCGCCGTCTTACCCAGGTGGTGCAAGAGGTTGCTACCAAAGCCTTCCTCATTCGTATGGTGGAAGGCATCCGCTACCCCTTCGGCAGTAATGGCGATGCCATCTTCGTGCATATGGTGCAGGGTTTCCTCAAAGCGGTGCACATACTCAGATTGTACTGCTTCGCTGAGCTCTCCCATATTCCCGATGGACTGGGTAAAGGCCTGAATCATTTGCTCGTCTCCGCCGCCACTGGCAATGACCGCCTTTAATGCATCCACTACCTCATGCGAGAGGGTAAACAAGTGCTCATGCCCATCCACTACGTCGAGAATTCCGCCATTGAACCCAAGGCTTATCAGGGCCCAACAGATAGCTCCCATCAGCAGGGCCGGCACTGTTTTATCCAGGCGCAGGGGGTGTTCAAATACAATAACAACGTAGCCAATAATAAAACAGGCAATGACGGCAGTAAGCATGATTTGGGTATTCTAGCTGGTTTTGGTCTACAAAAAGATCACCCGAAAAGGTAATAAATGGGCGTAGCCGATAAGGTGATTCACCTTATCAAAGATTTGGGCTAAACTAAGAAACAATGTCCAGCTAAAAAGTCAAATCCGGAAAAAACAGTTTAAAGAAGTCAAATCAGAGCTGCTGACGCAGCGAAAATGGCCTGTAAAAATCTGATTAACAGCCAGATACTCTCTATTGTGAATTTAGCGTAAGGTTTTGTGCGCTTCCGGAGAAACTTAAGGTTAGCACGGAGAGGTCAATAGGGCCCTCGTGTAACTTTGGCAGCTCACCACCACTACTATCAAATCCGTCTTTTCACAGGGGTAAATCCAAACAGACTCTAGACAAATTTATCCCCGTATTGCTTTTCGGCTTCACCGCGCATCTTTTTTACCTCCTGCTCCCTGTTTCGGGGATAAACGAGTAAAACATCTCCTTCATCAATCACCAGCAAGTCATCTACGCCCCCGACAACGATCAGCTTGCCCTCGGGCCCACGGATAAAGGAATTGTGGACATCCTGAGTCAGGATTTGAGGGCCGGAGATGACGTTACCCGATGCGTCCTTCGGACTTTCGTGATAGAGTGCCCCCCAGGCGCCGAGATCTGACCACCCGAATTGTGCTGGTATCGTGAAAATGTTATCCGCATTTTCCATGATAGCGTAGTCTACCGAAATCTTGGGAGTCTGCGGGTAAAATTCATCGATAAAGGCCTGCTCTTCCGGGGTATTGTAGCAAGAAGTCCCCTGAACCAGGAGGGCAAAGATTTCGGGAGCATAGCTTTCGTAGGCAGCGAGAATCGTTTTTGCCCGCCAGATAAATATTCCGGCATTCCATAGATAATCTCCACTGCCGAGGAAGCTTTTGGCAGTATCCAGGTCTGGCTTCTCCGTAAAACGTTTTACGCCATAGACCCCATCCATCACGGCCTCAGCGTGGAATTGGATGTACCCGTATCCGGTATGCGGAGAATCGGGAGCGATGCCGAGGGTAACTAAAGCGTCATGCTCGGCGGTATAAGCGAGGGCTTTATTGATGTTGGCCGCAAAGAGAATCTCATTTACGATCAGGGCATCACTGGGAGCAATCACGATATTGGCCTCCGGATCAAGTGCCTGTAGTTTGAAAGCCGTGTAGGCTACGCAGGGAGCAGTGTTGTTCCTGCTGGGCTCACACAAAATCTGATTCCCCTCCAGTTCGGGTAAATGATCCATGACCTGCTGGCGGTATTTACCGTTGGTCACAATGAAAATCTTATCCGCAGTAGTAACGTGCAAAAAGCGCTCGAAGGTCATGCGTAGCAAGCTGCGTCCGTCTCCCATGATGTCCAGAAACTGCTTGGGTTTATCTTCCCGGCTGGCGGGCCAAAAACGGGAACCGACCCCTCCTGCCATGATGGCAACGTAAGTATGAGCTGAATTAGACATGCTTGATATTTTATAGGTGGCACAAGGTACAACGGGCGCGGCCGCAGGATGCAAGGTTGGGGTAAAAATAGCGAGGTAGGGGCTAGGAGCTAGGAGTCAGGGGGCTAGGAGCTAGACCGTCAGCCGAGGTTTTAGCGAAAAAATAAATTATACAATCCTTGAGGTGTGGTTACGCAGCGCTTTCGTAGGCAATGCAGTAAAACAAGGTGATTTGGCAGTCCCGTCTATTGATGCTTATCACATTAAGAACCCGTTTAAACTTTTCTGAGCTGACCGCTCCGAAGTCCTGATTTTTCCTAGCTAGGCGCGGAAATTGGAGTATAGCCATAGCTACATGACAATTTTCGGAACGAAGCTAGGGAAAATCAGGGCTCGGATAAGGTCGCGAACGAAAAGTTTAAACGGGTTCTAACTGACAAAGCATAAAAGTATCATCGCACCACCAATTTCCCTTGATTCATCAATCGTCCCTGGTCCGACAGCTGCCAAAAATACATTCCTTTGGGTAACCCATTAAGACTAACGTCCTCCGTTCCGCCAGCGATAATTTGTTTACTCGCGACCCTGCGTCCCAGGTTATCATAGAGTTCCCATTCGCCGCTAAAACCGGGAAACACCCCGCTCAAGGAAAGGCTCAACGGGGTAAACCGATCTACGGGATTGGGGTAAACGCTCAGGTAGTTAGGGCGCCCCTTCGGGGCATCATGCGTGGAGACTATCGGCCCTACGCACTGGCTGCTCTCCTCCCCTAACTTACCAAGGCGGTAGTTGGGAAAGTATGGTTCATCACGAAAAATAGTAACGCCTAAGAGGTCCAGGCCACCTTGCTCCCATTGGCAGGCAGCCCCGCGTTCATCGGGCTGGTGGATCACGTGATGCTCATGGCCGGTAACGGTGTAGCTGTAAAGTTTACAATCGGGGCCGAGTTGAAAATTAAAAGCCGAGGGTGCAACCCCAATCCATAAGCTATCCGGATTACCGATTTCCGCGATCCGTAACCTGCTGGCATCAATGTCTTCGGCCCAAAGGTCGTACTGATACACATCAAGCACCGTACTGACGTAGGCATACTGACCGGACGGTGACAACCCCACGCCACCAGCCAGAAAATCTCTGCCTCCTTGAAGCGGAGAAGGGTAAAAGGCAAAGTTACTGAGAACACCCGTCTCCCGGTCAAAATCAAAAAGCTGTAAGCCGGAAACGGTATTCCAGCGGACCAGTTTCTGGCCCTGTGGCCCGAAAACACTTTGTCCTCCGCCCCTGCTCCAGCGGTCATCAGCGATGCCAATAGCCTGGATCGAGGTCATCATCACGCCACTGCTATCCACCAAATAAACCGCATATTCATTGCTGTTGCGCAGCGGACTAACGAGCCACCAATCCCGGCCATTAGCGTGTCGGTTCAAAAGAATTTCGTGCTCGGCCATACGATCGTCGATCAACACGTGTTTTTCCGTTAGTGCCCCGGCTCCGTTCGCAGCTTGCATGTCCACAACTGCGTAGTACATCCTACTGTAAAACCCTATATCCTCGTTTGGAATTGGTTCAGGGAAATAATCCTTTGACTTATGGAAGATATAGTACTGATCAGGGTAATCAGGTCGTGGAATACAAATGTTTGAAGACCTTCCCCCGGGGTATCCCCGCGGTAAAGGGCTCAGGTTACAAAAACGATTATACACCTCTCCAAAATTCAGGGTATCTCCATTCGTCAGTAGCTCGTGGTCTGCCCCGTACACCGCACAGCCGTTAGAATAGAACTGAAGCTTCCCCTGGGCGTCACTCATGGTAAAGGAAGCCCCTTCGAATATTATCGGAACCTCAATGCTATCTACTTTAGGCGTTCCGTCAGTAAAGGATATTTGCACCGCGCCGTTAAGGTCGGACATGATCCAGTTGTTATCGTGGTGCGCCTGGCAAAATAACGGAAGGGTAGCTGCACTGAACAATGCCAGCAGCAGCCAACACAGGGGAGGCTTAACGGTCATTTTTTGTTTATTGAATGATGATTAGCTGCTTCTCCGTTTCTTCTCCCACCAGGAGCACTTCAAGCAGGTAAACCCCGGGCGTTAATCCACTTGTCGGTAAGGTTACTACCTGTTTGCCTTTACTGGCGTTTTTGGTGCGGAGCAACAAACGCCCCGTCATGTCGTGCAGGAGCACTTCGCTGATCGTACTTTCAGAGGAAACATTGATTTCTGCCTGAGCAGGGTTTGGGAAAACCGTTAACGCACCAGGCGTGGGTTTGGATAATTCCTTAGTGTCTCCTCCAGTCGTTGGTCCACAATTCTGCAGGCTATCGATGGCCAGTGAGCTACCCATTCCGTAAGCCAGGGCACGTGCTCTATAGACCGCCTCGCCACCGTCAAGTGGGCATTGTTCTGCGATGGCGACAATGGCGCTTTCGTAGTTCTTCAGGAAGGCAATGCCACTGACTTGCATCCGGTACAGAAAACTATCGACTGCAACCAAATTACTTTCGGGGATGGTGGTCGTCGGGAGCATATTCAGAATGTCACTAGCTGCCTGCAAGTTAGCCTTATGGTTCAAGGTAAGTGTATCTCGCAATGCCTCCGCCGCAATATCTATTGTCTCGATAGAATCCAGCAACATCGATCTGGTAGCCTGAACCGCAGCAACGTTTACCGTTGAGTCGAAATAAACCTTTACCGTTTCCACGAAGAAAGAATCCATTAGGCTGGACACACTCCCGTCTAAATTGTCGATGGTCGCTTGCCGGCTACTATCCACTCCGGGCAAGTTAGTCATGAGTGCTTCGTAATCGTAAAAATCCGGGATCGAACTATTGGTGGGGTGGGCAAGCCAGGCGTTCCAATTACTAAAGAGCGTTGACTGAACTTCACCCAGTGCCTCCGCCCGGTACAGGCGATGGCTCGCGTCACGCACCGTTCCCAACCACGAACCGGGTGGAACGTACGCAAAATTGGTTATGCTGTCTCCAAGCTGGTTTAAATTACCGGAGGGAGGGAGCCCATCAGGGCAAGTATAGGTCGCCGTTGTTGGTGGCGCAACAATAAACCATCCGATCTGTGCGGAGGGATTTATTGATGGAGGAAGTAAAGTTCCTTCAGTAGTTGGACTAACGGTAAATCTTGACTCTTCTCTATCAGAAAAAGAACTATTAAAAAACGCCGCCCCAAAGCCCTGGTAAGTTCCCGTCCAGCGGTTACCGTGGTGTATTTGCTCACCGATAATGGTGGGGTCGTCAACGAAGGGCAGGTCGTAGCCAAGCTGCAGGCCAATGCCAGCATCCTGAAATTCGTTACCCCGGACGGAACTACCCTGGTTATTACCAAAGAAAAACATGCCCGTTTCTACATTATTCAAGGTATTACAGCTAGGCAAAGGCCGGTCGACCCCGATAAACTCCATCCCTGTGGTCTCGGTAAAAGATTGCCCCGTATTTCCGGAGATAAGGTTCCCCCGGACGTACCTCCGGTCTCCACCAACAAATACCATCCCCTTTGTCCCAAACATATTTCCGGACCAATCAACTTCATTACCGGTTACAGACACCCGTCTTCCGCCAACGGAAAACAAGCCGTACTGAGCACCCGCCAGGGTAACCACATTTTTCCGTATTTCGTGGCGTGCCGCAGTATTGACGCCAACGTCAATCAGGCCTATGCCGAGGGACTCCTGCAGGTTTCCTCCAGCAATGAAAGTATTACCACGAATGAGAGATTGTGCAGCAAAATCGTCAAGAATTCGATAGAATCCATTTTGTGAACTCTCTACGTAATTTTCAAAAAAACGAATTCTCTTTCCTCCTTCGTCGTACAGTCCATTTTCGACATCGGTGATTACGGCGTCCCTAACGAATAGATTTGATCCGTCACGGAGGCGAAATCCCGTTGTCATCCGGCTGATCTCCACCCCTCCCTGGTTACCATCTTCGGCAAATACTTTTACCTGTCTTGTAGTTAAAAAAGGCCACTCATCACCAATGAGGTATAATCCGTTACCGGTAGCGGAAGAGCCTTGGTCAACGATGTCAAAAATCCTCGTACCCGAAATTACACCAGCGCTATTGTTGAACACTATACCATTCTCCATATTTTGGATACGATTAAACCTACTGCCAAAATTAGAACTACCTAGTGGGATGGCAGCAAAAGTAATTCCCGATCTGATATTTTGGAAGACTGCGGAGGCTGCTGGAATTTGTCCGGCATAAGGAGGAAGCAATCTCGGCGCTGGCAGAAAACCATCGTCTTCTGAGTATAAGCCATCCGACGTTTTAAAATCAAAAGTACTCCCAAATACAGACACATCGGCTCTGGTTAATGAGGTATTGCTATTTACTGAAGCGAAAATCCCCCGGTGAAAGTTTTTGAATTCCGTTTCTTTCACCAAAAGTGTTCCGTTCTCCTCGACGGTTATGGCATTATCACCATCCTTGATGCGCGAACGATCAAGAATAAGCTCACCGCCATCTTCTACCGTAATTGCGTCCCACATTGCCCGGCAGCCAGCAACTTCCGTATTTTGGATGGTCAGGGTACTGCCGTTCAGGACGTTAATTTTTGCGTTAGGAGCCAATGTCAAAGAACTTTTTCTGGTACTCGACAAACTACCCAGTTCGTAATCTATATCCACGTTCAGGATTCCGTCAAAGATGATTGCAACTTCTGTCGATCCAGAAACGGAGGGATCCTGAAAACAGCTGAGTAAAAAACAATCCGGATCATTAACCAAAGTTGATAAGTCTATACCCTGCGGGGCATTGTAAGTCACGTCATCTCCAAAAACGATATTATTCCGTCCCGTGAATCCGAAACTAATTTCACTTTGTGCATCATCACAGTCACATGTCTGACCGTTCAAAGTAAGTTCACCGGATATAGACTGGACAATTGGTATGCTCAGAACAGTATCTTCCTTGATTGGCACTACGTAAAACGACAGTACTTCATAGCCAATCGGTTCATTGTCTTCATCCAGCGTAGGGTACGAAATAGTCTGGCAAATTACATTATCATTGCCTACGATCGTGGGGGCATTAAAATCTCCCGGGTCGAACAACTCAAACACCCCGAAATTTTGGCCAGGTGAAGTCCGTGGAAGATTGACGCAAACATCGATGGTTCCACTAGAACCGTCGATGGGGTAAAACACCGTGGCTGCTCCTGCGACAACGGTACAATCCTCCCAGGTTGCAGTAGGGCGGAAGAAACCAATTTCGAGTTGGGTACCTCCCGTAAGATCACAACATAGATTATTCTCGAAAACGGGGTTTGCGTTGCTCGTAGATTGAGCGGGGGGCTGTTGTGTCTGCGCTAATACCGGGGTAGAAATTAGCAGGAGTAGTACGAGCTGGATAGCTGGATAGCTGGATAGCTGGATAGCTTAAAGAAAAGCATCTGTTTGGGTTTTAGGTGAATGAAAAGGTTGCAGTTGTAAATTAACCCAAAATACACTACCGGCCAAATATAAACGGGTCGGTACACAAAAAACTGCTTAGGCCTGGGTCCAGCCAGCAACCGTGGTTTGAGTGTTGCTTTTATGTATTTTTCTCTGCACCTGCGGCCCCGCCCAACTCCTTAGTAAACAGCGAAGTTAAAACAAGCGTTTCGGTTTCCGCCTCATCGATGAAATCACCATCAGTCATAAGAAATGGTTGGGGCAGCGCCGAAGAGGCACCTGCGCTTACTACTGAGAAACGATCTAAAAGATTATCTTGCGCTCCCTTAAAATTTGCCCGACCATGACTACTCAGGACTACATCTCTGCTAATAAAGAGCGTTACCTAGAAGAACTATTTGCCCTCCTACGCATACCAAGTGTAAGTACTGCTACGGAGCACAACCCCGACACGCACCGCTGCGCGGTGCTCGTCCAGGAACACCTCGTCCGGGCAGGCATTAACAAAACCGAGCTCTACCCTACTGAAGGACACCCGATTGTCTACGGCGAGCACATCATTGACCCTGCACTACCCACTATTCTCGTCTACGGCCACTACGACGTGCAGCCAGCTGCACCGCTTGACGAATGGCATACGGAGCCCTTTGAGCCCACCGTTAAAAAAACCGACATCCACCCCGACGGCGCCATCTTTGCCCGGGGAGCGACGGACGATAAGGGACAGATGTTCATCCACGTCAAAGCCGTGGAAGCGATGATCCAGCCCAACAGTCTGCCTTGTAACGTAAAGTTCATGATCGAAGGAGAAGAAGAAGTTGGCAGCCCTAACCTTTACCCCTTCATCGTAAAGTATAAGGACATGCTGGCGGCAGACGTAATTCTGGTGTCTGACAACAGTATTTTGGCCAATGACGTACCGAGTATTTCCGTTGGCCTCCGTGGCCTGAGCTACCTGGACGTTAAGGTTACCGCTGCCCGCCAGGACATGCACTCCGGCACCTACGGGGCCGGTGTAGCCAACCCGATCAACACCCTTTGTGAGATGATCGCTAAGCTAAAAGACGAAAATAAGCGCATCACGATCCCTGGCTTCTACGACGACGTTGTCTTTCCTTCTGACAAGGTTCGGGACATGATCCGTAATGCGCCATTTGATGCGCAAAAAGTAATGGATGGTCCCGGCTTGTTCGGGCTGGAAGGCGAAACCGGGTTCCATTTCTACGAGCGTACGGGTATTTTGCCAAGCTGTGATTGTAATGGCATCTGGGGAGGATACACCGAAGAAGGTTCCAAAACCATCATTCCTGCCGTAGCGAACGCCAAGATCAGCATGCGTTTGGTCAGCAACCAGAACCACGAAAAGGTTGCGGTTATGTTTGCCGACTACTTTAAATCCCTTGCTCCAGATACCGTCAAGGTGGAGGTTCATCCGCATCACGGTGGTAACCCTTACGTTACTCCTACCGAGACGGTAGAATACCAGGCGGCTTCTGCGGCGATGGCGGAGAGCTTCGGCAAGGTCCCCGTGCCGATGTACTCCGGTGGTTCTATTCCGATCATAGCGGCTTTCAAAGAAGTGCTCGGCATCGAGACCATCCTGATGGGCTTTGGCCTTGATTCTGACGGGCTCCACAGCCCTAATGAGCATTTCGGCATTTGGAACTACTACAAGGGTATCGAAACCGTCCCTGGTTTCTTTGCCAAGTATGCTGCCATGAAAACTGCCTGATAACGGGCTGCCTCTTGCTTATCTGACTCTAAAGCTTCCAGTTATTCTCTCCCAGCAACAGCGCACACGCCAGCGTCGGGCAAAAGTTCTGCGTACCACCCGAAAGCTTCACCGCTGGGCAGGTATCAGTCTGTTTGTGTTTTTCTTCATCATGGCGGTAACGGGTGGATTATTGGGCTGGAAGAAGCACAGTGACCTGATGCCCGGAACGCAGCGGGGCTCGGCCACGAGCCTGGAAGACTGGAAGCCCATAGAAGAGTTGGCGCAGTTGGCAACTGCGGCTTTGTATATAGAACGTGGTCTCCTGGCGGAAATAGACCGGATGGATGCCCGGCCAGGCAAGGGCATCGTCAAAGTGCTGTTCAAAGCGGACGATCTGGAAGTCCAGCTTGACGCTGCTACCGGTGAAACCCTCAGCATTGGCAGGCGGCACAGTGACTGGATAGAAAGACTCCATGACGGTTCGATGGTAGACGATTGGCTCGGCATCCCGAATGGATTATTCAAGGTATTCTATAATACTTTGATGGGTACGGCACTGGTCATCTTTACGGTAACTGGCTTCTGGCTCTGGTATGGTCCCCGCAGGATGCGCAGATAGCTCTCCCCAGAGAACAACAGCATACCTCACTTCCTTCAGGCTGAAAATTTCCGGTAAGCGCCAACGTTACCTAGCTGGTGGTCCGTCTAGCGGGGCAAATACCTCTGAATGGAATTCACTAGACCTTATCTATTCTTCTGTTTCCTTTGTTTGTCGTGCACCCTCAACGCCCAAACGAGTAAATCCGGTACTGAACAAAGCAAAACGCTTAAGCCAGGCTTGTGGATATCCGGAAATACGGGCACCTTTCTTGCCGCTGACGACCTTGCCGCTGACCGGTTACTCTCCCCCTTTGGCCTGAGCCTTCAATATGAGCTTCCGATTGCCGAACGGTTTGCCATTGTCACTGGCCTGGGGGTGCAGCACCGGCAACAAGAGATCATTACGGCAGACGGGACGCCCTGCGTCTTTCCCCTGGGGATTAAAGTTATCACCTTCACGGATGCTGAAAGCTATACGGCAGACCAGTCGGAAGTTTACCTCAAAGCTGGCCTCTCTTATCAAGTAAACCGTTTTCAGTTTGGCCTGGCAGTCCTACCTGCCTTCCGTGTAAGTAACACCATTGACTACCGCTTTTATCGCGACTTCACCTTACCCAACCGGCCTGACGCCAGCATTGATGTATCAATCAACTCTGGGGATGGTGTAGACCTAAGTTCTATCGGGCGAGGACCGAGAAGTATTCAGTACGATCAGCGGTTCAACCTTCAGGCGGCACTCTCTGCCGACTATCTGATTACAAAAAAGCTGCGCCTTGGGCTTGTCCTTCAACCTATGCTGACCCGTTATGACCTCTCCATTACTAACGGAAGTTTCTGCACCGAAACCCTCTGTGTTGACTTCTCCGGAGAACCCACTGAAGTTGGGACCCTGAGGGGAATAGCAGCTCTTGTACAAATCAGCTACGGCCTCTAACATCACCTTAAAAACCTCACGCATGTTTTACCGCATATTATTTCTGGCTTTCATTATCCCTGCCAGCTTGTTAAGTCAGGAAGGGCCTTACCGGCTCGCGCTTTCACTTGGCAGCCAAAGCTCCGTTGACGAGCCGCTCGGCCTCGCCCCGTCGGCAAACCTGAGCTTTGAGCGCACAAGCCTACTCGGCCTGCGCACAGACTTCTTTATCGGGGCCGGTCTTCAGTACGGCAGCAATACGTCTGGCTTAGTTAACCAACGTTGTGACTTCATCATTGGCCAGAAAGTGGCCAACTTCAACTTCTCGGAGACATACACTACCAGGCAGCTTGACGCATTCCTTAGCGTTGGTCTTGCCTACCACTTTGGCAACTTCCGGCTGCGCGGAGCGCTGCATCCGATGTTGAGGCTGCACAGTCAGCTAAGGGCAGCGGAGCGTTTCGATTTTAGCGGCTCATCGCGGCCTAACATCAGCAACCTCGCCGTAGTTGCCCCAGGAGAGCAGTTCCAGTGGAACGACGGCGTGCAGCGGGAGCTCACTTTCGACACGCCTTTCCAACTACAAGGGTCGTTGGAGATCAACTTCGACCTGACCCCAGGCGTAGCCCTGGGCGTTGGGGGACGCCAGGGAATATTCGACTACATCATCCGGAATACGGCAGTTGACTGGGCTGCCCTTCAGTGTGATCCGGAACCTTGCGGTAGTCCATTCATCCCTTACGAAACAGGGCAATCCGATTTGAAAGCCCGGACAGGTTACGTGGTTTTACGCCTTTCTCTCTAACCAGACCTCCATCAGGATCAGACCTGTCTCCTTGGTTCTTACCTAGCACCCGCGACCGCGCCCTATTCCTCAGCTTCTTAAATAATCAGCATGTCTCGTTTCCTCTTTCTCCTCAGTCTGCTAATAACGTTTAACCTACAGGCCCAACAAGCCAAATACCAACTAAGCAGCACTTTTGGCCTTGCGGGACTAAACGGCAATACGCTTGAAGCTGGCGTTTTTACCGGGGCCAGTCTGGACCGGGTCCGTCCCCTGACGAAGCGAACAGATCTGCTGCTGGGACTAGGTGCCCAGCACAGCAGTTATGAAGTAGGCGCGAACGAACAGCCTTGTGATTTTCCGTTGGGGGATAAGATTGTCACTTTCTCCTTTAACGAGACCTACGAGTTCAACGGTCTCGACGGTGTGCTGCGCCTGGGCGCGCAGCACCGACTGGGGAAACTGCAGCTACGAGGCTTACTCTTACCCACCTTACGGTTGTACGACCGGATCACGAGCACCTACGTGATTGACTTTGACCAAATTGGCCGGCCTAATGACTATGCCATTAGTAAAGTTCGTCCCGGAGCAACGTTTGATTGGACCGACGGCACCACCAGAGTCCTGCGCTACAATTCCGTTTTCCAACTGCGGGCCGGCGCAGAAATTGATTTTGCCCTTAACAAACAACTGGGAGTTGGTCTCGGCTACCAGGCCGGGTTGACCAAGTACATCCTTACCAATTACTATCAGTTTACCCGCTCCAGCGGCGAGCTCGTTGAAGTCGCCACGACGGAAGAAGATGCCAGGACTGCCCAGGGGTACCTCGTCTTACGCATTCGGCTGTAGCAGCCTACTGTTTTACCATCAGGTATGGATGAGGCAACAATGCCTGTTGCTGACTATCATGCTCTAATCTCCCGTGATTGTCAAGTCTGTTAGACAGTCATTAACGTCTAACAGGCTATGCCTTTACTTTTTTGGCCAGTACCCGTTCAGAACGTTCCGAGCCATCCACCTGGCGGGCGGCAAAGGTGACCATATTTTTGGCAAATAACTTATCTACCAAGCCTGTAAGCTTCGTCTGTGTACTGGAGGATTTAGTGTAAATCGGAATCTGGTAAAAATCAAAGGAGCGCAATTCGGCCACCTGCTGGGAGTATGTAGATTGCTGCAGGTGATGCCGTAGGAAAAAAGCATTGATGAGCGGGTTCCACCCTTCCTTATTTCCCCAATAGTGCCCTACGGTTCCATTTGCGGGAAGTACTGGTTGTGTTGTCCCGAGGGCAACGGACAAGGCGAATTGCTCGACCAACCGGCGGGTGACGCCGGCCGCGCACATATCGTCGCAAATGGCGAGTGCTGTTGCGACAACTGCCGGAATCTGGTCTGCAGCAATGGCGACGACGCCTGCATTCCACATGTTGTGGTTGGCGTTGATGGTGACGCCTCCAAAAGTATTTCCCTTGGCCTGCTTCCACATCTTCCGTTCGGTTGATGTTGGCAGTTCAGCAAGTGCTCCTTCGCGAGCATGCATGAGGTTATTCCCTGCATCTAAAAGGTCCTTCAATCGCTGGGGGTCATTGAAACAGAAGGTGTCAGCGTCCTGATAAAAAACGTGACTATCGGGATACTTTGCTGCTACTGCTTCGATGGCCTTGATTTTGACCCGCCAGAAAAATTTGTGTGGTCCTTCCCACTCATCCAGCTGTGCCCGGTTGGTTGTTTCCAAAACAACCCGCTCATCGTCGATAAAACGGTAAAATTCCGGAGCATCGGTAAGCACGACGATCCGGTCGATACAATCGCCGTGAGCCAACCAGCTTAAAATGGCAAAATTGGCCTGAAGATGATTGTGGGTTGCAGTCCCGAAAACGAAATACAGGAGGGTCATGAAGCTATTTTTTAACTCCCGTTCGGAGTAGGAAGATGTGACAAACAACTACAAAGGTATCAGCAAGCTAATCAACGGAGGTAGTATTAGTACGGAACAGGATTAATCTTTTCGTCCGGGTATTCACCAACGTTCCGCAAAGAACAAACGTCTGACCAATAAAGCGGTCCGATGAAACACCTTTTCGCCTGTTTAATATTGTTAGTCCTGCTGTGTAACAACATGTCGGTTTCGGCTCAGGACTGGCGTATTAGTGTAAATGCTGGCCTTGCTGGTTTTCCTGAGAAAAACCGGGCAGCGGGTTTGCAGTTCGGTTTCGAAGCAGAGCGGGCAGTGCCATTGGCCACCAGCCTGAAGCTACTTTTTTCGGGAGGGGTAACCAGGGCCAGCTACACAAATACGGCGCAATTTATCAGCACGAAGATCGTAGACGACTTTCAGGGAGAAGGTCCACTTTGTGATTGCATTTGGACAAACGATCGCTTCGTGTTCAACCGCACCATAGTGTATGTTGGCACCGGACTTAGCTTACAACAAGGCAGATTTAGCCTTTCGCCTGGTATACAGCTTCGCTATGACGTTCGGGGGAAACTTACTCAGCATAAATACTATCCTTCTCCAGCGGAAACTGCTTTATATCAAAGTACGACCAATACCCTCTGGAAACTGGAAGAAGTCCGGTATGATCGTTTTTTTGAGCGTCAAAAACTATCACGCCAATTCAACCCGGCGGCAACGCTCACTTTTGGGTACAAGCTTAAGTCCTGGCTTACCCTACGCTTACAAATCCAACAAACTACTGGAGTTAATAGAGTAAGCGAAACCCAGTACGTGCGGCAAAACACTATTGCCCGACAACTCGAACCAAGATTTACGCGCGAAGGGCCTGATGCGACAATGCGGTCGCTCCTCCTCGGACTTACCGTCCATCTATAAACCCCACGGGTTTGACTTTGTGATACTAAGCGCTTAACTTTGACGTTCAAAGTCCTACATGTCCCAAAACGTTTCTACCCCGATTAGTGACCTGCGCCAGATTCGATCCTTGATGGAGCGAAGTAGCTACTTTATTGGTCTTAGTGGTTTGTCCGGTATCGGGGCAGGGCTTTTTGCCCTGCTGGGTTGTGCGCTGACAGTCGCCTACCAATGGGCTGCCGGGCAAGAGTTGGTATTCATCAGCCGGACACTGGGCCTGACAACCGCCCATCCGTGGGGCATTGCTCCTATTCCATTCCTTGTTCTGACCGCTACATTCATATTTCTGGGGGCAGCCTTTTGCGGCTATTTTTTTACGGTCCGAAGGGCCCGCCGCATGGGACAGAAGATACTGGACAAGAAAACCTATAAGCTACTGTTTCACCTTGCCGTACCGCTGGTGGTTGGAGGGATCTTCAGTCTCGCCCTGATCTACCACGAACATGGTGGGTTTATTGGCCCTACTACGCTGATTTTTTACGGGCTGGCACTACTCAACGGTAGTGGCTACGCCAAGGAGGAATTGAGCTACCTCGGTTATCTTGAGATCACGCTAGGCCTGATCTCCTGTTTCTTTATCGGCTATGGCTTACTTTTCTGGGCCCTTGGCTTTGGCTTATTACACATTATCTATGGCCTCTGGATGTACCGCAAATACGAAACCAAATGAAAGACCTACTCTCCTCAAAAAGCAAGATTTCCATCGGTGGACTAAACAAGTTGTTCAATCACCGTACCAGAATGGGCATTATGGCCATTTTGATGGTTGAAGAATGGGTCGACTTCGTCTCCCTGCGCAACACCCTTGAGCTAACTGATGGCAGCCTTGCCAGTCACCTCAAGGCCCTCGTGAAGGAAGAACAGATCGAAGTAGAGAAAAAGTTTGTCAACGACAAACCCAAGACCAGCTATCGTGCAACTCCACACGGGCGAAAAGCTTTCGAAGCCCACCTGGCCGAACTTGAGCAGTTCATTAAATTAGTGGATAACTAGGGGCTAGGAACTAGGAACTAGGAGCTAGAGGGGCTAGGAGCTAGAGGGGTTAGGGGCTAGAGGGGCTAGGAGCTAGAGGCTAGGAACTAGGAGCTAGGGGTTAGGAGCTAGGGGTTAGGGGCTAGTTTTATAGATAGTTTCTTGGCTAAAGATGATTAGCTGGATATCTCACGCCTAAAAACTTTGAAAAACAAAGAACTATTACAAATGAAAAAAACAACTAATACTATCTACCCTACCCTGTTCCTGTTCTGTTCAGGTATCGTCTATGCCGTCCTGTTCTACCATGCCGAAATGGGTATCAACCTACTTCTCTTTGACGCACTTATCATTATAGCTGCGTTGAAATGTCGCCCGGAACTGGCGCGGAACAAGAACTTCATCTGGTCGGTTGGCGGCCTCCTCTTTGCCGCCCTTTCGGTGATCATAGTACACGGCCGGGAAGCGATTTTTGCGCACCATTTGACGTATCTGCTTGTCCTGGGCTTCGCCCAGGCGCGGGAACTCCGTTTTGTATGGTATGGTTTGCTACTAGGATTAATAAGCCTTTTACGCGGCCCGATCCAATGGCTTTCCCACCGCAAACAATATCAGCAAGCGACACTAGAGGCGAAACATCCTGAGCGCTATCAGCTTAGTAAATGGCTCCGTCAGGCGGGACTTCCGCTGATCATTCTTACGCCCTTCCTTCTTTTTTACCTGTTAGGCAATAGTATCCTGGGAGCTATGGCTGAAAAACTACTGGACAACCTTGGCTATATTTCGATTGGCCCAACCACCTTTTGGGTCCTGTTCCTTTTCTTTTTTGGCCTTCTTTTGGTGATCCCGCTCTTTTTTAGTCGTCTACAATCGTCCCGTTTAGTCCTTCATCAATCAGGCTTTCAGGATAAATTGCGGCGCAAACGCTATTGCCGTGAGCAGGTACCGGTCCGAGTAATGGATCAATCTGTAACTCGAGAAAAACCTGTTTCCTCACGTAAGACATTAGCGCTTCGTGGTCAGTACCGGCAGGCAGTGATCACCTTTGTTCTCCTCAACACCCTGATCACTATTGTGAACGTAACGGACCTGGCATTCGTCTGGCTACCTGCGGATTCCCTGTCCGCAGCTACCCTCAGTCATTACGTGCACGTCGGCACCTGGAACCTGACTTTCTCGATCGGGCTGGCGATGCTCGTAGTGCTATACTACTTTCGGGGCAACTTGAATTTTCTGGCTAATGCACCTTTGATACGCCCCCTCGCCCGCCTATGGCTGGCTCAAAACGCCGTATTAGCGCTGTCCGTAGGCATCCGTAATTACCACTACATCGATGCGTACGGCCTGGCAGGAGGGCGCGTTATTGTGGGCTTTGTGCTACTGCTTATCCTTTTTGGCCTGTTCACCCTGCTCCGCAAAATTGACCAAAAGCTCTCCCTTACCTACCTTCTTCAGACTAACGGGATAGCAGCATGGCTGTTACTACTGGCCTTCGGAGCCGTCAATTGGAGTAGCGTGATCACGAGGTATAATATTAGCGCCCAGACGGCAGCAACGATAGACTGGGATTACCTGCGGAGCGGCCTCGACAGACGCAACACCTTTCTCCTGCTGGATCATCCCGAAGCTCAAATGCACCTTCACGTAAAAAGCCTGTCTTCCTATCACTCATGGTCAGACTGGAGGTCCTGGAATTACGCTGACTGGCGTTCACTGCATGCTTTAGAACAGAAACTCGAAAACGTTGAAATTGGTAGTGTAGATCCTGTCCACAATGCATCGACACAGGTAACAGCGGCGCCCCAGCCCGTTGAACCAGTAAACGTAAGGGAGCATCCTGAGGATTGATATTTACGATTAGGACACCTACCGGCTTATAACCCTACGGACACCCAGATAATCGTACAGCGTTGGGTCTACACATATTTCCACATTGGAATTACTGTCCGAGACGCAGTTGAAGTCGTGGTCCGCCCAGAACGGGCTGTCCGTGAGCCCATGAAGGTTATAGCCCCACAGGTGCAGTTGACCAACATAGTGCTGTTGTTCCAATTGGTGCTCGGCAGGCAGGTGAGTAAGAACTTCCGTCACAACTGCCGCAAAAAGTCGGGAATACCCAACGCAGTGGGCTACCCGCAAGGTTACTGTTTGTGCCGGACCACTGGGAGTACTACGGGAGACGAAGCTCAGTTGCCGCGCCGTTTGGCGCGCGGCAAAGCGGGTGATCTGCCGCACACTAGCCTGCGGGTGGGCTGTAGCCCACCTGGCAACCGCTGTCTTCAGTGGCCCCTCAGGCAGTACGGACAATTCCCGTTGTCCCACCCGCTCGTAGTTCACGCACAGGCGGTAGATTACTCCACGCAGCAAGAAGGTAATGCCAAGGAACAACAGCAGGTAGTATCGCTTTTTCAATATCAATCTCTTATGGTATATCAAAGGCCCGGTTTACCGAAGCTCGCAACGGCCAACCCCGCGATCATTTAACGTGCCAAACCACAAGGTATTTCCAACTCGTTCTACACTGGCGATCCCGGAAAAGGACGGCGAAGCGTCCTGCCAGTTATGTACCACCTCCCCGCTGGCATTCAGTCCCAGGATGTGGTTGGCCCGGATCGGCGCCGGCCAGAGTGCCCGAGGGAATTTTGTGACCAGGCTCCGCGTCCAGGGGCGCGGTAAAATAAAGTCGTGCATGCCCGTCCGGGGACTGATCAGTGTCAGGTAGTACAAGCCATCATCACCCAGGCTGATGCCATCAGGCCAACCGGGCAACCCCTCAATGAAAATCTCATTCTGCCCTTCCTGTGGTCCTGCTAACCAATATTTCCGGACGCGAAACCCTGCGGTTTCGTTAACCAGCAAATACTTTTGGTCCGGGCTCAGAGCTACGCCATTGGCGAAGTGAAGATTATCCAGCAGCCGGATGTTTTCTCCCGTTACAGGATCATACCGGTAGAGGGCACCATTTGGGTTACCTTCCAGAACATCTAGTTGTAAGTCTTCGTCACTATACCGATCCGAAGCGTCCGTGAAATAGACCCTGCCCAGGGAATCAAGGTCCAGGTAATCGATCAACTGAAAGGTGGTATCCTGAAAGCTGTTGACCAGGATGTCGTAGGTTTTGGTACGCAAGTCCACGCGCGCTAGTCCTTCCTGTTCAACGCAGACCCATGCGAGAGAGTCGCCAATCACCTCAAGCCCCAGAGGCCTCCCTTTGAACTGGACAATGGTCTCCGACGCTGCAGAGTCGGTGGAGAGGGGAACACGCAGCAAGCGGCCGTCTTTGTTACCTGTATACAGGAAGCCGGAGTGGTTCAGGGAGATATCCTCACACCCAAAACATTCTTCTTGAGCTAGTAGCTCAATGGTGGGCAAAGGCTCTCCAGTCCCGATGTCATTATTAGGAAAATTCAGAGCAACTGGCTCGATCGGGCTGGGAAGTAGCAATAGTAGCACTACTACTGCCGCGATCAGGAATAAAAAGTATTTAAGGTAGCGCATTCGGACAAGGTAGGAAAACCCAGGCTAAGCCGCGTAGCTGACCAGTGCTTCTTGGTCCTAACTGTGTACCCGCGTCCCCGCCCACTCATTTCGTAACAATTGCAACAAGACTTCCGGGCGTCTCCCATTTCCCAACAGCACCGGAATTCCTTCTGCCGCTGTTTCCGCTGCAATGCGCAGTTTGGTGGCCATTCCTCCCCGTCCAAAAGATGTTTTCTCTTCCTGTACGAAGCTGAGCACACCCTCATCACCGGCTTTTACTTCTGGGATTAATTTACTGGACGCGGCGTGCGGCGGGCCGTCAAATAAACCATCTACACTGGAGAGAATGACCAGGGCATCAACAGCAAGCATGCGGGCAGCCAGGCCAGCGAGTTCGTCATTGTCAGTAAACATCAGTTCCGTCACTGCCACCACGTCATTCTCGTTAACAACCGGGACCACATTATCCCGTAGAAGTGCTTGAAAACAGTTCAACATATTATCGGCATGCCGGTCATCTCTGAAGTCCCCTTTCGTTGCTAATACCTGAGCACAATGCAGCCCGTGTCCGGCAAATAATTGCCGGTAAAGCTCCATCAGACGGACCTGCCCAATAGCAGAAAGCACCTGACGGCGAGCCACTTCCCCCGTATCTTCAGCCATATCTAACAATTCACGGCCAGCACCAACGGCACCGGAAGACACAAGCACCAATGCGATGCCTCTTGCTTTAAGCGTGGCGATTTGATCAACAAGGTGACTGATGTTGGTTATGTCCAGACGTCCGTCAGGGCGAGTGAGGACATTGGTTCCGACTTTGATCACAAGTTTTGTAAACACAGGCAGTATGGATTATGGTCCAAAGGTAGCCTGAGTAAATGGCCTACCAGGCACAAATCCCCGAAGGTATTACAAAACGAAACCCGCACTTAGAGTAAGTGCGGGTTTCTAAATGGCTATCATGGTGAATTTCAAAATCTGCGTTCAAGTATTAATTTCGTTTGCGTTGTGCAATTCAATCTCTCAGATGGGTATCACGGGATTAGCTTTGAAAATAGGGTCAGGGGTTATTTCATCTTGTTTAGCGGTACGCCAAATGTATAAACTTGGCCAGCTCCTGAGCAACGCCCATCCGATAAACGGTGAGTATGATAAGAGGAGCGGCAGAAAAAAATATGAGCCAGCAAACAAAGGATGACCTGAAAGGTGCAGGATTAATCTTTCAACCAGTTATTGACCACTTCTTTACGCCGGCGGCTAACCGTAATCTCCAAGCCGTTAGACAGAATAACATTTCCGGAACGGACCTGTTTTTGAACGTGACTTCTATTGACCAAAAAGGAGCGATGCACGGCGAAAAAATTGAATGGCGCCAACAGTTTGCGGTATTCCCCGATGCTATAGGATGATAGGCGTGACGCTTGTCCCGTTATATGAATGCGGGTGTAGCCATCTTCTCCTTCGCAGTAAATGATATCGCCGGCAGCGATAAATTCTAGGCCTTGCTCAGAAGGTATCCCCACCTTCTTGCGGGCATACTCGTTAGTTTCCAGGTTGGCCAGCAATGCCTCCAGGCGTACTTCACTGTTCTTCTGCCGGATTCTTTGACTGGCATTTTCGACAGCAACTTTTAACTCGTGGGCATCCACCGGTTTGACGAGATAGCCCATGGCCGCAACTTTGATCGCCTGCATCGCAAAACTATCGTCGCTGGTGACAAAAATAATTTCGGGGCGGTTACCCTTTTCCATTTTTCTGACCAAATCGAAACCGGTACCACTGGGCATCTTAATGTCCAGAAAGATGAGCTCCGGCCTTAGCTGCTCTGTTTTCAACAACCCCTCGCCAACGTCTCCTGCACTCCCCAAAACAGTTATTTCCGGGCAAGCAGTCTGCAGGATCTTACGCATCGACGTGATTGCGGCAGGTTCATCATCAATCAAAAGTGCAGTCATAAGATAGCCATACTATGCTCGGCAAATGTAGGGATAAAGGGTTAATTTGTGCATTATTCAACGGCCATCAGGATTAGAATCAGCGTTATTTAATATGGGCATCAGGTTGGTTTTCATTTTTGCTACGACACTTTTGTTTGTAGCCCTTCCGGCAATTGCGGACGGTCAGGAGGGCCTATTTTCCAGGCCTCACGTAAAGCACTACGAACTAAAAGAGGGACTTCCTCACCGGTCCGTGCTATCTACTGCCCACGACCGAAATAACATTCAGTGGATCACCACTGCAACTGCAATATGCCGTTACGACGGTCAGCAGATATCAACTTTTTCCAAGATTTTCCAGAACTTTGATGGCTCACTTGCGCTCAACGAAGACAGCCTGCTTTATACTATTCCTAACCGCTATCCTGATTCAGTTGAGATCTTAAACCCCACCCTCCTGACTGCGACCGGAGCACGTTTGGGGAAACAGCTTTTGGGCGCGTACGCAGGTGCTAGCCACCGTAAAGGCGCCCCGTTATACTTTGCAAAAGGAGGCTTCATTTACCGCTTCCATCCCAACCGACCAGCAGAGATTGTCCATCACCTTGAAGCAGAAGTCTCCCCAGGGGACCTACTCGTTGACGCCAATGAGGACAGTTACCTCCTACTGCGATTAGCGGCAAACGAATTAGATGAAGGCTATCACGGCGAGCAACTATCTATCCCCTTACCTGCTACTGCTGATTCCCTCACGATTCATGCTGACCGGGCGGGAACCATCTGGTTCGGTACTCCCGGTGGCCTACTCAAAAAACAACGCGGAAGCCGCGTCCTGACTGGCGGGCCAGAGCTCCCTGGCGGCAAGACTGTCAACCTGATTTTTGAGGACCTTAACCACCATCTGATCTTCGGTAACATTCACCCGAATCGTCTCCGGCTCTCAGCGCTGATCAGCTATCATGATGAGGTGGTTAGGCCTCTGGACTGGATCATTGACATCGAAAATCGCTTGCTAAATATAAGTGGTGACGACTTTTTCCAAAGCATCGAGTATTCCACGCATGGTGGTTTCTACCGCATCAATTTCCCCGAAAACCAGCCCAACCCTTTTCGTAACTACCTCTACGATCCGGAAGTCCGTTCCGGGCAATTTGGGCACGTCATGCGAGGGTTTACAGCTGATGACAATGGGAATGTCTATACAAATAAAGATACCCAGCAGCCTTATTGGTTCAGGGTAAATCAGTCTGACCTAAGCCTCGACACCCTGGTGATGGTAGACAACTCTGGCCAGGTAATTAACAACTTTGGCTGTGGCACCAACATGCTCAACTTCCACGGTGATATTTTTGGCAGTAGTTGCGTGCTGAACCTGGCTGATACCGCGCACGTCTACCGGTACAAACCGGACACAGACCAATGGACCCAATGGACCCTACCCGACGTAAACCAGCGTATTCGCTGGATGATGCCAGGGAGAACTGACCAGGAATTACTACTGCTCACCGAAGGTACCAGAGGCGAGAAAGGCAACCTGTATTATTTCACCCCGGCACCAGGTCGCTTTGAACGGGTGTTGCCTGCCGGCCCAGAATTTAACCTTGAGAGCTACCCTAAAACAGCCATATTTGACTCCAGTCGACAATGCATCTGGATCGGCACCCTTACGGGCTTATATGAATACCATCCGGATACGGACAGTCTATACCTGCATCAGATGGCCGAAGGCTATTCAACGGAGATAGTAGACATCATACTGAGAGAAAAGGGTGATCTTCTTCTCGGCACTTTCAAGCGAGGCATTCAGCGCTTCTTTCCTGAGACTTCGGAGTTTGTTTTTGCCGGCGGTGTCCCTGAAGATGGCAACCCAGTTACGCAGTCGGGCAATTTCCTGCCGCTACCAAGTAATGATATCGCCGCCATGGCGAAGACGCCAGAAGACTACCTATTGATTACTACGTTCAACGGACTGTCTTTTCATGGCCCGGATGCGGGAGTTGGCAGCAGGTTTACCCGTATTGATGGTCTTCCCAGTAATGAATTCAATACCACCTCTTTGTTTTTCAATGCGTTCGATCAACGGTGGTATGCCGGAGGTATCAATGGTTTCACCTCCTTCCTTACGGAAGATTTAGCCCGGGATACAAGTCCATACGAAGTGATCCTCCTCAGAACGCGGTTTCTTGACGAAGACATTGGCTACGAAAAAACGGAAGCGCTACACCACCATATTGACCAGCGCCTTGAGATTATTCCGTCAGTGGCCTACTTCTCCATCGACTTTACAATTCCTGATTATTCCGACCGTAATCCTCCACGCTACCAAACCAAACTCACGGGCCTTGATAACGAATGGCGTGCGCCGGTAACAACGCCATCAGTGCGTTATACCCAGTTGGCTCCGGGGAATTACACCTTGAACATCCGGGCCATCGATGGGTCCGGCCGCTCTACCGGTGCCCCAACACAACTAAAAATCATCGTTCATAAACCCTGGTATAAAACCAACTTCTTCTACGGTGTAATTCTTTTGCTCGTGGTCCTAGCCGTCGTGTTCTACATCAAGCTCAGGGAGCGCATCTTACTGAAAGAACAGCGCAATAAAAGAAGGGTCCAGGAACTGGAGCTCAAGACCCTTCGCCAGCAATTGAATCCACACTTCATCTCCAATGCGATGAACGCCATCCGGGATTTCATCTATGCCGAAAAGCCAGAGCAAGCCGCCAATTACCTGCACGACTTCACCCGCCTGATGCGCCTTTTCCTGGAAGTTTCACGTAGGCGTTTCACCTCCATCAAAGATGAGGTTGAGTTACTGGAGCGCTATATCCGCCTCGAGCAACTGCGGTTTCGCGGGAAATTTGCCTACAGCATTAATGTTGACCCCCTCCTCGAACAAGGAATGGACGAAGTGCCCTCTTTACTACTACAGCCGCTGGTAGAAAACGCCATCAACCACGGGCTCGTTCCGCTCGAAAGTGGTGGGCAACTTACTGTGGATATCGTTTTAGATCCAGATGACGACGAGGTCATTGTCTGTCGGGTTTCAGATAACGGCGTTGGGCGTAAAATCGCTGCACAGCAACATGAAGGACCCAAGGACCATATCTCACGGGCAACGCAGATTATGGAGGAGCGGCGTCTCTTGCTTCGGGAGGAAGGGAACACCAACTTATTAATTACTACGGAGGACTTACATCCGGAAAACAGGCATACTGGTACAGTGGTAACCATCAGGATCGAGCCAATAGACCATTCAGTTGCCGACCATTAAGGGCTTTGAGATGATGTCCTTCCGATGCCGGAGGGGACTTTCCAACCCGTTCATCTTCCTGACGTCCACCAAAAGTAGTGGCAAGGTTATCCTTCAACGAGCGTTCAGACTACGAATGGGGCTATGCCAAACAAAAATAGCCCTCCGTCACAGCCAGTGAAACGGAGGGCTAATACAACTGCTACATGAAGCAGCAGTAAGCAACTGATGGATTATACCAGCGCGACGTGCTTGAAGCTTACAGCTTCGAGACCATCCTGAGTACTGCCCAGGAATTGCTTAACGGTTTTCTTGTTGTCCTTCACGAACTGCTGGTTAACCAATGTATTCTCCTTGAAGAACTTGTTGAGACGGCCCATGGCAATCTTGTCAAGCATAGCCTCTGGCTTGTTCTCCTGACGAGCGAGTTCTTTAGCGATCTCGATCTCTTTGTCCTGAGTAGCCTGGTCGATATCTCCTTTGTCAAGAGCCATTGGCTTCATGGCAGCAACCTGCATAGCAACGCTACGGCCAGCAGCGTAAGCATCGTCAGAGTTAAGGCTCAGACCAACAAGTACACCGGCACGGTTACCAGAGTGGATGTAGTCAGCTACCAGAGGAGCTTCAACCTGCTCGAAAGCAGTAACGTTGATCTTCTCATTGATTTTACCTACCATTTCGGTCACTTTATCCTGGATGGTAAGGTCACCTTCCATCGGAAGTGCCATCAATGCTTCGAGGTCTGCTGGACGGTTCTCCAGCGCAATCGCAGCTACTTTTTTAGCGAAAGCAACGAAGTCATCGTTCTTAGAAACGAAGTCAGTCTCAGAGCTGAGACGAATGATTACACCGTAGTCTTTAGCATCGTTGATCAGGGCGATAACTGCACCTTCGTTTGCGTCCCGGTCACCACGCTTAGCAGCAACCTTTTCACCACGCTTACGCAGGATTTCGATGGCCTTGTCGAAGTCGCCATCAGCCTCAGCCAATGCCTTCTTACAATCCATCATGCCGGAACCAGTCATGTCCCGTAGTTTCTTTACGTCTTTGGCGGAAATAGCCATAGTGCGTCTAGTTTTATATGTTGTAGGAGTTGGGGTATGTTGGCAGTTTTAACCTCCCTGCCGGAGGGTGGACAAACCTGCATTCGGGAACCAGGCGTTACGGCGGATACCGATGCCTGGTTCCCGGATTGCGGATTTATTCAGCGGCAGGAGCAGCAGCTTCGCCGGAGCTAGCTTTTGCTTCTTTGCCTTCGTTTGCTTCTGCGAGACCTTGCTTGATGCATTCGACGAGGTAGTCGATTACAACTTTGATGGACTTGCTTGCGTCATCGTTGCCGGGGATAGCGTAGTCAACGCTGGTTGGGTCAGCATTGGTATCCACGATACCGAACGTACGCATGTTGAGCTTCTTAGCTTCGGCAACTGCGAGGTGCTCGTGTACGATGTCAACAACGAAGATAGCGTTGGGGATACGGCCCATATCGGCGATACCACCAAGTACTTTGTTCATCTTCTCGTGCTCACGCGTGAGGGTAAGACGCTCCTTCTTAGTTACGCTATCCAGGGTACCGTCACCAAGCATACGCTCGATGTTCTGCATTTTACGGATAGAGCGGCGAATGGTGTTGAAGTTGGTCAACATACCACCCTGCCACCGGTCGGTAACGTAAGGCATGTTTACTTCGCTGGCAGCGCTGGTGATAATATCACGTGCCTGCTTTTTGGTTGCAACGAAAAGGATCTTCTTTCCGGCGCGGGCGATCTGGCGAACGGCGTTTCCGGCGCGCTCCATACCTTCCAGGGTGCGGTTAAGATCAATGAGGTGGATACCGTTCTTCTCGCCGAAGATGTTGTTAGACATCTTGGGGTTCCACTTCCGGCGCAGGTGGCCGAAGTGAACACCAGCGTCGAGCAGCTCCTGAGTAGTGGGCTTAGTAGCCATGTGTTTTTTATTGAAAGTCGTGGACCAGAGTGGCCCTTGACGATTAGTAATTTAAAGATGCAGTTGTTGCTCGGGGCAAGCAGTCCACGACTGCCACCTTGCAACAATTGAAACAACGGTTTAACGCTTAGAGAACTGGAAGCTCTTACGGGCCTTAGGCTTACCGTACTTCTTACGTTCCACGACACGTGCATCACGCGTGAGCATTTTCTGCTGCTTAAGTGGGCTGCGGAAGTCTTCGTTGAGCTTTACCAGTGCGCGGCTAATTGCCATGCGAATCGCTTCAGCCTGACCTTTGATGCCACCACCACTAACGTTCACTTTGATGTCGTAGATAGCGTTGTCCACCTCAATAATCTTGAAAGGCTGTACTACTTTCAACTGAATGTGGTTCTGGGGGAAGTACTCTTTGTACTCCTTGCCGTTGATCGTAATCTTTCCAGTGCCCTGTGAAAGGTACACGCGGGCTACTGAAGCCTTACGCCGGCCGATGGTATTAATCTGTTCCATCTGATTTATTATTAGCTGATTGGCAGTACTTAGTCAAGGAGATAAGAACCACCATCAGGAATGATTAATTATTTGAGTTCCTCTGGCTTCTGAGCGGTGTGTGGGTGCTCAGCACCAGCGTAGAGGTGAAGCTTCTTGAGTTGCGCCCGACCGAGTTTGGTCTTAGGAAGCATACCCTTGATGGCCATCTCCAGTACACGCTCTGGCTTCTTAGCGAAGAGATCACGTGGCGTAGCAGCACGCTGACCACCCGGGTAGCCAGTGTGACGCAGGTAAACCTTATCGGTAAGCTTTGCGCCAGTGAAACGTGCCTTGTCGGCATTTACGATGATGACGTGGTCGCCATTATCGAAGTGAGGGGTGAAGTCAGGCTTGTGCTTACCACGAAGAATAGCGGCAACTTTGCTGGCCAAACGACCTACAACCTCGCCTTCCGCGTCAATCACGTACCACTTACGCTCCACCGATGCGGCATTGGCCGACTTGGTTTTGTAGCTTAGTGTATCCACTGAATTACTTAATTTTATTAGCGTTATCGCCCAAATTCACGACACTCCACCGGAGGCGTCGACTTAAGCGGCTGCAAAGGTAGGAGGATAAGTTTTCTCAAACAAGCCTTTTCCAAGTTATTTTCTCTTTCCGAAGTTATAACTGATTGAAAAACAGTAAAAATATCGCACAGTTTTTTGAGAGCCTCCTGTTTCACACCGCTTTACCCACCATTTCATTACACCTGCGAACGCGCCCAAATGACTACTCGCTCCAGCAGCATGTTGCTGCGTTTTCTATAAGTAACGGGTTAAAAACCAAAACACCTGCCTCACCTACCCTCATCAGCCTACTAAACTGAACAACTGGTTACGGTGGCTTGGCCGCGACACTCCCTCCAGAAGCGTGGCGATGACTACACTTTTACTTGTTCAAACTTTCAAACGGACGAAAAAAAGAATACATTTACCAACACTAAATACACGCATCATGCAAACAAAAATAAACTGGTTAGCTCTTGTGGCTGTAACCGTTGCCGGTATGTTCATCGGCTTTCTTTGGTACGGCGCCTTTTTCATGGATCTATGGTCTGAAGCCGTGGGCTTCTCCGGTCCAGGTCTAAAAACAGAAGGAGAGGCCGTGTTCAAATACGGCGAACCCATTACGCTGGACCCCGTCACTCCTATGATTATTAATGCCGTGAGCATGGTGATCTATGGCTTGATCATGAATTGGCTGGTAGTACAAACCAACCGTACCAGTTTTGCTGGCGGCGCTACGCTGGGAGCGATTGTGGGGATTGTACCCTTACTCACTTCTTACGTAGGCAACCGCTTCTCGGCGGATCCGACCGTTCTGAGTATGATCGATGGCAGCTACTACATCGTTCTGTTTGCCGTCATTGGTGGCATCATGGGAGGTTGGCGTAAAAAATAGTACGCTATACTCTCCTCGGCCACCCCGGATGATTTTTGACGGACTCTTTTCGCCCCCACCTGCGTTAAAAAGCCTCGCCGTGACGGTGGCCATGCCTACGTTTTTTGCTTTGCTGGTCACAAAAATAGCCTCGTCACAATTTTCACCGCTGGTGACCGCGGGGAGTACAAACATTTCCTTCTCCAGCCGATTACAATTGCGCCGCCCGCAAAGAGCGCAATTGATGGCCGTCTCTTAAGCCTAAATGCACTGCTACATGCTTCAGGTTTTGGGACGGCCATTAAATCAGGCTTACGATGCATAAACACTTACAAACCACAATCATCATTATCGCGCTTTGCCTAAACTCTGGCTTTATTCTTGCGCAAACGGTAAGGCTATCCGTTCAGGATAATGAGGGCCGGCCAATTCCATACACGACGGTTTTCACACCATCCGTAGAAAAAGGCCTGATCACAGATAAACAAGGTGGCTTTTCCGCAGACTTTACTGGTCTGCCAGACTCCACCAGCGTAGTATTCTCAGCTGTAGGACATAAAACTATCCGCAAAAATCATCGTGAACTTACCCAATTAGCGATGTCTGATACTCCGGTTGTCCTCCCGAAAGAGGTATATACTTTGGCGGAAATCCAGGTAGCGGACAAACGTATGCGCCTCCGGCAAAAACGCCTTGGCCTGGAAGGAGTACTAAATGCTACTTTTCAGCAAAGCGTCAGAACAGCCCCAAGGCTGCTCGAAGCAGGGCCGATTATCCGGCCCAAAAAACGCTGTCGTCTGGATACTGTGGAACTAAAGGTGAAGGACATGGATGCCGACACCATTATTCTGGACATCAATGTATACGCCTTTCGCAAGCGGAGAATCAAGGAGCAACTACTGCGTGAACGCGTAATTGTCAGTCTGGCCCGCGAAGAGGTCGGGCAACTCATCAAGGTAGACCTACTGCCCCAAAACTTATGGATAGACGGGGACTTTGTAGTGACTTTCCGCTTGCTGGAAGTAATTGGCGAATACGGAAGCTTTGCCTTCAAGGCCAAAACGGGTAAGAGCCACGGCTTGAGCCGGAGGGAACACGGGGAGTGGGAACACAGTTACCTGACTCCCGCGCTGTTCACTACTATCAGTTATGAAGAATAGGAAGGCCTGAGCACCGTAAAACCAATAATTTTGTAATTGGTCGAAGCATTTCGTGGCCGTTGTTTGCGGATAAACCGCCAACATGAACGATAAGCTTATTCCGGATATCCCGACTGTATACCCTCAGCTGCTCGCCAAGTCTGAAGAAATTGGTTTCACCATGCCCTCCGACATTTATATCGGAACCTTGCTGAAAACATTGATCAGCAGCAAGCCTGGCGGGCACTTCCTAGAACTAGGGACTGGTATCGGACTATCCCTTGCCTGGATGATTGACGGGCTGAGGGGAGCCGCCAGCCTGATCACGGTGGATAATGACCAGCAATTAACTGATTTTTCCCGGTCAGTATTTGGCTCCAACCCCGGGGTTAGTTTTGTTTGTCAGGATGGTACTGATTGGATCCATCAGTATGACGGACCGGAATTCGACCTGGTTTTTGCTGATGCCTGGCCTGGCAAGTATAGCGAAACCGATGACATCCTTGCTAAAATCAAGGTGGGTGGTTACTACGTAATTGACGACATGGCTACCCAGCCCAACTGGCCTGTTGGGCACGAGGAACATGTGGAGGGGTTAATTCAACACCTCGAAAACCGTCCTGATTACACGCTGACAAAAATGGGCTGGAGTACTGGCGTGATTATCGCAGTACGAACCCAAAAGCAATAAAAGCATAAAAACAAAGATGCTCCTAACTTACAGACTTACACGTTGAAACGGAAGTGCATTACATCACCATCCTCAACCACATATTCCTTTCCTTCTACGCCAAGTTTGCCCGCATCGCGGGCACCAGCTTCAGAGCCGTACTCAACGTAATCTGCGTAATGGATAACCTCTGCCCGGATGAAGCCTTTTTCGAAGTCGGTATGGATAACCCCCGCAGCACCGGGAGCTTTGGTACCTTCGGTGATGGTCCATGCCCGCACCTCCTTTTCTCCGGCAGTGAAGTAGGTAAGTAACCTGAGCAACTTGTAGCTGGCACGAATAACACGGTTTACGCCTGGCTCAGACAGCCCCATTTCTTCAAGGAACATATCACGCTCCTCTTTGGTATCGAGTTCTGCAATTTCTGCCTCAATCTGAGCAGAAACCAGAATCACCTCTGCGTTTTCCTCCGCAGCGGTGGCTTTGAACGCTTCGGTGTGCTTGTTTCCCGCAGGGAAACTGTCTTCATCAACGTTACAAACATAGAGGATCGGCTTTGCCGTAAGCAGGTAAAGGTCGGCAACAATAGCCTCTCCTTCCTCTGAAGTCTCAAAGCTGCGCGCTGGTTTTTCACTTTCAAGGTGAGCGAGCAATGCATCCCCGATCTCAACCATTTTCTTGCTCTCCTTATCGCCTGATTTTGCAGTACGGCGGAACTTCTCGACACGCTTTTCGACGGTCTCAATATCCTTAAGGATGAGTTCCGTGTCGATGATCATCTTGTCGCGAACAGGGTCAACGGAACCGTCAACGTGTACTACGTTATCGTCATCAAAACAGCGTACTACGTGGATAATGGCATCGGTTTCCCGGATGTTACCCAGAAACTGGTTTCCTAAGCCTTCTCCTTTAGAGGCACCTTTGATCAGTCCGGCAATGTCCACGATGTCTACCGTGGTGGGGATGACCTTCTGCGGGTTGACCAGCTCTTCGAGCTTATCAAGGCGGGGGTCAGGAACGGTGATTACGCCAACGTTTGGCTCCTTAGTGGCAAAGGGATAATTAGCTGCCAGGGCTTTAGCCGAAGTTAAAGCATTAAACAGGGTGGATTTGCCTACGTTGGGGAGTCCAACAATACCGCATTTGAGCGCCATAGTAAGGGAGATCAGAAGTCAAAAGTCGAAAGTCGATGGCCTGTAAGTACCGGATTCAACAGCAGCGCGTGAGGCGCTGCCCCTGGCCGGAACCCAAGCGGCCGCAAAAGTACGGCGTTTAATGGAGATTCTAAGTGCGACGGGCTAATTGTATTGCCAACCGATTCTAAGAAGAGAGCAGGAACAACCATTGGCTAGACCCCGGTCTTGGCACAGCTACTGATCAGCAGCTCCCATTTTCACTCCTGCCTGGCAGGTTATTCTACCTACGTAGCGCCAGAAAACAGCAAGCCCCGTGATCAGTTGATCACGGGGCTTGCTCACATACCACGGATTAGCTCCGGTAGTAAGGGTAATTTATATTACTGACATTCGATTGCCGGGCGGCCATCCTCAATATCAGCCGTAGAGCGCAGTGCTGGAAGCAAGCTACCAATTACCTGCTGACGCGCAGCAAGGTTGAGCTGCAGACGTGCACCCGGGAGGTTACCGCTGGTTCCGGCAGCTGCATCAGAAACAGGCACTACAAAGAACACACCGCTGTTACCAACGATAGCTTCACTCTGGCTGCCAGTAGCAACTGCGGCTGCGGCTGCAACAACCTTTGGCTCACGACCGAAGCCTGGCAAGTTAACCAGGGTTGGGTTACTCTTCACCGTATCAATTTCTACGCTGTACTGAGCGGCAATCCCAGCAAGATCTTTACCAGACACCTCACTGGCAATCATGTCACCTTTCTGCAGGTTACGTACCGTTGGCGTGAGTGCCTCACGAATAGCACTTACGGGAGTAAGGCCTTCGGGAACGATATCTTCGACCCCTACAAGAACGAAGTTGTTTTCGTAGAACAACTGTGGGTCAGTGAAAGTGTAAGCGATACCACTAACCTCTCCTTTGTCAGCACCAAAAGCGAAGCACATCATGTCGCGGACCTGCTGTCCGGAGCCAAGATCTTCGAGTGCGTAGTTGCTTTGTGCAAGCGGACCGGTAGTCTTTACTTCCATACCGGCAGCTTCTGCGGCTGCGCGCAGGTCAGAAAGACTTTCCTTACCGGCCAGGAAGCTTTGAGCTTCAGCAAGTACGGCATCCTCAGTCTCGCTGCTAGGAACGATTGGCTCAGTGATGTAAGCCACCTTAGCGCGGGTACTGGTTGAGCTGCTACGGTTGATCACCTGAACGAGAAAAATGCTACCGGGAGTAACAACCTTGTAGCTACGTCCAACAGATCCGGTACGGAAAACGATGTTATCTACACCACGGACCTGCTCACCAGGTTTAACTGCATCCAGACGACCGCCAGTGCTGTTGGAGAATGGGTTCTGGCTGAATTCCTCGGCCAGGTCAGACCACTTACCCGGGCTGCGATCCAGCACCGTCTTAAGGCTGTCAATCAACGCTTCGGCTTCTGTCACCTGATCAGGAGTGATTGCGCGACGCTCGATCAAACGGATGTTTGCACTATCTGCCATCACTTTACGATCAATGAGCTTCACCAGTTTCATGGCATTGCCTTCAACGTATGGGCCGAAGATAGTGCCTGGCTCCATCTGGTTCATTACCGCGTCGGTAATCATCTCACTGAAAGCACTTTCTGTCTGGTAAGTTGGAGCGTAAGAGCCACGGTTAGCAACCGCAAAAAGAGAATCACCCTCTGGCGTGTTTTCGCGCATCCAGTCAGCTTTGATCTCGTTCATCTCTTCACGGATGCCAGCGGAATCGGCAGCAGTTGGCATTACCGGGAAGGTGAGGTAAGTCAGGGTGCGGCTTTCTTCGGGGTTCTCAAAGAAGCTGCGGTTTTCGTCGATGTATTCCTGAAGGTCTTCGTCGCTAACAGTGATTGCAGCATCATCCACTTCTTCGAATGGAATCTTTACAATGGCTACATCGCGGCTTTGCAACTGCTCGTTAGCGTAAGTTTCAGCTTGCCATTTCGGCGCGTACATACCCTTGGACACCAGGCCTACGATCTTTTCCTGCAAGCGGTTGGCCACAGACTGACGAACAGTGTAGTCCCAAAGGGTAGCCAGGTTAGGGTTGAGTTGGTTTACCGGATCCTGTGCAGCTTCCTGCAGGGCACCACGGCCAGATTCAACGTAACCCTGGATACGAGAAAGCATCGCCCGGTCAAGGTTGCCATCACGGCCACGAACCAATTGCTGCACGGATGGGCTTGGCGTTGCCCCAAAGAGCATTTCACGCTCTTCTTCATCAGATACAGTTACTCCCAGTGCTTCTGCTTCATTCAGAATCAGGCCTTCGTTAACGTAGAAGTTGAAAAGTTGATCCCGGTTCTGGAGGGCATCACCACCACGGAAAACACCGCTCAGGGTACGTTCAAAATCAACCCGATCAACCTCGGTCTGACCGATACGGGCCATCGCCTGGTCGAGGGGGCCGATGGGGCCACCACCAGCACCGTTAGTCATTTCAGAGAAAATGAAAAGCGCGATACCTCCTCCGATAAAGAGAAGGACGATAAGTGGATTTTTTCTAATTTTTCCAATCAGTGCCATACTGCGTTCTAGCTTTAGCGTTCGCCCGATAAGGTGGGCGGATTTCGTGATTTTGAGTTGGCCAAACACCAAAAAACGGCCGGACCAGTGTGATAAAGGTCCCGGCCGCCTGGCGTTGGGGACGCGAAGATACGATAATATTGATTAGTGCGGTAACCGGCAGGCTGGAAGCTAAATAATCGCCAGTAGTTTCCTGCGGGAAGGGCTACGCTAACCAGGAACTGCCCGAAGCGCAGCGATGACACTTGGCCGGACACATTAAAAGACCCCAACCAAATTATCCAGCTTGCTGCTATCAGCAAGGCAGTCCACAGTATCGGAACAAGCTCCTCCACTTCTTAAAGGGCGCGGACGCAGGAACAAAGTAAGGTATCCGGGCAAAGTAAGCTTCTCAAAAGCCGACGTATCGTATGAGCTCTTGAAAACGCTCCTTGCGTTGCTACCGAGAGACACATACTATGAGCAGCCACCTCGAATAAGAAAAAAGACCCGATTGGACATGGTGTGCGTCCTCCTGAGGTCACCTTTGGTGAAATCAAAGGGGCTCATTCCGTGTCTCAGGCTACACCCCAAACTGAGTGAGGTGATGGTCAAGGTGCTTCCAAAACTGGTTGCTCCACTCCTGGGAAGTTAGCACCCCGAATGAAGGGCTTTTCTTCCCTTCGTATGCAGCAGCCCCAGCTTGTTGCACCTGGCTCAGATAGGCCTTGAGCTTGGTCATTTCGGCAGCAAAATCCCGGGTATCGGAAATGATAAATACCGGCGCTGTCTGTCCATTCTTTTTATAAGGCTTGTTGCCTACTACAGTAGGCTTAACGAATAGCTTGAGCATTTGGCGGGTTAGCCAGTTGTAGCTGACCGGAGTCACGCCCGCGTTGATGTCAAAACCAACGTTCACGTGGGCCAGCATTTGATCTACGGACATCTTACCCCACTCCGGAGTCGACTCCGGAGTAAGCTTGTCTAGCCGCGCATTGAGGGCAGCAACCGTTTCTTCGGCGAAAATTGAGGGATACATATCTTAAAGTTTAGATGGTTCTTACACTGAATTAAACGAATGCCCAACCGCAAATAAAGCCTAGACGCTTTGTATGACAGCCCGGATCATTATGGGCATATATTTACCGCTGGCGTTCCGCCCGAATGCCGGGCTTGAGTTGTTCGGCACGACTGAACTGTTGCTCGGCCTCTCCTACCCGGCCAACGGTGTAAAGGGCAACGCCATAGTTCCATACAGCATCGGCATCTTCAGGGCGCTGTTGCACCGCGCGGGTAAAATAGTCGAGCGCCACATCCGGGTTCCCCCCCATGCCATTTGCTACGCCGAGCAGGCGAAGGACGGAATAGTCTTCAGGAGCAAGTTGTTGCGCCCGTTGCAGGTACTGCATAATCTCGGGCAAAGGGCGGCCGGCTTTACCGCCGGCTTCCGCGGCGGCAGTGAGGGCAATCACCAGGGCCCGGGTTTCTTCATTGCGCCCACCGCCGAGGTCGAATGCCCGGTCGTAGTCAGCAATGGCAGCATCATAGCTGCCACTGTAGTAGTGGGCATTACCTCTTAGCTGGTAGGCCAGACGATAGGATGGGTGGATCTCCATCGCCCAGGAAAGGTCCTTAATCGCTCCAGACAATAACGCTTGCGACGGCTGAAGTCCTGCATTCGTCTCCTCGACGAATCGATCAATCCTCGCACCAGAAGCCGAGGTTAACAGTTTCGCACTATTAGGTTGCTTCACCACATCCGTAGTAAATAAGGTGTAATCGTTTTTCCAAGCAGGGTTCCGCAGTATGGTTAACCCGCCAAAAAGGATAACCAGGGCCGGAATCACCAGCGCAATTTTCGTATAAAATCGCTGGCTCAATACCACGATCAGAGCGACAAAGGCCATTACGAACCCAAAGGAAGGCAAGAACAGGAACCGTTCAGACATATTCGTGCCTACAGAGAACAGGAGGTTACTGACGATGGAAAGCGCAGCCAGGTATATCAACACCCCCAAGGCCGCAAAACGCTTGCTTCGCCAATGTCGCAGGGCCAACACTACCAGTATGACGTGCAACAGCAAGCCCAACCAGGCAGTGGGGCTTCCCCAGGACTGCACAGGAATTGCCCGGGGGTAGTAATCGTGTACCAGATCGAAGGGAGCAAACAATAATACCAGGTACCGCCAGAGGGTATGCATGACCGTAGCCAGCCGGTCTCCGGCGGACAAGGGTTGCCAGCTGCCGTTCACCAGTTCCAGGAAGGGGTTGTTCATCAACTCCGTCACCGGTCCGCTGCCCACTCCCGTTCCGATGATGGCGTAGCGGAGTCCGAGAAAGGCAACCGTTGTGACAACGGTTGGTAAAAAGTACCGCATTTTCTCCCCTAACCCTGCCTGTCGGCCGAACAGATACAAGACCGCAGGAATGACGACAAAGAAGGTGATGGTATTCTCTTTGGCAAGGCACCCAAGGAAGAATACCACAGCACCTGCGGCCGCGCCCGCAAAACGTTTATGCTCATAACCCCGCCAAACGAGCCACGTACCCGCAATTGCGCCCAGAGCGGCAAGAATTTCGTCTCTCCCCTTGATGTTTGCCACCGCTTCCGTATGCAAGGGGTGAGCCGCAAACAGCGCCGCAACCCCTACCGCAAACCACCAGGGCAAGCCCGGGCGGCCATGGGCCAATGCCCGAGTAAAACCGAAAATGACGAAACACAGCAACCCGTACCACAGCGCATTCATTACGTGGTGCCCTCCCGGGCCAAACCCCAGAGAACGCTCGACGGCAAACATGGCCAGCGTCAATGGCCGGTAGCGGCCTCCAGCCACGAGGTCAATCCCCCGGCTATCCTGATAAAAGCCCCGAAAAGTATCGTAGCTGAAAATGTCACCAATGCCCGCCACACCTTCCTGCGTAAAAGCATTGTCGGTAATTACGATCGCGTCATCAAGTGCGTACTCGTGGCCAAAGGTATTGGCGTAAAGCAGCACTCCGAAGAGTGCTATTAGTAATCCCTGGATACTCGCCCGCCGATACCAGGAAGCTGCATCTAGTGCTTCGGGAGTTGTCGACTTACCTTTCTTTGCCATGAGGGTAAAGTTAATGCGTCATTATACAACCTTTTTCCCGCCACCAAACGTTAGCCCTTTTTAAGCCTTAAAACTCATACTTATGCCGCTTATTCTGGTTACTAATGACGACGGTATTACCGCAGGAGGCATCCGTGAACTCGTCAGCATCGCCCGCGAATTTGGAGACGTGTTGGTGGTCGCGCCAGATAGCCCGCAGTCTGCTCAAGGACACGCCATCACCATAGAAACCCCTGTTTTTGTGCGTCCCAGTGACGCCTTTGGCGCCGAGATTGAGGCCTATGAAACCAGCGGTACGCCAGTAGATTGCGTAAAAATTGCAAAAAGTGTACTCCTCGAAGGTAGAACGCCCGACTTGTGTATCTCTGGCATTAACCACGGAAGCAATGCCGCGATCAACATCATCTATTCAGGAACACTGTCGGCAGCGATGGAAGCCAGTTTAGAGGGTATTCCCAGTATTGGCTTCAGCTACCTTGATTATCGGGCAGATGCAGATTTCTCCGCATGCCGGCCATACGTTCGTAAACTGATTGAGCACGTATTGACCGAAGGGATGGCAGAAGGCAGCTTGTATAACGTAAACATCCCTAAGTTGCCCGCTGAAGAAATTCAAGGGATCAAAGTATGTCGCCAGGCTGAAGCACGGTGGGTAGAGGAATACCGCGAAGGACGTGACCCCAGAGATCGTCCTTATTACTGGCTCACCGGCAGGTTCGTCAATAACGACGAACGCGAAGACACCGATGTGGCCGCGCTCCAGGCGGGGTACATCAGCCTGGTACCAAGTCATCACGACCTTACTAACTACGACGCTCTTAAGCTCCTACAAGACCAGGAAGCCGCACTACAAATTGAGGGGGCATCCGTCAAGCAATATGCTGCAGATAAAGATCAACAACTGGAACAGTTTTAAAGCGCCAGTAAAGGGGATACAGCCCCTACCCAAATACCCTCTAGCAGGGGCCAGCAAGCGCTTAACGACTGATAAGCTACCATAAACTGCTAAAAAGAGGCACTAAAAGCCTGCTTACAGCACCGTTTCCGGCTAACAGTCTACCGCTCCGTAGAAAGACCTGACACATTCCCCTGCGGCTGATCTTTCCTTTTACCTTTGCCTTCGTCCTCAATGAAAAGACCTGAAATCAAGTAGCCAGTTGCGGCTCCCATATTCATAGCGTTAGGCTTCCGGACCTCCGGATTCATTATCTCATGAGATTATTGCGAATATTTTAATATCTCTCTGGATTGTTCACAAAGATGAGAATACCCACTCCATCTGGAATCCAGCGTTTCAAGAGCGCCGATCGATATTCGATCGGCGCTCTTTTTTTATCCATTCATCAGATCACTACCGAACTGGTAAAACCAGATGCCTGCCAGCAACATCGTTCCGATGACCAACCCCCGCAGGCTTTTGTTGTGGTATCTACGCCGAAAGTAATTCATTGGTACTACGTTCAGGCAGATGGCCAGTAGTGCCAGGCTTCTCTCATTAAAAGCTGAAAAACCAGCGTAAGCATTGCTCATGAATTCTTCCAACTGCAATAGCAGGGCATAAGCCACAAAGGCGACGGCAAAAGCCGTGAGCAAGCCCACAATAATCTTATCGTACTTCGAGATCATTTCGTGTATAGTTTGAGGTCTAACGCCCTACCCTCCACCAGTAGTACGCCGGTCGCACCTGAAACGAAATGGTTTCGGTGGACGACTTTGTAATGACCAGCTGGCCGGCAGTGGTGCTTTTGCCTAGCAAAAGCCCTCAGCCATTACTCAACGTATTCCTGTCGCTTGATCAGGAAGACCCACTCCTTATCGGGGTCGTCCTCCACCCGATAGCCATAATCATAGCAAAAGCGGTAGAGGGTGTCATTTCGCGTGAAGTACTCGTTGGTGAAATACCGAAACTTGAAACCACGGTCAATCAGGCGTTCCTTACGGACATTAGCCTTCCCTTCCGGGTTCAGCTCCGCCAGTACATTACGGTTGTTGCGCAGAATTTTATTGATACTACGTTGAAAAGCCAGATCACGGGCATTGTTCCGATTATGATGTGCTGCCCGGCAGGAAGCCGAACACCACTTTTTATCGACGCGACCAGTATACTCCTCGCCGCACTCCGGACAGTTTCTTTTCATTCTGACAAGGTAGGAATTTGGCAGCACCTACAAAAGCTCCCGTTGATTAGAAAGGATCGCTCCAACGCTCGTCGGTAAATATTGCTGTTCCGGACAAGGTCCTTAAAAAGGCGATAACCGCCGCCCGTTCTTCAGCCGTTATATTGAGTTGCTGAGGCGCACCTCCAGGCCGCAGGCGGCGATCCAGCTCACCATTATTTTCCGGAATACGGTTGTAGTGGTTCAGCACATCATTCATCGTAGCGAAACTGCCGGTATGCATGAAGGGACCGTTATCCTGACCGTTGGGCAGGAATACATCGCGCAAACTTGGTGACCGGGTAATCGTCAGGTCCTGACCACCTCCTCCCAACACACCGATCACGCCATTGTTATCTGATCTTGGATCAATGGAAAACTCTGGGGCCTGGTGACAGCTTCCGCATCCCAAACCTCCACCAATCCTCACATTGCCATCAAAGTTGGCAGGTGCACTAAATAACATCTTACCAGTATTCTCCTCCTGCGTAAAGTTCGGAAATGGAGCATTATCGTTGTTGACCTGCGCGCGTCCCTCATCGTATTTACTATCAAAGGATTGAATACTACGAATAAACTGTGCGAGGGCCCTTTGCACCTTATCTTCAGTCACCTCACTATTACCATAAGCGTAGGTAAACAGCTCATTGTAATATTCGATGCCTTCGAGGCGGGTAATCAGATCGGCAAAGGAAGGGTCGCCATCCTGACCGCTAAATCCCATTTCAACGTGGTCTTGGATAGGCAGGGTCGTTTGTGCTTCAAGGGTATTCGCCCGCTCGTCCCAAAAAAAACGGGGTTCATCTCCGAAGCGGGCACTCGTCAGACGCATGCCATGACGGCCGGTGGTGCCCGCTACGCCTACTGAGGCGATAGCGTCATCACCAAAGGCTAAGGCCTGACGATGGCAGCTGGCACAGGAAATGGTCCGGTTAGCTGAAAGCTCAACGTCGTAAAACAACACCCGGCCTAGGGTTGCTGCGGCATCGGTGATGGGATTATTTCCAGTGTTATCCCGGGTAACATAGCCAGGGACTGGCTGGCTACCATAATTGAAGGGATCGTCCGGATCGATCCTCCCCTGGAAGGTGGCCCGCACTGCTGCGAATTCCTCCGTTTCTCCTCCGGCGCCAGGAGTAATGGTAGGTTCCTCGGGGGAACAGCTCGTTATCAAGGTGAGAACAAAGGACAAGGCAAGCAATCTGTAAGTCATGGGAAGCAATTTGTAACCGGTGAGTGTCTAATGCACCATCAACCTTTGCCCCCCATGCTTTCCCTACGTCTAAAAAACGCTTTATGATTTCTTTAAGAGTTAAAAGTCTGACACATTCCTCACATGCCTGACACCATTACCCAGATCTTGCCGTAAAATAAGTGGGCGCGGCCGCAGGTGCAAAGTCAGTTATCCTCCACCTGGTCCTTTTCGTATTTCCGCTAAATAGGGGAAATAAACCGGTAGTACTTCCGGTCCGAACCCATGCCATTGAGCGGCATAGCCGCTCGTCAGACGGTAGGCATCCTCAATAATGTCCGCCTGCTGTTCGTAGTTGAAGGCCTCCAGTGACCCGAAACGCTCCAGCGGTCCTATCCCTCCGTAATTATACCCCATAGGTGAGCGCTGCGCAGCAAGCGCCCGTGGAATATAAGCTGCTCCTACGGAAGCATACTGCCAGACATGAACAACTTCGTGCACCAAAACGTGTGGGCTAATCGGGCCCCAGCTATTGATCGTAAAAAAGCTGACGTAGCAGAAATTCCCCCACCGCGGCCCCAACCAGGCCCGCTCGTCAATTCTGATTAACTCCCAAGGGACGCTGTCATCAAAAATGGGTCGCAACAGGTGCAGCTCAGCGGCTGAGAGCGGACGGGTAGCCGGATGCACGAAATTACTCACCGCAGCATACAGATCAAAACACCCCAGTAAATCGAAGAGGGCGAAAGTAATTTCCAACGCTCCCTGCCAGCCACGGGCATGCAGCCACACGCGCCGCAAATGCTGCCGGCGGCGGCCCGCAAGTGTACGAACACACCCCAGGCGTCGAAAGAAGTATTTACTACGGGAGATACTTGGATTATTTGCTCGTCATGAAGACGATTTCTAACAAAAGAAGGTTGTGAACTAAAGCCCCTCATTTTTTCCACCAACCGGGTTCCGGACCTACCTTCGTAGTGTGATAAAAATTCCCCGCCACCGCCGCTGGTTGAGTTACCTCTCGGAGCAGGTACTGGAAACCGCCTCATCAGAACATAATGAGTACCTGCACGTCTCCCTCGTGCACGGTCGGCTACAACTGGTGGCAGAAGATGCCATTTACAGTTTTGGCGATTACTACCTGAATTTTCGGCGGGTATTCGAAAGTTTCGATTTTGAGCAATTACCGCTACGGGCAAACGTCCTGATCCTCGGCCTCGGCCTCGGTTCTATCCCTGAATTACTGGAAAAGTACATCGGCGTAGAATACAACTACGTAGCGGTGGAGATTGACCCGGTCATCATCGAATTAGCTGCAGACTACAGTCTGCCACAGCTATCGTCCAACATTGAGGTGCACGAAGCTGATGCGCTCGCTTTTCTTCAGGTCGATACCCGTAAGTACGACCTCATCTGTGTCGATGTGTTTCAGGATGCTGACATCCCCAGCCACTTACAAGGAAAGGACTTTCTGGACCTACTTCAGGATAGCCTTTCCCCCGAAGGAGCGATCATCTACAACCGCCTGGCAGATACCAGTGCGCACAAAGCTGAAGCCAAAAACTATTTCAATTTCGAGTTTCTCAAAGCCTTCCCCTACGGGGAATTGGTTGATACCGGCGGCAATTATATGCTGATTAACGAAAAACGGTTCATCTTGTAATGAGGACTTTCACTTGAGTTCTGCCAGGCCATGCATACTTAAGCTAACTTCAGGATTGGACAAGGCCACAAATTCCAATCAGAGTCGATTTAATCAGCAAGAATCACCAAGAAATTCGTGCTATGTAGTCCCCCCTCTCCCCCGGAGCTATTCTCCCTACACAGAAAACAGCGCCTGCCATGTTGCCCTTCTTTTGAGGCCAAAAGAAGGGTGAAACGGTTAGAAGGCTGCATCAACCGGAGGTAACCGTTCCGTTTTCTGACCGTTTGCTTTAGCGACTTGGATAGCTACAAATTTGTGTAGAGAGCGTAGCTTCCCCGGACCTCGGAAAGCGCACGAAGTGCGCAATGGAGAAGCTGCGCAGCAAAAGGGGCTGGGGAGAGGTTGAAAAGCAGCCATGTATAGCAATATACATTGTTGCCAAACCCCGCGTTAAACTAAAGTGATCATGAAAGCCAATTCAGGGCCAGTTACACCCTAAAGCATGTAGGCCAAGCAGCAGTCATCACTACTCTCCTACCCGCCAAAGGCTATCGGTAAACCATCCGCGTTTGTCTTCCAGACTCTGTAGAAAAGTAAAACCGGCAGCACTTGCTAAATCTACAATCTCCTGGCGGCTATACTTCTGGCTGATCTCTACTGCAATAGGTTCTGCAGGAGCAAAGGAAAAGGTTTCGTCCAAGTCCGCAATCGTGATCTTTGCGGCCTTAATGGCCACCAAATAACTACGGGCTGCACCCGTTAGCGGGTCGTAAGTCTCCCAATGCCGCCAGTTGGACAGGTCAAAGTTTGCGCCCAATTCCCGGTTAATCCGTGCGAGGAGGTTAAGGTTAAAGGCCGCCGTATGGCCGGCGGGATCATTATAGGCCGCCAGGATGACATCAGGGTCTTTTTTAAGATCAAAGCCCGTCAGGAGCAAGTCACCAGGGCGGAGGAAATCATGCAACCGCTCTAAAAACTCCTTCGCTTCAGCAGGAACGAAATTGCCGATGTTTCCACCGGGAAACAACACCAGCCGGGGCACGCCCGGGGCGTGCTTCCCCAAACGGCTCAAGGCATCAAAGTAGTCTCCCCGCACCGGAGCGAAGGGCAAGCGGGGCCATCTGCGATTGATCAACTCTCCCAGGATTTCGATGGCGTTGGCACTAATATCTACCGGGCGATATGTGAATGGGACACCTGCCGCCAAAAATTGCTCGATGAGGTACTGCGTCTTTGATCCGTCTCCTGCTCCCAATTCAATCAACTCAAAGGGTTGGTGACCAAGCGCTTTCAGCAAGGCGGGACCAGCCCCTTTGAATATCTCCAATTCGCAATTCGTCAGATAGTACTCGGGCATTGCCATGATGTTCCGGAAGAGGTCATCTCCCTTGGCGTCATAGAACCACTTACTGGAAAGTGTTTTCGGTTTTTTTGATAACCCCCGACGGACTTCATCGGCAAATTGTAAGCTAGGCATATTGGTTAAGGTGAGGCCGTGGAAAAAATGTTCAGGAGGTGATTAGTGATCGCAGGCGAGCCTGATGCCGGTAAATTGCCAGCGCTTATCGGTTTGAAAGAAATTGCGATAGGTCAGACGGATATGACTTTGTGGGGTAGCGCAGCTTCCGCCCCGGAGCACCATCTGGTTGACCATGAACTTACCGTTGTACTCTCCCAGTGCGCCCTCGGGGCGCGGGTAGCGGGGATAGGGTAAATAGGCCGAGTTGGTCCACTCCCAGGCATGCCCTAATAGCTGGTGGTCTGCTACAGCTGGTTGTGGGTGCAGTGGTCCGGTATCGGACCAGTTTTGCGTATCCTTCACCAATGGGCTGATGGTACGACAGGCGGCCTCCCATTCAAACTCGGTAGGCAGGCGGTAGCCTGCCCAGCGGGCGTAAGCGTCCGCCTCATACCAGCTGATATGCGTGACGGGAATATCCGGATCTACGGGCTGCAAGCCCGCCTCCAGGGTGTAGTGCAGCCAATTGCCGGCTTCGTCCTGGTTCCAGTATAAAGGGGCTTTGACCTCAAGCTGGCGGGCCCATTCAATACCCTCCATCTGCCAAAGCTCAAACCGTTCATACCCTCCGTCGGCCATGAAGGCGAGGTATTCCCCGTTAGTGACTAAGCGGTTAGCAATTCCGAATTCCTCCAGCAACACCTGGTGGACACTCAGTTCATTATCCCAACAAAAGCCTTCCTCCTGATGGCCGATGGTATGGATTCCGCCGGCGATGGTGGTAAAGTCGAGGCTGATAGCTGCTGCCGCTGGCACGTCAACGGGCTCTGCTTCTACGTCCGCGCCCCGGTTGTCACGAGTAGTGTGGTAAGCGGGGTAATAAGGATTGGTGCCCAGGATAAATTTGATGTCCGTTATGAGTAGTTCCTGATGTTGCTGCTCGTGGTGGAGCCCCAGTTCGACCAATTCGCAAATGCGGTCAAGAGCAGGGTGATCCCCATCAAGTAAAGCTCCGATGGCCTCGTCTACGTGCGCACGATAAGTCATCACGACTGACAACTCTGGCCGGGTCATATTTCCCCGGCTTGTCCGCAAAATGCGCGGCCCCTGGCTCTCGTAGTAGCTGTTGAAAAACCAATTTAGTCGCTCATCGAACAACTGGTAATCAGGAGCGTACTCTGCCAGGACAAAGTTCTCAAAAAACCAGGTAGCGTGGCCCAAATGCCATTTAGGCGGACTAACATCAGGATGTGGCTGCACGACAAAGTCCTCGGGCTGCAAGGGAGTACATAGCGCTACGGACTGACTACGAACCTGATAAAAATGGGCCTTTAGGCGAGTGGTGGGGGAAATATTCCTGGTCATGATAAACTACTTCTCACGAACCTCTACTCCTTTCCAGAAAGCCACCCGATCACGGATCATTTCAGCTTTAGCAAAAGGGTCCGCGTAGTACCAAACTGCGTCGGGGTTTTCCTTGCCGTCCACAATCAGGTTATAATAGTTGCAATCCCCTTTCCAACCACAGTAGCTGGTCGTTTCACTTGGGGTAAGTAGTGCTTCCTTCACGCTGGAGCGCGGGAAATAATGGTTGTTTTCCACCACTACAGTGTCATCACTTTCGGCAATCACTTCGCCATTCCAGATCGCTTGCATCATCATAGTCAGGGACTTGTTCGGAGAGGTAACGCAAAGATGCGGGTTCAGTTGGCCGCAGCATTGTCTTTACGGTCCATATTCATGGCGAGACAGTGCAATGCGTCGGTTCAAGACAGAAAAAGTACAGTCCGCAAAGCAGGCTACTTTCCCCTGCACCTCCATATATTGAGGGCGGATACAAGACGCCACCCTTGCTTTGCTCATATGGAAGACACCACCCTAGACCAGGACTATCTCAACAACCACAATTGGTCACCCGCAGAAATTGAGGCCATCAACCAAGCAATAAGCGGTTTAAACAGGTGGGGTAAAATTGTTCGTCGGGGACATTACTTGCTGATTACATTAGCTGTTCTGGCGCTCCTGATCACGCTCATTATTTTTCAATCGGCTAACAATAGCCACCTCCCGGAAGTAGGTCAAATGCTCAGTCTCTATGGACTTCTCTTCTCCATTCCACTAGTACTCTCCGCCGTTTTATACCGCAAAAACCCAACAGTAGCAATAGCGATCACCCTCGCACTCTACCTTTTTCTCATTTTTCAAAACGGAGTAACCTCCGGGGAAATGACCTCTACTATCGGGTCTTTAGGAAAAGGAGGACTGAAGGTCGGGCTGGCCTTCATCTTCATCTACCTCCTCTATGCTTCGCGGAAATACAAAAGCATGCAAGCCAGGTTATCGGAACTCGGCTTTGCCCCAAGCACTTTGCTAAACGCCTGGCGCAAGCTTAAATCAATTGACCAGATACCTACCACCTTATGAACGAAGACAACATTCTTGACAGCAATCACCTCAGCGACCCTGATAGTTGGGACAGTAGAACAAGAATCCAAATCAGCGATGCCATTATTGAAGTAAATGACCACGTAAAAAAGGTGGTCTACGGCAAATACATCCTGGTGGCGCTGCTGCTATTCAGTCTGGTAGGACTCGGAATAGAATTGATCAGTATCATGGGTACTGATGCCTCAGACTACCTCCTCTTCCTACTGATCTTCTCAGGAATATACATCCTCCCGTTTTTCCTTGGCGTTGTCTTTTACGCACGCAACCCCCGCCTTTGGCTAGTTATCGGGTTGGTCATGTACATCTTATCCGTCTTACTGGGCGCCCTGGCAGGCATTAATCCCGCCCAGGGGTTCCTGTGGAAAATAGCGACCATCGTAGGCTTGTCTTTTGGACTATACAGTGCTGCGGAATGGACCAAAAACCTCAAGAAGCTGCAAGCCTTAGGCTTTCCCCGTGATCAACTCGAGGTTGCCCGCAAGGAGCTTAGTCCCTTGCGCCGGATCAAACGCAAGGCAAAACCGTGATTAGCCCTCAATCACTTTTCGGACACTCCCTTCCAACAACAACCGGCGCTTAGCTTCCTCGTAGGGAATATCTAAGGCGTCAACGATCATTTTGGTCCCACGGTCCACCAACTTCGCATTCGACAGCTGCATATCGACCATCCGATTGTCTTTGACGCGCCCCAGGCGGATCATCACGGTTGTTGTGATCATGTTGAGGATAAGTTTTTGGGCAGTTCCAGACTTCATCCGTGTGCTACCAGTGACGACCTCAGGGCCGACCACTGCAACTATGGGATGATCAGCATGCTCCGTAACCGGGGCTCCGGGGTTACACGTAATGCAACCGGTCAGGATGCCGCGTTCCCGGCAGGCTTTCAAGCCACCGACTACGTAGGGGGTAGTTCCTGAAGCGGCAATCCCGATGAGGGTATCGTCGGCGCCAATGTTGTGCGCCTCGAGGTCAATCCAGCCTTGTCCTTCGGCGTCTTCAGCCGACTCAACGGGGTGGCGGAGTGCGTGGTCTCCTCCGGCGATCAGGCCTACGACCCAACCAGGGGGTACGCCAAAGGTTGGCGGGCATTCGGAGGCATCCAATACACCAAGCCGGCCGGAGGTGCCGGCACCGGAATAAAAAATACGCCCACCGCGCTGCATGCGCGGTACGATCTCATCCACCAAGGCAGTAAGCGCAGGTATACACTGCTCAACAGCCAGCGCGACTTTCTGGTCTTCACGGTTGATGTTCGTTAACAAAGTGGCGGTAGACTGCTGCTCGAGATGGCGATATGGCCCTGGTTGCTCCGTGATTTTCTGCATCCCGCTAAGGTATACATTGAAGGTCAATGACAGGCCACATTTAGAGGCTAAACCGCAGCGGTCAAACTGATAAAAATCTCTAGGAAATGGTAGCATACATACTCAGTCATATACCCTATCATCACCGCACTGCATTTCCTACCTATTTTCCCAGCACCACCATAAGTATTCTCTTTGGTCACACGAGTTTCACCTTTTACGGTTAGCCTTGTCTGATTGAACCGGGTTGATACACAAGTGGTTTACTTCTAAATGCCTACCCAAATGACCAAGCAAAAATCACCCCTTCTAGCAGCCGTTATATTCGCAACGGTATTGGTAGTTTTCAGACTAACATTGGACTTTTTGGCCGACGGTAGTTTGCACACCAGCGACTTTGTCAATTATGTCCTTGTAGGAGCCATTGCTGCCGTACCGATGTACTTTTTGTTCAAAAGTCAGCTGCTAAAAACTGATGCTTAGTAACTTCAGCGCCATGCTTAAGCGGTCCCCAATCCTACGCAGTTGCTTAGTCGTGGTCACTTATGTGGCCATACGTGCTGCATTTGACCACTTCCAGCACGGTGACCTCTCCCTGGAACTTCAACAACATCTCTTTGTAGGAGCTTTCACGGGCTTGTTCTTGTATTTCACCCTTTTCAGGAAAGAAAAGGCGGTAAAGGAAGGATAATACTCCATTCAGCCACCCAGCTGATTTTTGACGGACGCTGTTTGCACCCAGCTGCATTAAAAGGCCTCGCCGTGACGGTGGCCATGCCTATGTTTATTGCCTTGCAGCTGACAAAAACAGCCTCGTCAAAAGTTTCACCTCTGGTAACCGTGGGGAGGATAGCAAAGGCACCACGCTGCGACACCGCTTTCCACCATAGCATCACAACAATAATTTTACGTCCGACTTAATTATATTTGGCTATCGGATCATTGTATCTCAAGCTACCTGATTATGGCCAAACGCTACCCCGCGCTCCAAGCAGTCACTTTTGCGCTTCTTTACCTTGCAGGCATGACGGGCATCGATTATTTACAGGGAGAAGTCATCAATTTCGATCTGATAAAAAGACACGTTTTCGTTGGGACCATGGTGGCGATAGCCATGTATTTCATTGTATTTCGTCGGCAGGCGGAACAGGGATCCTGAGTCCAGGAGCTAGGAGCTAGGAGCTAGGAGCTAGGAAGGTGCCCGTAAATGGCTACCCTTATTTCGCTGAGCGGTCGTCCGACGAATCCTTTGTTTCTGGAGCAACCGAATCAAAGTTCGTCTGACGACTCGCGTTTTGGTAGTAGTAGTTTCTTTTGACTTCTTACTTAGGGACTAGGA
>CAZTTF010000290.1:0-3078 GCA_964616365.1 uncultured Lewinella sp. | reverse complement strand
TCGGTCAGATCGACTACACTCGTGTCAAACGCAACTACGTGCGTTTTCAGCGCAGGAATACTGGCCAGAATACAGGACAATACGCCGGCGTAGACCACCGAGGCCGCCATGGATCCGGACTGGTCAACGAGCAGAATGATGTGCTTGAGGCCGGTTTTTGACCGGGAGAGTCCCCGCAGACTAACCGGAAGAACGGTTTTATACTCCGGTTGATAGTGCTTCATGTTGACCCGGATCGTCTGGTCCCAGTCGATATCTTGCGGACGGGGGCGCCGGTTACGGTTGTTATTGCGTTTTCGTCCGGAAATGGCCTGCTCTACCGGCCGGCGGAGTTCTTTTTCGATCTCTTTGACGACTTTCATCACCACGGCCCGGGCGGATTCCCGACTACGATCCGGCAAGAGGTTTTTTAGCGTAAGCAGCGTCCCGATCAGGTGAACGTCCGGCTCAATCGTTTCGAGCAGCTCCGGTTCAAGGAGCATCTGTTTGAGCCCAAGCCGGTCCAGCGCATCGCGCTGGAGCAATTGCACCGTATCCGTAGGAAAATACTTCCGGATGTCTCCCAGCCAGCGGTTGACATTGGGGTTGGAAGACCCTAAACCGCCTTTACGTTCCTCTTGCCCATACAGCGCCTCCAGCGTAGCGTCCATACCTGCCAGCCGTTGGGGCAAATCAATGCCGCCTTCGGTTTGGTCCTCAGCTTTTTGACCAAGGATGAGCCGCCACTTTCGGAGATATTCGGACATGTTTAGTCTTTAGATCCGCTTCGCGTTTGTAAGAAGTCAGAAGCTGTACTGATAGGTCAAAATAGGTGAATAGCGCTAAAATGATAACGGGCAAAAAGTACAAACTTTACCTGCTTGGCCTGAGGAATTTTATTATTTCTGTTTCCTCCTTGCCCTTGATTTTAAAGTATACTCTTAAAGCGAGCATCGAAAAAACAGCAGTACTAACGTAAAGGATGTTTTTAGTACCTAAACTTGCTACTAATAAGACGATGGCGAAGTCTCTTCCTGGATGAGTTCCATTCTCAATGGCTGAAGCAGAAACAAAAGCCCATCCTAAATATACAGCTAGCAATACTCCCGCAATTATCTGGATTTTCAGCGTTTTAAACAGACTCTGATTGAAAGTATATAGCTTTAATCCTCCAGGTAATTTTTCAATTGATTGATAGAATGACTGCTTGTCTACTAGGTCATTAAAAACGTATTCTAGCTTACTTTCCTTTTTATAGTGGATGGCAATTTTATTGGAGGAAATGGTGGAGGTGATTTCTCTAATGTAACGAAAAGGAATACTCTCCAGCTCTTCGGGTTCTTTGCCCGATTTTAATGAAGAGGTAATGGCAAATCCATCGTCATCCTTACCTGAGTATACATGACCAATTGACTCACTGGCAAGCACTAGGTACTTCTTCTTTCTCCCGCTTTTTTCAAGCTCCCAATATTCCATATTCGTTTTAAATACTATTTATGCTTGCGCAAGCTCAGATGAAAGGCCTAGTGCGCTTCGAGCCAGTTGTCTCCCTTGTCCGTTTCCACCACAATCGGCACTGCCAAATCAGGAATCGCTTCCCGCATCAATTTTTCAATTATGGGAACTACGGTATCCACTTCATCCTTTGGCATGTCAAAAACCAATTCATCGTGGACTTGCAGCACCATCTTCGTGTTGAAGTTACCAGCTCGGAGCGCGTCATCGATTCTGATCATGGCAATCTTGATCATATCTGCCGCAGTTCCCTGGATCGGGGTGTTCATAGCCATGCGCTCTGCCATCGAGCGGGCGAGGCCGCTCTTGCTGTTGATGTCGCGGAGGTTCCGCTTACGCCCGAGCATCGTCATGGCGTAGCCTTCCTCCCTGGCAGTTTCCACTGAGGTATTCATGAATTCCTTGAGGCCGGTAAACCGCTCATAGTAATTCTTGATCAGGTCGGAGGCTTCCTTGCGGGTGATCTCCAACTGCTGCATCAGGCGCTGGCTACCAGCGCCGTAAAGGATGGCAAAGTTGATGGTTTTAGCCTGACTCCGCTGACTGCGGGTGACTTCCTCAAAAGGCACATCAAAGACCAGCGCTGCCGTAGCCGTGTGGATATCTTTTCCTTGCTGAAAAGCATTCACCATACCCTCATCTCCGCTTAAGGCAGCGACGAGCCGTAACTCGATCTGGCTGTAATCCGAGGCGACGAGGAGGTGGTTCTCGTCGCGGGGCACAAATGCCTTACGGATTTCGGCCCCTTCCGGTGTCCGCATCGGGATGTTTTGCAGGTTGGGGTTGGAGCTCGACAGGCGGCCGGTGGCCGCCACGGTTTGATTGAAGCTCGAGTGCACCCGACCGGTTTCCTGATTGACTAGGTTTGGCAAAGCATCGACGTAGGTGCTGAGCAGTTTGCTCAGCGTACGGTAACGTAGAATTTTCTTGACGATGGGGTAATCAGAAGCGAGGTCCGTCAGGGTTGCTTCGTCGGTTTTGTACTGTCCGGTTTTGGTCTTCTTCCCTGTGTAGGGAATCTCCATCCGACCAAAAAGGATCTCGCCAATCTGCTTCGGCGATCCGATGTTGAACGGCGAGCCGGCTTCTTCGTAAATCTCCTGCTCATTGGTGCGGAGCTGTTCGGTGAGGACCTTGCTGTAGTTGTCAAGAAAATCCACATCAAGATTCACCCCTTCCAGTTCGATGTTTTTCAATACCTGAATCAGTGGCGCTTCGATGGTTTCGTATAGTTCTACGAGGCCCTCTTCTTCCAGCTCGGGCCAGAGCGCATGGTACAGGCGCAGGGTAATGTCTGCGTCTTCGCAGGCATAGTCAACCACTTTGTCAACCGGTACCTGCCGCATCGACAACTGCTTTTTCCCTTTCCCGATCAGGGTTTCGATGGGTACTGGTTTGTAGTTCAGGTACTCCTCACTGAGGATGTCCATCTTGTGGCGCTTATCGGGATGCAGCAGATAGTGCATCACCATCGTATCAAGCAGTTTCCCGCCAACCGGTGCGCCGTAGCGCTCCAGCATCATCAGGTCATACTTAATGTTTTGGCCTACTTTTTCTGTTTCGGGATCGGCAAAAACCTGCGCG
>CAZTTF010000289.1:0-35905 GCA_964616365.1 uncultured Lewinella sp. | reverse complement strand
ATCCTGCATTATTATCTGATGGGCCACCGTAGATTTGCCGAAATCTACCGCAAACAGATCAAGACCTGGCCCGTATCGTTAAAGTAGACTGAGTGTATGGCTGTGTAGGTTTAGGTCTGTTCAAAGTCCACCATCTGGTTGCTAGCCATCGTAATTGACTTAGCTTTTAATCTAAGTCATCCCAAACTCGTTTAGCATCTTTGCCGACCACCAAAAAAATAGAAGATGGCAATGCTAAACTTCGGAGGTACTGAAGAAAAGGTAGTACTCCGTGAAGAATTCCCACTTGAAAAAGCACTGGAGACACTCAAGGACGAGACGATTGCAGTAATCGGTTACGGCGTCCAAGGTCCGGGGCAGAGTATGAACCTCCGTGATAATGGCTTCAATGTTATCGTAGGTCAGCGTCAAGGTGGCGCCAGCTGGGACAAAGCCGTTAAAGACGGCTGGGTTCCCGGAGAGACGCTCTTCCCCATCGAAGAAGCTGCGGCCAAAGGAACCATCATTCAATACCTGCTGTCTGATGCAGCTCAGATTGAGGTTTGGCCCAAGCTTAAGCCTCACCTGACTCCAGGTAAAGCGCTTTACTTCAGCCACGGCTTTGGCATTACTTACAATGACCAGACAGGCATTCAGGCACCGGAAGGTGTCGACGTAATTTTGGTGGCACCGAAAGGATCTGGTACCAGCCTTAGGAGAATGTTCCTCCAAGGACGTGGCCTGAATTCCAGCTACGCTATTGATGTTGATGCCACTGGCCGTGCCTACGAGCGGGTGATCGCATTGGGTATTGGCGTTGGCTCAGGTTACCTCTTTGAAACGGATTTTAAGCGGGAGGTTTACTCGGACCTTACCGGTGAGCGCGGTACCCTAATGGGGGCCATTCAGGGTATTTTTGAAGCGCAGTATACCGTACTCCGTGCCAATGGTCACACGCCATCGGAAGCCTTCAACGAAACGGTGGAGGAATTGACCCAAAGCCTTATGCCACTGGTAGCAGAAAATGGCATGGATTGGATGTACGCCAACTGTTCCACCACCGCCCAGCGCGGAGCGCTGGATTGGAAGGACAAATTCCGCGATGCGACAAAACCTGTTTTCGAGGCACTGTACAAGTCGGTAGCTACCGGAGAGGAAGCACGGCGGAGCATTGACCTTAATTCACAGCCTGATTACCGGGTTAAACTGGAAGCAGAACTAAAAGAGCTGCACGAAAGTGAAATGTGGCAGGCTGGACGAACCGTTCGTGGCCTCCGTCCGGAAAACAATTAAGATAAGTTATGCCGGCTTCAGTTCATGATTCTGAAGTCGGCATTAACTTTATATCTGGTGCAGTTTACGCGCACCCGTTTTCTCTCCTGCTCTACCCTTTCCGAGAAGTATTACTACAGACGGTTTCAAAATGTCTAAGGTCTCCCTTATCTCCGTTGAAGATGTAACCCGTGCCAGTCACAGGCTAAGAGGAGTTGCCATGAAGACACCCCTGCAAAAGAGCTATCGACTGAGTGAACTCTACGGGGCGAATGTCTACCTGAAACGTGAAGATTTACAGGCTGTCCGCAGCTATAAAATTCGCGGAGCCTACAACAAGATGTCTTGCCTCGCGCAAGCGCAAAAGGATCGTGGGGTGGTATGTGCAAGTGCAGGAAACCATGCCCAGGGTGTTGCTCTCGCCTGCGCTTTAATGCAGGTCAGAGGCATGATCTTCATGCCCACAGTTACTCCTTTACAGAAAGTGAACAAGGTCCGCTCCTTTGGCAAGGAGTACGTTGAAGTCGTACTTACTGGTGATACCTATGACGACGCTTATGCTGAGTCAATGAAAGCCATGGAGGAAAAGGGGTTGACTTATGTTCACCCTTTTGATGATCGTGCGACCATTGCTGGTCAGGGTACCATCGGGCTAGAGATCCTTGACGAGGCAGAAAAAGAGGTGGATTACCTGTTGATGGCGATTGGTGGCGGCGGCCTTAGCGCCGGCGTAGGCAGCGTCTTTAACCAGTTGAGTGAAACCACCAAAATATACGGCGTTGAACCTGCCGGGGCTCCTTCTATGCATAAGAGCCTGGAAGCAGGCGAAGTCGTGACCCTGGAAAATATTGATGCCTTTGTGGATGGCGCGGCCGTGCGTCGGGTAGGCACCAACAACTACCCTATTGTCCGGGAAGTAATTGATTCGGTTTTTCTGGTTCCGGAAGGCAAGGTTTGTCGGGTCATGCTTGACCTCTACAATGAAGATGGCCTGGTGGTAGAGCCAGCGGGTTGCCTGTCCATTGCGGCCCTCGATCAACTCGCCGCCAGGGAGGATATTAAAGGAAAGTCAATTGTGTGTATCGTTGGTGGTGGGAATAACGACATCACCCGTACGGCCGAGATTCAGGAGCGGGCACTTCTACACGAAGGGCTAAAGCATTACTTTATTATAGAATTCCCTCAGCGAGCAGGTGCCTTGCGGGATTTTCTGGAAGTATTAGGGCCAGGTGATGACATCACCCACTTTGAATACACCAAGAAGCACAACCGGGCCATCGGCCCGGCCTTGGTGGGGGTGCTCCTCGAGAACCCGGCGGGATACGCCGACCTGGAGCATCGAATGCAAGCAGCCAACATTCGTTTCCAACACATTAACGATCAACCGATGTTGTTCCAGATGTTTGTCTGATCCCACAATGATCACTAACAAGCGCTTATCTTGAGGCGTGGCTACCTATACCGAAAGTAATTTATCATTCAATTTCCCTGAGGAATGGATCGTACGAAAATTCGACGATACTGCTGCCTACCAAAGCTTGAGTGGCCGGGGTTTGAAAGGAGTCGATTTTATTGCCTTATCGCCGGACGGGCGGTTATGGTTGATGGAGGTAAAAAACTACCGGCCCCGAAAATCAAAGGACAGAAAATTCAGGGCAAAACGGCGATCACCCGATGAATTGGGTAAACATGTCTGGACCAAGTTCAAGGACTCTCACCGCTTACTACAGATCGTAGACGCTGCCTTACGGAGAAAGTGGTGGTTCAGCATATGGAACAGCTACCGACGCATCTTCCCCGCAGCACATAGTAATTACTGGTTTTGGATAGAGGCGCAGCGGCGGGTTGATCAAGGGATGCCCGTTGTTTACCTGCTATGGATGGAGACACCAGAGAAAAACCTTGATTATGACGAGGCGGTAGCCGAGTCGTTGCGTGAGGCCTTGCCCGAAAGCGCCACGGTGCTGATTGTAGAATCTCCGGGAAGTAGTCTCGTCCCAATCAGCGTGACACCTTTTTAGGCTTTCACCGTAATCCGATCTAAAAACTGAATCATTTGGTGGAGGAGCTCCGTTCCGAATAACCGAAACCTGTAGCAGAGCTCACTGACCTCCACTTCGACCGTTAGGCTTTAAAAGGGTACTCACCAAAAGTTCCCCGCCCCTATTGTCAGGAGAAAATCACTTTCTAAACTTTTATTAAGACTACATCCAAATAAAGGTACGGATGCTTGCCTATGTCGAAAAGGGGTATCAAATTTGCACTATTAAGAATTAGTTCAAATAAAGATAATCAAACCCCATCATGAAGAACAGCGTTCTATTCCTTTTCGCCCTATTAAGCATTTTCTCTTTCTCTGCCTGTCAGGATGATGATGACACCCCAATGCCCTCGTCTGAATTAATGGTGCCCGACACCTATACATTTACCCGCGACGGTGCCTCAACTGTCTCCTTCGGAGGACAGACAACCCGCATCGCCATGGCAGAAGCGCTTGTCTCCTCAATGCTCGATCCAAACACCTCACTAGAGGAGTTAGACAACATGTTTAAGAATACAGAGGGCACCAATCCTTTTTCCGACACTGAACTCAACGAGTCTGGTAAATCAGTACGGTCGAAAGTTGCGGCAAGCACTGCTCTCTTTGATACTGACGCAGTGCGCTCAGCAGAGATCAAGGCAGATTTTGACGGCTGGCTGGAAACGCAGGTTAACGACGTGTTTCCACGTTGGAATGAATTAGCCTCCGTTGGCGAGGCAGGTCAAATTGCCGAAGGCAGCACACCCCGCTACATCAATAGCTGGGGGTTGGAATACGATCAGGCTTTTGGCAAAGGTCTCATCGGCGCTTTAATGCTTGACCAGATCAATAACCACTACCTCTCAACAGAGGTATTGGACGCAGGTACTTCACGTGCTGATAACGATGCCGGAGTTACCGAAACGGACAAGCCGTACACATACATGGAGCACCGTTGGGATGAGGCCTTCGGCTACCTCTTTGGCGCTTCCGCTACTCCGGAAACACCACTGGATGACCTGATCTCGGCGGATAACTTTATGAATAAGTACCTGGGCCGTATGGATAATGACCCTGACTACGCTGGTATAGGTAGCACCATCGAGACTGCTTTCCGTACGGGGCGTCAAGCCATCGTAGAAGGCGACTACGCTGAACGTGACCGACAGGCGAACATCATCAAAGAAAATCTGGAGAAGGTCATTGCTGTACGCGTTGTTTTCTACCTGAAGCAGGCAGAGTTGAACTACCTGGCGCAACCCGCTGCGCTGGGCGCAGCTTTCCATGACCTCAGTGAAGGCTATGGCTTCATCTACAGCATGCGCTTCTTTAACGACGGATCCACAGACTTCCATACCATCTCCGATAACTACCTCACGCGCCTGCGCAACGCAGCAGGAAACGGATTCTGGGACATCAGCACCACTGAACTCGCTGCTATGGCTGACGAAATCGCAGCCCTTACCGGTATTACCGTTGAAGAAGCTGGTAGCAACTAACCCACTCCCGATTGAATAACCCTCCAACCATTTGTAGCATGAAACAACTGTTTCTTTACCTACTACCCCTCACGTTTGTAGTACTCGCTTGTGAGTCGGACACACCCGGACCAACCAATGAACCAATGGTGGACTTTGACCGCCAGGCCATGCTGACCGACTGGGTGGACAACGTTATCACTCCGGCTTACGCTGACTTTAACCTCGAGCTTGGCGCACTCGTGTCTGCAAATGAGGCGTTTGTTCTCGACCCTACACCCGTCACATTTGAGGACTTACAATCCTCATTCGTAGCTGCCTACCGGCAGTTCCAGCGGGTTGATCCATTTTTGATCGGCCTGGCTGAGCAGATGAGGTTGCGGGATCAACTGAATACCTACCCGGCAGACACGGAATTGATTCTGGCTAACGTCAGTTCAGGAGATGCTAACCTGGCGTTGCCTTCCAACGTCCCCGCACAGGGATTTCCAGCGCTTGACTACCTACTATATGGTCTGGACCTAAGCACTTACACTACCGGACCGGAAGCAGCGGCCTACCGCAACTATCTGACGGTACTTGTTGACAGAATGGCTGCACTCTCCGGCGAAGCGGCAGACTACTGGACTGCGGGCGTACGTCAGGCCTTCATCGAGAATGACGGCAATAGTGCTACCGCAAGTATTGATCGTACTGTGAACGACTACGTGTTCTATTACGAGAAGTTCCTACGTGCCGGCAAAGTAGGTATCCCTGCTGGCATCTTCAGCGATGATCCCCTCGCAGACCGGGCGGAAGCTCTCTACAGCGGTATCTCCCCCGAGTTGTTTGGGATCGCTCTGGATGCTACCCAGGACTTTTTCGAGCACCACGGCTTAGCTGACTACCTCGATGCCTTCATGGTAGAGCGGGACGGAGAAATGCTTAGTACCCAAATCATCAGTCAGTTTAACGCTGCACGTACGCAGGCTGCCCGGATTAACCTCAATTTTTCCGAGCAGGTCCTGCAGGACAATGTGCAGATGCTAGAACTGTACAATGCGCTTCAGCGCAATACCGTCCGCCTCAAGGTAGATATGATGCAGGCGCTCAGTATCAGTGTTGATTACGTCGATGCTGATGGTGATTGATTTTTAATGAGTAACCGCAGGGGCTGACACAAAAGGAAAGTACTTCCTGGTCTAGTGTCAGCCTCTGCTTTTTCTATTTTCCTCGCCCTGATCAGGTCCGCTTTCCAGCGGACCTTTGTTGCTAGCATTAACATGTTTAAGTCCTTTCAACATTGGCTTCAAAAGCCGGTTGCAGCTGCCCCGCTCGCGGTTTTCCGCATTGGCTTTGGTCTGATGATGTTTTTGAGCATCGTTAGGTTCTGGGCAAATGGCTGGATTGAAAAGCTTTACCTCTCCCCTACTTTCTTTTTCAGCTATCGCTACTTCAGTTGGGTGAAACCACTAGGCGATTGGACTTATGTCCTTTTTGCCCTTACCGGCCTGGCGGCGCTTGGGGTCATGCTTGGGTGGAAATACCGTTGGTCAGCGCTGGCCTTTTTCCTCGGCTTCACCTACATCGAGCTGATGGATAAGACGACCTACCTCAACCATTATTATTTTATCAGCCTGTTGGCCTTTGCCATGGTTTGGCTGCCTGCCGCCCGGTATTATAGTCTTGACGGACGAAACAAACATCAATCAACGGTACCGAACTGGACAATTGCTGCCCTCAAAGTATTCGTGGGCGTGGTTTACTTCTACGCGGGACTAGCAAAACTGAATACGGACTGGTTATTTAAGGCACAACCCTTATCCATCTGGTTACCAAGTAAGTATGATACGCCACTTCTTGGAAGTTTTTTACATAAGCCCTGGGTGCATTACGCTTTCTCCTGGTCTGGGGCAGCTTACGACTTATTGATTCCCTTTCTGCTGCTTTGGCGCCCTACCCGGTCGTTTGCCTTTGTCATGGTAGTTGTTTTTCACGTACTGACCAGAGTTTTGTTTCCCATCGGGATGTTTCCCTACATCATGATCGTAAGTGCCTTGATCTTCTTCGATGCACGCGTACACAATCGCATCCTTAGTCTCATTACAAGACTATTGAGCAAGCTTGGTGGAAGGGAATTGTCCGGGGCGCGACCGCAGGTGCAAGCATTAGTTGATCAGGCAATGCCGGTAAGTGACAACAATGTTGGCCACAACGATATTTCAGGAAGTAGATTGAGGGTAAAAGCCGGAGCAAGGCTGTCGCAGTTGGTTGTCGGTCTGCTGCTATTAGCCCATCTGTTAGTTCCCTGGCGCTACCTGGCTTACCCCGGGGAGCTCTTTTGGACCGAAGCGGGCTACCGCTTCAGCTGGCGGGTGATGCTGATGGAAAAGGCGGGCTACGCCGCCTTCACCATCGTCGACCCCTCTACCGGAAAACGAAAAACGATCTCAAACGGTGAGTACCTCACCACCTTCCAGGAAAAGCAAATGGCTACCCAACCAGACTTCATCCTGGAATATGCTGATTACCTCGCCAGACTACATCAGACTGCGGATGGTCGCCTTCCGGCAGTCTACGTGGAAAGCTACGTTGCCCTCAACGGGCGGGGTAGCCGCCCTTACGTTAACCCGGAAATTGACCTGACTACTATTACCCAGGACACCCCCAGAACCGATTGGCTACTCCCGTTTGAAGATGACATTTACGGTTTATAGCCACTGACTACTCACCGATCACTACACAGCTTGTTCCCCTACCGATGCTTAAGAATCTCCCGCTGCTCTTTGCCCTCCTACTTTGCACCTGCGTCCGCGCCCAAACGGAGCTCACCGTTAGCATACTGAGTCAAAACGATAGTCTACCCATCCCTGGAGTAGAAGTATTTGCGCTTGAATCCGGCGCAGATGCCATCTCTAATCGTAATGGTATCGCCTTGTTGAAAATCCCCTCTGGAATTGAAGCGGTTACCCTGACGATGTACGGGAATGGCTTCTCAAGCCTCCAGGATGTGGTCCGGCTAAACGAGACTGCTACGGCTACTTTTTATCTGACGCCACTTCGGCAAAACCTGGCTGCCGTCACCGTTTTAGCCGAACAGGAAAAACGCTTCGCCATGCGGCGGCTGCGGGCGGTGGAGGGAACCGCGATTTACGTAGGGAAGAAAACGGAGGTAGTACAGCTTGATGCGCTGACGGTCAACCTGGCCAGTAATCAGGCCAGACAGATTTACGCAGAGGTCTCCGGTCTGAACATTTACGAATCGGACGATGCCGGCTTACAACTGTCTATCGGCGGCCGCGGCCTGGACCCCAACCGTACGGCCAGCTTCAATACCCGCCAAAATGGCTATGACATCAGTGCGGACGTACTGGGTTACCCAGAGAGCTACTATACGCCGCCAGCAGAAGCCCTGGCCGAAATCCAGGTAGTGCGGGGCGCTGCCAGCCTGCAGTACGGCACGCAGTTCGGAGGGCTGGTCAACTTCGTTTTTCGTAAGCCAGATCCGCGCAGAAAGATCAGCCTGACGACCAGACAAACTGTTGGAAGCTATGGCCTGCTGACCAACTTCACCTCGCTCAGTGGAACCGTCGGCAAACTTGGATACTACGCCTACTTCAACTACAAGCAGGGCAACGGGTTTCGGCCCAACTCAGGGTTTGATAGCCGTAATGCTTTCCTCCACCTAAACTACGAACTGACAGAAAACAGCACCCTTACCTTTGAGTACACCTACCTGGATTACCTGGCACAACAAGCCGGGGGACTTACCGATGCACAGTTTTACCGTGATCCCTTCCAGAGTAATCGGACCAGAAACTGGTTTGAAGTAGACTGGCAGCTGTTTAGCCTGCGGTGGGACCATAAGTTAAACGACCACGTCAACGCTTCCCTCAACGTATTCGGCCTCGATGCTGCCCGCAGGGCAGTCGGTTTCCGCACTAACCGTGTCTCCCAGGTGGATGATCTCGAAGCACCCCGGGACCTCATTGCCGGAGAGTTCAACAATTGGGGCGTTGAAGGGCGCATCCTCAACCGGTATACCCTCGGTACCAGAAATGCCGTCTTCCTCCTCGGAGCCAAATATTATCACGCCAATAACACCGCCCTGCAAGGACCAGGCTCAAATTCCGCTGAACCAGATTTCAGCTTGGCTACGGATCGTTTCCCTTCCTTCCCGAACCAATCCGCTTTCGACTTCCCGAACCGGAACCTGGCTATTTTCGGGGAGCACATCCTCTATCTCACCGAAAAGCTGAGCATTACTCCCGGGATCCGGTATGAATACATTAGAACGGCGAGTGAAGGCGCTTTCCGGCGCATTGATTTTGACCTTGCCGGAAACCCCATCAGGGACAATGAGTTTATGGACAATCTCACTTTTGAGCGGAACCTGGTCCTGCTGGGCGCTGGCCTGAGCTATCAGCCTTCAGACACCTGGGAATTCTTCGGAAACATTAGTCAGAACTACCGTTCAGTTACCTTTAATGATATCCGTACGGTTAATCCGTCCTTTCAGGTGGACCCCGATATCAGCGATGAGGATGGCTACACGGCCGATCTTGGTCTACGGACCAACTCCAAGGGGTTTTCCCTCGCTGCAAACGTATTTGCGCTACGCTATAACGACCGCCTCGGAGAGGTGCTGACGGCTGAAACCAGAACCCAGTCTGATGGTACAGAAGTAGAAACAGGGCGTATCATTCGCCTTAGGGGTAATATTGGCCAAGCTTTAATCTATGGCCTCGAAACCCTTGCGGACTGGAAATTCCTAGATGGTAAAACACGCAAAGATGTTCCCTACACGGCCACCTTATTTGCCAACACCAGCCTCACCCGATCGCGGTATACCGACTCTGCTATTGCGGGGGTTGCCGGCAACCAGGTTGAGTTCATACCGCTGGTCAATGTAAAAACGGGGGTACGCTTTGGCTTTGGCAATCTACTGGGATCACTACAATATAGCTACCTGAGTCAACAATTTACCGATGCCAGTAATGCTGCCCAGGACCGACAGGATAACCAGTCAGGTATTGTGGGATCAATCCCAGCCTACGGGGTGATGGACCTATCTTTTGCTTACCGCTGGAGAAAGTTCTCTTTGGAGACGGGCGTCGGCAACCTGTTAAATGAAGTCTATTTTACGCGACGAGCTACGGGGTACCCCGGCCCTGGCATTATTCCGAGTGCTCCCCGTACCGGGTATCTAACCCTCGGGGTGACGCTGTAACCTACTTGTGATTTTTTGGAACCAAAAGGCCAGTTAACTGTAACCTAACGTGAGGTTTAGCAACAATGCTTGGTTTCTTCTTATTGAAGTGGACTGAACACTTGTTTTTGGTTTATTTTGTCTGTTGGTTTTTTAGTCTGTTAGGCAGTCATGACTGCCTAACAGACTAAAAAACCAACAGACTTAATGATCACGGGAGATTAGCGCATACTAGTCGGCCATTTGCATTATTGCCTCTTCCAAACTTGACTTTAATATTAGTACGTAAACACCTTTATTCATGGCCAGTGCATCCAAAACCCTCTACTTATTCGACATAGATGGCACCCTTTTGTATTCTGACAAGAGAGACAGCCGGGTTTTTGCCCGCTGCTACGAGGAGGTTTTCGGTAGCGAATTCCCAACCATTGACTGGAGTCGGTTTGCGGAGGTTACTGATCACGTCATCTTTCGTACGGCCTTCCACGATCATTTTGGGCACTACCCTTCTGAGGAGGAACGCGTGACCTTCGAACAACGGTATCTGGCGGCGCTGACGCAGGTGCGTAGTGAGGAGCCAGAAGCATACCGGGAAGTTCCCGGCGCCGCCGCCTTTTGGCGGCGGTTGGCAGCGAAAGATGATGCCTTAGTGGGCGTAGCTACCGGCGGATGGCAGCGTCCTGCCGCAATTAAGCTGTCCCATATTGGCCTTCCGCCTTCCCCACCCTACGCAGCTTACGCAAATGATAAATTCAGCCGTGTTGACATCCTTCAGGAAGCCATTAACCGGGCCAAGGCAGCGCACGCACTGGAAAAGGTAATCTACTTTGGGGACGCCCTGTGGGATATTACTACCACCAGAAAGATGAAGCTACCGATGGTTGGCGTCCGGTGGCGCGGAGACCATAGTACGCTCCACGACCACGGTCAGGATACGGTTATTACTGATTACACAGATCCGGAAAGGGTTGAGTACCTGCTGGCTAAGCTTTAGGTCCAGGGTGTTCCACCAGCTAAGGGATCCCAAAGGGATTCTAGCATAAATCGTCCAGATTTGTAGCGGTAGGACACGTCCTGCCGCTACAATATTCGCCTGAAGGCGCCGTAATTCTTAGGGAATTACAAACGGAACACCCTGCCTTAAAATCCTTAAGCCGAACTGGTTGTCTGCTGTAAAGCTCTGAATGATTGATTCAGTAGATTGATTTAACAATAGCGTTCCTAGTCGTGGAGGTCAGGCTTCAGATTTACGCCGATTTTGCCCCCTTCCCTGCGCTTTTTATCCCCACGTCAGGCGACCTGAAAAGAACTGCAAAAAAATGTTATTGCTCAGGATATAGAGCAGGCAGCATTTACCCCCAAGAAGGGTAACCTCCTAATACTTCCTACGGCACAATAAATGCTTAGCCGCACATAATTTTGTCACTCACCCCATACTTACGCTAAGACCAACAATTATTCTAAAAATGCTTGTGCAGTAATTAAAAAGCCCCGACCTTTGCGGCCGCAATTAAAAAGCCCTCCATTTAACACCGGCTTTTGCACATGATTTTATTTGAATTTCTGATCCCTAAATTGAAATGATATGCGTGCTTCCCAGAACATAACCCCCAACAATTCTTACAAACTTACTCCAGTTCAGCGTCGGCTTTCAGCGGGTGCCTCCGGCCCCGTAGGAATGCGTTTTTCCAGCCGTCGTGCGGTATTGCCGCCTGCCCGTCGGGCAGAGTTTATTGCCGCTGTGGCAGGAACCTTGCTGATCCTGGGTACCGTTGCCGGAATTCTGGCACTGTAGTAACTAAGATAACTATCTACCTAAATGGCCTGTCTCCCCGAAAGCGCGGGAGGCAGGTCATTTTATTTTTTACCCACCAGTACCGCTACACAGGCATCTCCGGTGATATTGACTACCGTACGACACATGTCTAGCGGACGGTCCACAGCCAGGATCATTGCCAGGGCGATGGGGAGTTTTTCAGAGGGAAAACCTACTGACTCCAGGACTATCACCAACATGACAATCCCGGCGCTGGGAGCGCCGGCAGCACCAATGCTTGCCATCGTTGCCGTAAGCACGATCACAAGTTGATCCCTCCAGGCAAGATCGTGGCCTAGTACCTGACAAACGAACACCGTGGCAATAGCCTGCATAAGGCTGGTGGCATCCATGTTGATGGTAGCACCAACCGGACAAACGAAACTTACCACTTCATTATCTACCCCCAGCCGCTCTTCGAGGCAATCCATCGTTACCGGTAACGTAGCCATACTGGAGCTGGTCGATAGCGCAACCAGTTGAGCGGGCAGTATACCCTTGAGGAAGTACATTGCCTTATAACCACCAAAGGCACTCACGAGTAAGGGGTAAATCATCAACATGATCAGCATGCCAAAGAGCAGGACACCTGCATAACTGATTAATGCCTTGATCACACCTGCGTCGGTTGTATTGGAAAAAAGGGCCGCCATCAGGGCCACAACTGCGTAGGGAGAAATCATGATGATGACATCCACCATCTTGAGGAGTACGGAGTTCAAAGCATCGATCAAGGCCTTGATGGGAGTTTGCTGTTTTTCCGGAACAAGCAGCAGGCAAATACTGAAAAATATTGTGAAAAAGATTACCTGTAACAGACTGCCGTTTTGACTGAGTGCGCCAAACAGGTTCGCCGGCACCAGACGGACAAAGAAATCTAATGGACCATTACTGGCATTAGCCGTACCAGTTGCTACCCTATCCGTAACGGAGGCGTCAATGCTCTTACTCAGTTCCGCCAGGGTTTCCGCTGAAACGAAAGATCCCGGTTGGAAGAAATTTACCAGCAGTAGGCCCAGGATGACCGCAAAAACAGTCGTTAGCATATACCAAAGGATGGTTTTCAGGCCCATGCGGGATAAGGTCGAGATATCTTTTAGTTCACTTATCCCCTTAGTGAGCGATACAAAGATCAGTGGTACGGCGATCAACTTGAGCAGGCGGATGAAAATGTCGCCGACAGGCTTGACCCAATTTTCGATAAACGTTGGACCTCCATCCAACTGACCGGCCAGGTAACCGATGCCCGCACCAAGGACGATGCCAATCAAAATCTGAAAATGAAGGGCGATGCGTGGTTTAGAACTGGTCATTGGTCTGTTTCTGGATAATCACTAAAAATGGAGCTAGCGAAGGTAATGCAGTAAGCTTGTGTTAGCTCGTCAGAGGGCAGCAAAATACATCCATGACAAAAAGTTAGCCTATCCGGGAATTTTTCAGGCGTTGCCGTTGTTACTCCTCTTCCTGAACCAAAGCTAGCCCCATGTCCACTTCCTATACCACCGACACCTCTTCCTATACCTCCATATTTACCAATTTCCGCCAGCTTATTGGCTATTGGTCAGCTGCCGCTTACCCTTACCGCTGGTATTTCGGGGGGATTTACCTGTTCTATGCCATCGGCATTTCGGCGGAGTTCATCATGATTCCGATTTTCTATCAGAAAATCATTGACGGAATGGTCGCTGCGCCAGAAGCTCTGGCGAGTGCTGAGGCAGCTACCCGATACGCTGACCTTTTATACTTCGTTGCCTGTATCGGAGGCCTCTTGGCCATCCGTTTGGTGGGTTACCGCAGTGGAGACTGGTTCTTCGACCATTTTCGCCTGGGTGCCGTAAAGCGACTTGAAGAGGGCATGTTTGGCGATTACCTCAAACACGGACGCAAGTTCTTCGTCAATAACTTCGCCGGTTCCCTCCTGAACGATCACCGAGCGCTCCGAGCTGCCTTCGATGTATTTATGGATCACGGCACCTTTACCCTGTTCTGGTGGTTTATCGTGTTTACGGGCAGCCTGATCGCGCTGGCTTTCATCTTCCCACTAGGAGCGCTTGGCATTCTTGTCTGGTTCTTCTTTTACCTCACGGTAGTTGTTCTCGTTTCCCGGAAAAAGATCATCCACGAACGCGCGGTGGCCAAGCTGAACTCCAGCATGACCGGATTACTTGCTGATAACCTCAGCAACGCCATGACAATCAAGACCTTTGGCTCGGAGCAACGCGAAGAGAAGCATTACGAACACCGAAATACGGAACGCCATCGTGCTCGACACCGGAACAAATTCTGGAGTCGTTGGCGTAACGGTTTGCAAGGGGTCATGCTCATCATCCTTGATGTGTCTATCCTTTTCACCGGTGTTCATTACTGGATGCTTGGCGAGATCAGTCCGGGCGTTATCGTATTGATACTCTACTATTCCAACAATATTTCCCAGGAGGTATGGAATTTCAGCAGGATGATCAATGCCATGACCCAGGCCTATGCAGATGCTAACAAATACATGGAGCACATTCGCCTGCAACCAGACATCCAGGATGCTGAGCAAGCACGGAATTCAGGTATCTTCCGCGGGGAAGTCATCTTTGACAACGTCAACTTCGCCTACCCTGACGGCGCCGATGTTTTCCAGCACTTCAACTTGCAGATCAAAGCTGGAGAAAAGGTCGGTATCGTAGGGCCGAGCGGCTCTGGGAAATCAACTTTAGTGACCTTGCTTCAGCGTCATATGGATGTCCAGGCAGGCGCCATTACAATTGATGGAATTGACCTGCGTGAATTAGCGCAGGCCTATCTACGCGCCCGGATTTCCCTGGTACCGCAGGACCCTAGTCTGTTTCACCGGAGTCTGCGGGAAAACATTGCCTACGGTAGGCCTGATGCCAGTCAGGAGGAAATTGAAGCAGCTGCCCGCAAGGCACAAGCCCATGATTTCATTCTGGAAACACCTCAGGGCTACGAAACAACGGTTGGGGAGCGCGGGGTCAAGCTCTCAGGAGGTCAGCGACAGCGTATCGCTATCGCCCGGGCGATTCTGGAGGCTAATACCTCTCCGATTGTCATCTTCGATGAAGCTACCAGCTCTCTGGACAATAAAGCGGAGAAGGAGATACAAATCGCCATTGACGCTGCCCTGGCTGATGCCCGGCGAACGGGAATAATTATCGCACACCGGTTATCGACCCTCCGCTCTGTTGACCGAATCATTGTTCTCGACAAAGGGAAAATTGTAGAAACAGGGTCGCACCGAGAGCTGCTAATGCGCGGCGGCCTTTATGCTGAGCTCTACGACAGCCAAATGCTGGAGGGCGTTGGGTCATGACGCCTTAGATGAAGTACCCGTCCTGACGTCGTCAGGGCGGGTACTCTTATGTCTTTCAGTAAATAGATTGGACAACAAAGCGCACTACTACCCCTCCAAAAGCGTTTCTCCAATCTCAGTTCTGGCAGCTCCGATTGCCGGTACTACTGCCGCTAAGAAGGCAATGCCAAGGGCAACGATCAGTAGCCAGCCTTCTTCGGTCATAAACTGCCAGGGGTCAAGTGTGTACCTGAAGTCATCCGTAACGTTGCCGGCAACGAAGGCGATGATACCGTGACTGAGTAAAATACCCAGGACGTAACCGATGATGGCAACCAGCAGGCCTTCAGTAATGATCAAGGCAAACAACCGGCCACGCCCAGCTCCGAAAACCCGCAAAAGGGCAAGTTCGTAACGGCGCTCCCGAAGACTGGAAAAAAGTGCGATGAAGATGCTGAGCGAGGAGACAATGGTAATGGCTAATACCAGTATTCCAAGGATCCTCTGTCCTGAATCAAATTGACGACGCACCTCATTGATCTCATAAGCAGGATTTGCCGCAAGCAAATCCGTATTCTCATTGATGTTACGGGGGAAGTTTAGTGCCTGAAAACTACTGGCATTCTTGTACCGGACAAGCAAACTAGTAATCTCCTTTTCGGGGTCCGCCGCCAGGAGATACTTGAGCGGGTCGCCACTGGAAGGTGCATGGTCGTGATCATGATCATGGGCAGCGTGATCCGGCGTACCATCTCCATCGTGATCGTGGTCGTGATCATCTTCTGCATCATCGTGGCCTTCATGGCTATGCCAATAGGTTTGGTTGGTAGTAAGTACTACCTGGTCCATCACCGTACCGCTCTCCGCCAGTATACCGACGACCTTATAGTCGTCATCGTGTTCAATGTTGTTTTCACCTTCATCGATAATACCATGATTGGATTTAAAAGTATCCCCGATTTTCAGGTTGTTCACCGCTGCTACCTCTGCACCAACTGTAACTGAAAAATCAGCTGACCAGAGTTCTCCTGCGGCTAGTGACACTCCGTACCAATCGAGAATCTTCGGGATGGTACCTATGATCCGGTAGCCTCGATAACTGTCCCCCGCAGAAAGGGGGATTGCCTCTTTCACAATCGGATTACGTGGACTAAAAAATGGTTTCGCCTCCTTAATTGAGATATTACCAGTAGCGTACCCCACATGGTACATGCTGTTCAGGACGAGCTCCAGGGGGCTTCCCTTAGCCCCTACCACCAGGTCCACTCCAGCCAGATTATTATCGAATTGTTCATCCGCCTGCTCCCGCAGATTCAGCAAAAGGGAGATCAGCCCGATCGACAAGGCAAACAGCAAAATGCTGAGCAGGGCACTTAATGGTTTGTGTATCAGGTTACGCCACGCTAAGCGAAAGAAGTTCATAGCCGGGTTTGTTGTGAGATGACACTCGTCAGGCGGTTGTCGTGGGTGACAATGATCAAGGTCGCGCCAACGGTTGCAGCCTGTTCTTTAAGTAATGCAATGACCTGTTTCGTATTTCTGTCATCGAGTGCAGAGGTAGGCTCATCAGCGAGGATAATGGCAGGCTGGTTAACCACGGCACGTGCAATGGCAACGCGCTGCTGCTGTCCGACGCTCAATCTGGATGGATTTACCCGCAGTTTATCCCCAAGGTCCAATTGCTCCAGAAGGTCTTTGATCCGGGTTTTATCCACGTTGTTTCCGGCCAGCTGCATGGCCATTGCCAGGTTTTCCTCAACCGAGAGCGCGCGCAAGAAATGTGCCGTTTGAAAAACCATTCCAATGGTTTTACCCCGGAATTGGTCCAAGGTCCGGCCGTCCATGGCTCCCAAGGTCTTGTCTTGAACGACGACCTCTCCGGTTGTTGGCCGGCGAAGGCCGGCCAGGAGCTGGAGCATAGTCGTCTTACCGCTGCCAGAGTCTCCCAGTAAAAGATGGGTTTCTCCTGCCTGGCAGTGGAGGTCCGGGAATTTCAGGGATACCCCGCCTGGATATTGAAAGGAAAGGTTAGTGGCCTTTAGCATGGTAACGAAGGTACACTACCGCCGATGGATTGAGGAATGGACAACTACTTTTCTACCGAAATAAGACTTAGAACATAACTGCGGCCACCAAGGGAAAAACAAGTAATTACCCGACACTCTTCACAGATACTTTATACGAACCTGAAGAAGCAACCTACTTTTACCCTAAATCATTGAACATGGCAGCTTTAACCCGCATCCTTCCCCTCCTCCTATTTACCTGCTTGCTTTCTGCCTGTATTGGAGATGACATTGTTGAGGATTATGTGGCGCCCCAGATCAGAATTACTAACCTGGTTTCAGAAATTGAAGCTGGCACCAGCTATCAATTCGACTTCTCTTTTCTGAACAATGTTGGCAACAGAGAAGCGGTTACGCCAAGTTGGACTTCTGCAGACCCAACAATCCTAACAATCGATCAGACAGGCCTGGCAGAAGGTGTTGCGGAAGGAGAAACAATGATCTCCCTTGCCTACACGGATGAGTTCGGAGAAACAGCCAGCAGAAGCTACCCCATTGAGGTTGGAGCCTCTACGGTTATTGTTGAAGAGCCCGAAGTAAGGACTGGCACGGTTGCTACAACCACGTTTTATGACCTGACTGGTGATTTCACCCTCGAAACCATTCCTGAGGATCAGAATGGAGATTTACGCCTTTCCTTTGGTGCCGATTACGTTGCTGACGACGGCTTGCCCGGCTTATACGTTTACCTCACTAATAACCCCAATACAACTGCCGGTGCTTACGAGATTGGCCGCGTTGATGTATTCCGCGGTGCACATGACTACGTCATCAGTGGCGTAGGGTTAAATGACTACAGTTACGTGCTGTATTTCTGTAAGCCATTCAACGTTAAAGTGGGAGATGGTCTGATTGAGGAATAAGGGAGTCCGACCTACCCTAAAAGTCCTGCATTGCAGACCTCCCGAATTACTTCTTGCCCTGGTATCTGATCTTTAAATAATTACTCGACGGAGCTTGAGCGTATTATCTTCGCGGCAAAGTCGTAGTCCTATGTTGCGCAGCATCCTGCTTATTACCCTGCCTATCCTCTGCCTGGCCTGCGCCGGCAGTGATTTTGATGAAGCGGCCATTCCTCAGGATCAGCTATCAGCTGAATTGTCCTTTAAGCGAATGGCCAATCACGGAGAACTGGAACCTGTCCTGGAAGAAGGCCAACCAATTGATGGCTGGCAATTTCACGTTGCCAGTATCCAGGCAACCTCAATGCTCGGTAGCGAAAAAGTCACAACAGCTCGCCTCAGAGATCGTACGGGTATCGATTATAAGGTGACCTCCGTCAATAGTCCTGAAGTAGTAACAAAATTGGCAATCGGCACCTATGGCTTTGCACGCGGCAGAGTACATGCTGTGGAGCGTGACCTGGCTGCAGGGAAAATGAACGTGGAGTTGCTACTGAGCGACTGGACCCTGCGTGACCACTAATTCAACCATTGCCTGGATCCCCGCCCCGGCACCTGCGCGCCCGCCCAGCCAACCAAAACGGGCATCATTACGTTAAACCCCGGTACTCACTAATACCAAGGACGAATTTAGGCGTCCAACTAGCTCCTCAACTATGCGTTACGAAGTAAAAATTGGAATCCTGGCCCTGATCGCCATCGTTGCCTCCGTTTGGGGCTACAAGTATATCCAGGGCAGTAACCTGTTCTCGAATTCTAATTACTACGAGGTTTACTACGAAAACGTTAGCGGCCTTACCGTCGGGACCCCAGTGCAGATTAGTGGTGTTAATGTTGGTTCGGTAAGTGATATTTACCTTAATCAGGCTGAAAGTAACCGCGTCGAGGTCACCCTGGACGTTAATGATGACATCAATATCCCCAAAACAACCAAGGCGTTCATCGCTGCTGACGGCGTACTGGGGGGGAAGCTAATTATGCTCAATTTTAAATCGCCTTGTCTCGGTACTGGCGACTGCGCCGAAGATGGCGACATTCTGGAAGGAGCAAGTTTGGGCATGTTGCAATCATTCCTTGGTGGAGACCCCGAAGTGAATCCAGCGGATGGCTTTAACGAAAAACTAAACGGCATTATCGATAGTCTGCAGTACATCTTCTTTAGCCCTGACAGCGATAACCCTGTGGCCAGGTCCAGCCAGGATCTTGCTGCGACCATGGATAACCTTAAGAACAGCACTGCGCGTTTACAGTACATCCTGGAAAGCAATACCGGAGAGATCAATGCTACTATGAAGAACCTTGCTGACCTAACTACTACGTTAGCAGCTAAGCAGGAAACGATCGCTGGCATCATCGATAACACGGAGAATCTTACGGACGATCTTGCCAAAATGGAACTGCAAAAGACCATGACCGAGGTAAATAAGATCGTGACCAGCCTGCAGGGCACACTGGGTAAAGCTGACACTGCGCTCGGTGGTGTTACGACGATTATGAACGACGTTAACGAAGGCAAAGGAACCCTCGGCAAGCTGCTGAAGGATGACGGCATCTACAACCGTCTAAACAGCGCGAGCCTTGCCGCTGACACCCTCTTTACTGACCTGCAGGAACGTCCCTACCGTTACGTTCCCTTCAAGAGCCGTAAGAAGGTCCTCCGTTTTGATCGCAAAGACGCTGATCTGGAAACTGAGGGCGCTCGCGATTTCAAAGCCGTAGAGAAAAACAACTAATTCCTCCTGGTAGACCCTCACAACAGCTATCGGTATGCCCCTGATACTTACTGCAGAAGAACTGCGTAAAGTCGATGCCGCTACGATTGCGGAAGAGGGCATTTCAAGTCTTGACTTAATGGAGCGTGCAGCTGAGGCCTGTGCGGATGCCATCACTGAAACGGCAAGGGAATTATATCCACTGGCGCATTACTCGTTCGTCATCCTCTGCGGAAGGGGAAACAATGGCGGAGATGGGTGGGTGATATCACGTTTACTGCATCAATATCGTTTCGCCGTAAAAGTGATCGATTTTGATCTCGGAACACCAAGCCCTGACAACCGGGCCAATCTCCGCGTTGCGACCAAGCTACCGATTACAGTACGTACGTTGTTGGAGGGCGCTCCCCTACCCGATATGCCAAGCAACGCCATCATTATCGATGCTGTGTTTGGAACAGGCCTCAACAGGCCTGTAACCGGTCATTGGGCAAATATTTTTGATGAAATCAATACGCTCCCGAACCCGGTATGGTCAGTTGATATTCCAAGTGGCATTTTTACCGATCAGGCTACCAATAGTACCGCCATTCATGCGGAACGCTGCTTCAGTCTGGGGTACCCCAAGCTAGCTGAATTTGATCCCGATAATGATCGGCATTACGGCATCATTGAACGGGTGGATTTCTCGTTGGTGCCGGCAGATGATTATGTTGTCGGAAGGCGGGAGATATTGTCTCCCTGTACCGTGCAAAGCTGGCTTCGTCCGAGGAACCGTGCTGACCATAAAGGAACTTACGGACATGCTCTGCTCGTAGCGGGCTCCGTTGGAAGCATTGGCGCTGCCGTGTTAGCGGCCCGGGCGATCATGCGAAGTGGTGCCGGTAAACTCACCTGCCACCTTCCTGATTGTGGCTATCAGGTTATGCAAACCTCCGCTCCTGAAGCGATGTGCGTTTCCGACGTCGAAAACGATTTCATCAGTGCTATTGGCCCAACGGATGGATACCAGGTTATCGGTATTGGCCCCGGTATCGGTCAGGCTTCAGCAACCGCCAATGCCTTGCGCCAACTGTTACAGCAGGTTAAATATCCGATTGTTCTTGATGCTGATGCGCTGAACATCCTGGCTGCAAACCCCGACTGGTTTTCATTAGTGCCCCCACAAAGTGTACTGTCACCGCACCCCAAGGAGTTTGACCGGCTTTTTGGTGTGCATAAAGATGTCTTTGCCAGATGGGAAACCCAGCGCCGACAAGCCATGGCACTTAACGTCACTATACTGCTCAAGGGTAGTTTCTCTACGGTAGTGTCGCCCGATGGGGCACTCACTTTTAACCCCACCGGTAATCCGGGAATGGGCACAGCAGGTATGGGAGATGTACTTACCGGTATTATCACGGGACTTATGGCACAAGGCTATTCACCAGCAATTGCGGCGCGACTTGGGTGCTATCTTCACGGGCTGGCAGGAGATTTGGGCGCGGACGCAGGTGCCATGGAAAGTCTGATTGCCAGCGACGTCATCGAATTCCTGGGACGTGCATTCAAACTGCTGCGTAGTCAATAATGTGATATTAGGGCCTTATTTGACGCACAAGACTTAGTTTCTAAGGCTTATCGCCGACGACTACCCCGTCACCCCCAACCATTCAGGGAACAGAATTACTACTGCCAGCAACACCACCTGGATGAGCAAGAACGGGATGATGCCCCGGTAAAGGTGGGAGGTTCGCACTTCCGGAGGAGCCACACCCTTGAGATAGAACAGCGCAAAACCAAAGGGAGGCGATAAGAAACTTGTTTGCAGGTTGATGCCCAGCAAAATGCCCAGCCAGATCAAATCGGTACCGTAACCGATAAAAATCGGGGTAACGACCGGAACGATAATGAAGACGATTTCAATGAAATCGATAAAGAATCCTGCGATGAAGACAATTACCATTACCAGTGCCAGGAACTGATATTCCGTCAGGTTGCCACCCATCACCAGCTGAACGAGAAATTGATCGCCACCTAACTCCCGGAACACCAACGAAAAAGTAGTGGCTCCGAGCAAGATCATGAACACCATTGACGTAAGGTGAGTCGTGTCCCGGCAAACATCCTTCACTGTTTGCCAGCTTAGCTTACGCTCAATGAAGGTGAGCAACATTGCCCCGGCAGCGCCGATGGCGGCTGCTTCCGTTGGAGAGGCAAGCCCGGTAAGAATGGAGCCCAGTACGGCGACGATGAGCAGTAAGGGCAGAAAGAGGCTGGCTAACAAGCGTCGCAAAAAGGCGCCATCACGGGGCAAGCCTAAAGCATTGCCCTTAGGGAATCGTTTAGGCTTGACCAGGCCCAGCACCAGGATGTACAGAATGTAGGCTCCAACCAGAAGCAAGCTTGGGTATAAAGCTGCTTTAAAGAGGTCGCCAACTGAGACCTGAAGCACACTGCCCAGTAGTACCAGCACCACCGAAGGCGGAATAATTTGTCCAAGTGTTCCAGAGGCGGCTATAACTCCCGTAGAAACCGTGGCAGGATAACCCTGCCGGAGCATCGGTGGCAAACTGATTAATCCCATCGTGATTACCGTAGCACCTACAATACCCGTCGAAGCAGCCAGCAACGCTCCTACGATGATTACGGAGACCGCCATCCCCCCTCTTACCGATCCAAATAGTTCGGCCATCGTCCTTAGCATTCGTTCCGCGAGACCACTTTTTTCCAGCATGATCCCCATGAAAACAAACAAGGGGACAGCCAGTAACACGGCATTACTCATTACTCCCATCACCCGGTTTGGTAAGAGCGTCAATACCACGGGGTCCAGAAAGCAAAATGCGTAAATCAGGGACAATCCGCCCAGCGTGAATGCCACCGGATAGCCATAAAGCACCAACAAGAAAATACTTGCAAATAGGATGATTGCCAGAATTGCCAGACTCATGCTTCTACTTCTTCAGACAACTGACTTAAATCTTCTGCCGATGGCTCCAGGTATACTTTCAGCCCCGTTGCTACTCCTTGAAGGATCAAAAGACCAGCAGCAAAGGGAATCATCGCTTTAATGGGGAAGAAATAGGGTATCCCATTTGGATTGGGGGATGTTTCACCAGACCAAAATGACTCCGAGGCGTAGTAAAAGCTAGTATAAAACAGGACTATCGCCCAGGGCAACAAAAAGAAAATGGTGCCCGCCAGATTCACCAGCCGTTTGTTCTTCCCACTGAATTTCTCGTAAAACAGGTCTACCCGAACGTGTTTGTCTTGCTGGAGGGCATAGGGAATGCCAAGTAGAAACACAATCGCAAACAAATGCCATTCCAGTTCAATCACCCAGGCTCCGGTTAAGGAAAACAAGGCCCGAAGACTGATATCAATAATGATTACAGCAATAAGCAATAGGTTAAGATAGGACGCCCCCTTGCCTATTTTCTCCACTGCTTTCTCGATGCCTCGGATTAACTTCATAGTCGGAAAGGTAGCAAATAACCTGCGGAGTAATCCGGTGTAACCTAAAGGACAGACCAAGGAGTCATGCACAAATTCTTTTCAGTTATATAGTGCTATTATCCTTGGATGCATACGCTGCACCTGAACAACAAGGCCAGCGTCTGTTCTTTCCTGCTTCGTGGCATTTTTTATGCAAATGTCACTATTGTCAGCGCAACAAATATCAAATCCTGTGGTTGCAAGCATGCATCAACAAGGAACTATTCCTACCTTGCCAACCACCACGACCAAATTAAATGACCAAAGCAGAACAAACCGCCGCAATGCATGAGGACAACATGCAGTTGCAACTCTCACGCCTCAGACATCGCCTGGAAAAAATACGCGAAGGTGGAGGAGAAAAACGCATCGCGAAGCAGCATGCCAAAGGGAAATTAACCGCCAGGGAGCGGATCGATACGTTGATCGATGAAGGCTCTACCTTTCTTGAGTTTGGTGCCTTTGCTGGCTACGAGATGTACAAGGACTACGGCGGCTGCCCTGCCGGAGGAGTTGTTACCGGCTACGGCCGCGTCCACGGCCGGCTGTGCGTAATCGTTGCCAACGATGCTACGGTGAAGGCCGGAGCATGGTTTCCTATCACCGGAAAGAAGAACCTCCGGGCGCAAGAGATTGCGATGGAAAACAAGGTGCCGATTATCTACCTCGTAGATAGTGCCGGTGTCTTTTTACCAATGCGGGATGGGATTTTCCCTGACAAAGAACACTTTGGCCGCATCTTCCGTAACAATGCCCGGATGAGTGCTATGGGTGTTCCACAAATTGCTGCCGTTATGGGCAGCTGTGTTGCCGGAGGAGCTTACCTGCCCATTATGTCTGATGAGAGCCTGATCGTCGAAGGCACCGGAAGTATCTTCCTGGCGGGCCCTTACCTCGTACGCGCTGCCATTGGCGAAGATGTACCTGCAGAAGACCTTGGGGGGGCAAAGATGCACGCCTCCGTTAGCGGTGTGATTGACTATAAGTGCGAAAACGACCAGGAGTGTCTGAGTACGATTCGTGACCTGGTGAGCCGGATGCCACAAACCATCCGCACGAATTTTAACCGGGATACGCCTGCCCCACCCTCCGACGACGAAAATGACATCCTCCGGGTGTTACCCGAAGATCGTGCCAAGCCATACGCTGGCCGCGATTTAATTGCGGCTTTAGTTGACGAAGGAAAGTTTACCGAGTTTAAGGAGGAGTACGGCCAGACCTTACTTTGTGCCTACGCACGCATTGACGGCTGGTCCGTTGGCATTGTTGCCAACAACCGGGAAGTTGTTAAATCCGGAAAAGGAGAGATGCAATTTGGCGGCGTGATTTACTCGGATTCTGCCGATAAAGCAGCTCGCTTTATCATGATCTGTAACCAAAAAAGCATTCCGCTTGTGTTCCTACACGATGTTTCCGGTTTTATGGTCGGTAGTCGATCAGAACAAGGCGGTATTATTAAGGACGGGGCAAAAATGGTAAACGCCATGAGTAACAGCGTGGTGCCTAAATTTAGTATCGTAGCCGGCAACAGCTACGGAGCTGGTAACTACGCGATGTGTGGCCGCGCCTACGATCCACGCCTGATGCTGGCCTGGCCAACGGCCAGGCTCGCGGTCATGGGTGGCGCGCAGGCAGCTAAGGTACTTCTGCAGATTCAAGTCGGTAGCCGTAAGGCAAAGGGCGAGGTTGTCTCTGAAGCCGAGGAAAAAGCAATTCTGGAGAAAATTACCGCACGCTACGACGCTCAGACCAGCCCGTACTACGCTGCAGCCCGGCTTTGGGTCGACGAAATCATTGACCCCAGAACCACGCGTGCCTGGATATCCGCCGGTATTGAAGCGGCCCAGTTTTCCGAGCAAGCGGAATGGAAAATGGGTGTACTACAGACCTAGCATAGGTATGCCACCAAGCTTTGGCCCAATTACTTAAATGATTTCCCGTACAAGTGTTGAAGCCTAAAGGCTTAACCTGAAAAGACTGCGTCCGCTACCTCCTGAAAGAGGTTAGCGGACGCTTTTTTTTATGCCATTTATCAGGAATGCAGTAGCTATCGTCGGTTGAAGTTGACACCAAAACCAATGATCAATACCGGGCTCTCTTCCCGGGAGAATCCCATAGCTCCGGATAAAGTGTACTTTTTGGTCAAGGGGATGGCGTAGAAACCAAAGCCGTAAGAGCTACGCATACCTATCTGTTCTTCTTCCTGCATGATCAGACGGCCACGGTCATAGAACAATCTTAATCCTAGGGTGATCGGTATGAACTTACCCTTTAATTGCTTGATGGGAGAACGCAATTCCGTATTGTAAAAGAAGTATCCGTCTCCGGTGAAGCGCTGGCGCTGATAACCCCGGAGACCATTATCACGGCCAAGGGAGGGAAGTTCATAAAATGGGACGCGTCCGGACGAAAATGCATAGCCCGTCCTGAAACTAAAGGAGGCCGGGGTACTACGTGGGGTAAAGTGAATTTCACCCGCAAAGCTCGTTGTCGTAAAAGAACCTTCTCCACTCAGACTAAAGGCTTGTTTGTGTTTAGCCTCCAACATCACCCCCTTTGAGGGAAGTTTGGGATCGTCTCGAAGGTCCAGTTTAAAGGATGGCTTGAGAAAGGCATAAGATAGTTTTTCGTCACCAAAGTACCGGGTTGGTCCAGCGAGAATGGTCCCCGCTCTATTGATCGTCTCATTAAACTGATAGCCCCCCAAAAGCTGTAGAGAGGAATTTCCGGCAAATAGCCTGCGGAGTCCCATTTCTCCGGAGAAACTCCGTAAGAAAACAGCGTTGTAATCATTCCTCAGGCCTTGAGATTCATCAAAAACGGAGTTATTGCCTAACCCAAAAAAGAACCTGAGAATATCCGGAGATCCGTAATGGCTGTTGATTACGAAGTCAAATTTGCGGTAGATATCGCCAAATTCAGCTCCCAGATCGATGAAGTAGTTACCCGTAAAATTAGTTTCAACGTAAGCTTTGTAGCGTGCGCTGTACTCCCGCCGCGTAAAGTTGTGTTGTGTGTACTGCAGACCAACGCCGAGTGATGGCCCATTGACCCCATTAAATCCGGCACCGAAGATTGGTTTCACCTTGTTGAACTCAACGGCATTCCGATCATAGTGGTACAGATAGTCGCGATAGCTATGAATGTATTTCATCCCGTTTGGAGCAGGCTCTTCAGCAACTATACTTTTTTCATAGACCTTGGCGGTTTGCTTTGTCGCGGGACTATCCGAGGAGAACTCGTCGTTTCCAGGTCCACCAATGATCTTAATATCAATAGCACCGGCAGGCGCGGCCTCCAGATGAAAGACATCATCGTCACCAAGTCCATACAAACGAATCTCCCTTGTTTCCCACGGATAGAACAGTCGCTGGTATAGAATTCTTCCCCGGGACCTACCTTTTACGTCCCGAACAACTATGCGAACGTGATTATCCCCCTCGTAGGATATGCGAAACTCTTCCTCGTCATTTGTCCCGATGATGTCTACTATTTCCGCATAGCGTAGATAAAGGTCCTCCGCAAAATCAGCTAAAGCGTCTCTGCGCACTTTAAGCTTCGCGATAATTTCCTCACCAGACACCGCAAAAGTGGCTTCGGGCATCTGCCGTACTGCTGATTCAATCAGCGCATCACTGAGCGCCTCCTGAATAAAGGCTGCTTCCCGCTGGTAATCCTCCTTACTAAGCGGGCTAAGCAAAAAGCGATCAAGGTGACGGGATTGATGAGAAAGTGCCCCGGCATCTGGCTTTTTGAAGCCAAAATGCTCCAGTCGGGAGAGGAATACTTTGGAAGCGAACCTCGGTCCTACGCCGTCAATCAACGAAAAAGCGCGGTCGCGGTCGCGCGGAATAGGGCGAAGTACCTTGATGCCATCGACCTTGAATTCAGCCCATTTCCAGTTGTCCTCGTGTCGGTCCCAGTCACCAATCAGCAAGTCAAATAGTCGCGCTCGCAAATACTCGTCATGCGCGAATTGCACCTCCTGATCATCATAGCGAAGCCGAAAGGCTTCGTAGCTCTTATGGATCTCCTCAGCCCCAAAGGTTCCTGGCACGCCCTTTTTCTTTTTCTCTCCCTTCGGAACGATTTCCATCGTTCCTAGGGTCCCTCCAAACAGCGGATTAAAATCGCCAAGTGCAGGACAATTACCCAGAATCATCAGTTCCGGATCTGAATGCAGAATTCCTAAAGGATCAAGCAGCGGTGATGCGACTACAGGTCCAAAGGGGTGCCCGATGGTAGTCTGGTCATCAACAATATCTCCGACAAAAGAGGCTCTTAAATCGATATCGAGTGACTTGCGGGGATTTTTATCCACCGAACGAAATACGTACTCCCGTCCTTCGGGGTCCATAAATCTCAGGTTAGCCGTTTGTTGTCCCCCTCCCGCACGCAGCGGGGTAAGTCCGCCGTAAAGCTCCGTCGAGGTATGTACCGGCACCGTCACTGGCGTTGTCCATGAGCTACGATAATGCTTGCCAAGAAAGAATTGCCCTAAGGCACTCTGGCCATAGCCTGGGCCCGGTACCATTACCATTGTTTCACCAGGATCGGTGGCGCATAAAATAGCAATCTCCTCGTCAGAGATGTTGCAGGGCCCATAGGCGGGGTTACGGGGTACGTCATTTTGGGCGCGGGCGCAGGGAGCCTGGTAGATACTCCTTTGGAAATCAAGGTTCCCCGTTGCGGCAAGTCGATAGGAGTAGTGTACTGCCCCGTCGGCTCCGAAGACCAGCTCCGTAAAACCAGCCTCCCGGCTGGTGTGGATGGCCGGATCATGGCTCGCTACCCAATCTCCGGCACCTGCGGCCCCGGCGTTAATTATATAATTCTCCCGATACCGTAACAACTGCTGGCTCTTGTCCTGTGCCCCCACAAAGAATAAGCCCGCAAACAGTCCATTATTATTGCGCAGCGCCTTCCGCAAGGGAGAAAGTCGCTTGTTGTCAATTTCCTCTGGGGTCCCCACATTTTGCCGCCAGGATAACATTATGCTACCAAGTAGCGGCGGCTTGAATTGATCAACGGCCGGAAATTCTCCCCCAAACCGGCCCTGTGATTCAGGAGGGTAATGGCCCGTCAGGATCAGATTACGATCTCGGTTTTCTTTGATCAGGGCCAGGGCTTCCTCAATGACGATCTCTGAGTCGGCAGAGGCACACTCTGCCTCAGCAGGAAGAGGTTTATCATAAGGGTGATTCCACCACTGGGTATTGATCATCAAAAGACTGACCTCGGAAGATAACTCTACCAACTCGGGGCCTGGGCAGCCATCGGTCAGTGGCCAATTGATATTCGTTAAACCTTGCCCCGTAACGTAGTTTTCGATACGCTTAACGCAATTGAAACCATCACGACCGGATTTGTCCCAATCCCTGTCACCTGGCACGAAATGGAAGGTTACTTCCGGAAAATCCTTGGCCAAACCAATAATCGGAGCGATGGTTGGAAAGACTTTATCTCCTTGCTTTCTGTCTATATCAAAGACCTGCATAGCATCCGTACACTCCGGAATATAGTCTCCGGCAAACAGAACATGGTTGGGGTGATTGACGTCACCCAGACGCTTACGTAGCGCCTGATAAAAGCCAGGAGCGGCGTCTGCGGTATTTCCCGCAACAACCAGGTGAACCTGTCCTTGCAAGGGCAAAGCGATACAGGCCATCAGGAATGGCAGGAAAATAAATCGAATCATGGAGCGTAAATGATAGGTAGTCTTCAACGTAGTGAGTAAGGTACGGACAATGAGGTGGTAAGTGGAAAAATAAGGCGTGGTTCAGCTGTTTTGAAATGATCACAATATTTTCCGTGCTGCTGTTCTCTACAGTGGTAATTCTTTAGCTGCTTTTCTTTAAGGTGACGGAGCCATCCTTTAGCCTTAGGGTTACGGGACCGTCCTTAATTTCTTCGGGTGTTGTCAGGAGTCTGCCTTCCTGACTTGCCAGGGCGTAGCCCCTGGCTAAGGTTGCTTCTGGTCGTAAAGCAGTGAGCAGCTGCTCAAGGTGATCGACGTGCTGATGTTGACGTCGCAGGGCATCTTTTTCAGCCGAATTCAGTTGTTGGCTCACCTGATCAAGCTTTAAACGTGCATTGGTTAAGCTTGCCCGTGAGACCTGATGGATCAGGCTTTTAAGTGGTTCTAAAGCTAAGGAAGCTGAACTAATGCGGTGCCTCGCCAACTGGGCAATACTTCTGCCAAGTTGAAGACTGCGATGCTCTGCTATCATCATTTGTTCGATGAGGAATACGGCAGTAGCCGTTGGTGTTTTAAGGCTACGGGCAGCAACCTGATCTAGTACAGATGCATCTGTTTCATGGCCAATGCCAACGATCACCGGAAGAGAACAGCTTGCAACGGCACGTGCCAGGCTTTCCTCGTCAAATGCCGTCAGGTCGGTGCGTCCTCCCCCACCCCTGATGATTACAATGGCATCAAAGGCATCGTCCCAGGTTTGAACCTGGCGCAGGCGCGCCAGGATTTCCGGGCTTGTATTTCCGCCTTGCATCGCTGCGGGGAACAACTTGAGGGTAAACTGGTAACCGTAAGGGTTCTCCGCCAGCTGCTGCTTGAAATCGGCTAAACCAGCAGCAGTTTCACTTGAGATGACGGCCAGCCGCTGCGGTAGCAGCGGAAAAGGAAGCTGGCGGTTCTGTACCAACAGCCCCTCTGCAGCAAGCTTTGTCAATAATTCCTGCCGCTTCCGCTCTAATTCACCGATGGTGAATGAGGGGTCTATGTCTTCCACTACTACCTTAAGACCAAAGCGCTCGTGAAAGGAGGTAGTAACCTTAAGCCTCACGGACATTCCCTCCCGCAATAGGTCACGAACCAGTTTGATGCCATAAGTCCTCTGGAGGGTTTGAAGTTGGCTTGCCCAGACAACACCTTCGAGTTGAGCAGTAATTGTCTCAGCTTCTTTCTCCTTCTCCACCAGGGTTAGCCAGACATGGCCGCGGGAGACATTCGCCTGAGCCAGTTCAGCCGTTACCCAAACTGCCTCAGGCAGGTTAAGGGCGAATACTCTGCGAATAAAACTCGTGAGTTCCGTCAGGCGATATGTCTTGCTTACTGCCAATCGATCTTGTTTGCTGAGACAAAGGTACGTTTATGAAACAGGCTATCCATGGGTATAAAAAAGAAGACCCAGTCTCTCGACCGGGTCCTCATAGAAAAACACCTAAAACCCATATTCATATCATGAAAAACCTGTTTCTTGAAAACAGCGCTTGACTACTTTTGAGTCTTTGCTTTGCGCTTGTTTCGTTGTTTTGACTCCCGATAACCCAAAAGGTCACATGGAGGGGGAGTTAAGATTTTGTGAAAAAAGAGGGCCCAATCCATGATTGGACCCTCCTTAGAAAAACACCTAAAACCCATAATTCTTTGCGAAAATGTTTCGCTGATTGCTATTGCAAACGTTTTTGCCAGCGTCCCTGTTCCTTGGCAGGAGACGCTTATTTGACGGCCAAAAACAATTTTGGTAACACCCGCTTTTCGTTACTATTCTGTTAAAGCGATTCCGTCACCTAAAAACACTACTTTATCACCATGAGAGCGACTACATTTAAACAAAATTCGAACTATTATTTGGTCTAGCGCAGCTTTAGTTGATATTAATTTTTTACACTTTTATATAAAAGCTATACGTAAACATCATGGTAAAACGACATAGAACAAAAGAATTGCTCTGGGATTATGCCTGGCAACTCTTGGTTCGGAGTAAAAACGACCGTAAGCACCCGTTTCATACGCCGGTGCTTAGCACAGTATCCCCCATTATGCACCCGCGTTCCCGCACCCTGGTCCTAAGAAACGTACTTCCCGATACTGGTCAATTGTGGTTTTATACTGACAGAAGGTCTCAAAAAGCTACTGATCTGGAACGAACCCCTCTTGTATCTTGGACGTTTTGGTCCCCGAAGCAACAGATACAAGTAAACATTGCCGGAAAAACCACCTGGCTCGCTAAGGATGCTGCAGACCAACTCTTTATTAACCTACCCAAACATAGTCGTAAAGCATATGCTACCTTAACTCCTCCGGGGAAACCGCAAGAAGAGGCTACTGATGGTCTGCCGCCGGATTGGGAAGCCATCAGCCTTGAGGAAACCAGCTATGCCGCAGACTACTTTGGTGTTGTAGTTACTACAATAACACATATGGAGGTACTGCAATTATCCCGTGATGGCCATCAGCGTCTTCTTGGCAGACGAACTAGTGAGAACGACTGGGATCTTCAATGGCTGATTCCCTGAGCAACCCTCTTCTTCCAGTAACAGTCATTTACCTTTATGCGAATGAAACCTATCTACACCCTGCTTTTCGCATTACTGGCGTCTCCCCTGTTGAGTCAGGAGTCACTCTTTGACCACCTGTATGCTTCAGGAGATACCGTAATGATAAATCTGGAGACAGACTGGAAAAAGCTGATGCGCTTCAAGAGCAAAAAGGAATACCGACCAGCACAACTCTCAATGGAGGTTAACGGGGATACTTATGCTTTTTCCGGCAGGCTCAGGAGTCGCGGAAACATCAGGCTGGTGGTGTGTAGCAATCCATCCATAAAACTAAAACTTAAGAAGAAAGGGCTGGCTGACGCAGGTTTCAACCCTGCGATTAACGACTTTAAAATCGTCCTACAATGTTCAAACTCTAAGCTTGGACAAAATTATCTACAGCGGGAGCGACTGGTTTACGGTCTTCACCAGATTTACAGTGAAGATTATCATCGGACTGTACCGATCAGGATCAAAGGAATGGAGGATGGCAAAGACATCCTCGGATTTTTCATTGAATCAGAAGAGCAGCTCGCCGCTCGTTATGAACGGGTACTTGAGATAAAAAAAATCGGTGTAAATGGTCTCGAAACGGCCAGTTACGTCAATATGTGTCTCTTCAATTATCTGATTCTGAATACAGACTGGCACGTATTCAATCTCCACAACGTAGAACTGGTTTTGAAAAAAGGAGGACGCCTTCCTACACCAATCCCCTATGATTTCGATTACTCAGGTTTCGTGGGGACCAGTTATGCCGTCCCTCGTGAGGAACTTGATATTTCTTCCATCCACGTACCTAAATGGCTGGGTAAATCAATTACTGAGGACGAACTTAAAACTGGTGCTGCCAGCTTCCTTGAGAAAGCCGAAGCGGCACAAAGTTTCCTCGAGAACTATCCCGGCCTTTCAAGAGGAGACCGGAAACGCTTGCTCAGAAGGTTGGAGGAGTTCAACGAGTTGATGGGCAACGAGAAAAAGCTGCTGCGCTTGCTCCGATAACTGATGCCTACTGCTCGAAGGCGAATTCGATCACATTGGCGCCCATTCTCAGAGCAGCCTGTCTGATTTCCGGTGGATCATTGTGAACAGATTCATCTTCCCATCCATCGCCAAGGTCACTCTGGTAGGAGTAAAAGACAACTAACCGGTCCTCGTAAAAAATGCCGTATCCCGAAGGAGCTTCGCCATCATGTTCATGGATTTTGGGCAACCCATTTTTAAACTCGAAGGTCTGGTGGTAAATCGGATGATCGTAAGGCAATTCAACCATTTTCAGTTCCGGAAAAACCTGTTCCATGGCGATTCTGACGTACGGGTCCATGCCGTAATTATCATCAATATGGAGGAAACCGCCTGCGATCAGATAATTCCTCAGGTTTTCAGCTTCTGACGAACTGAAGACAACATTCCCGTGTCCCGTCATGTGGACCCAGGGGTAGTTGTACAGTTCGGCACTTCCTACTTCAACCGTGCCGTAGTCGATTGCGAATTCAGTTCCCAGCTGGTCATTGCAAAATGCTGCCAGGTTCGGAAGTGCCGTAGGGTTTGAATACCAGTCTCCGCCCCCATTGTATTTTAGCAGGCCGAGTCTTAGCGGGGCAACAGCAGTAGTCCCTTCAGAGGAACTCAGCGTTGCCGCGGGCGCAGGTGCCATAGAATAGGATAGAATAGCAAAGAGGCTGAGCAAGGCTAATATTCTGATCATGTGGATAGTTTACCAGTTAAGCTGTTCAATTGTATGCACCGCAGCTATCGCTGCGGTTTCGGTACGTAAACGATTTGGACCGAGGCTAACGTATTTTCCACCTGCCGATCTTATCATTTCGGCTTCAACAGGACTGAAACCACCCTCCGGGCCAATAAAAATGCAAACGGAATTACCAGGCTTACAGGCTTCAGATAACAACGGAGTATTGTCTGCACCGAGATAAGCCATGTAGCGATCGAAAGAGGTTTCGGCTGCTTGTAGTGCTGAAGCAAATGGCAACAACTCCCCCAGGCCCGGCTTCCAGCTTTTCAGGCTTTGTTTCATGGCAGACTCGAGGATGCGTTCGAGCCGATCGGTTCTGATACGTTTGCGTTCTGAATGATCGGTAAGAATAGGCTGGATGTAATCAACGCCGATTTCAGTGGCTTTTTCCAGAATCCATTCGAAGCGATCAATGTTCTTCGTGGGAGCTACATAGAGGTGCAGTTGGTGGCTGGCTCGGGCATTTTCCTGTCGAACATTTGTGACATCAAGCGTACAAGCCCGTTTGGATATCTCGACTACCCTACCTTGATACCACCCCCCGGTTCCATCCACTAGGTCAAGTGTATCCCCTACCCGCTTACGCAGGACCTGGAAGGCGTGCCGCGCCTCAGCATCCCGTAACAAGTGGAGACCAGACTTCAATTCCGGGTCGTAGAATAGTTGCAATGGTCAGTAGATTTAAGCGAATTGCCGGGAGGCAATGCTCAGCAATTAGTTGATGGCCACTACACCCATTATTTCGGGTAAGCGGTTCTTGAGTGTTTCCTCTACACCTGCTTTCATGGTCATGGCAGTCATCGAGCAACCGTTGCAGGCACCCAGCCATTTTATCTCGACGATTTTAGCGTCGGAGATGTCAACTACTTCAATGTTTCCACCATCAATTGCAAGGTGCGGACGCACGTCGTTAAGTGCTTCATCAACGCGTGAGATCCAGTCAGCTTTTTCGTCAATTGTCATGATGGAATGTTTGGGTTGCAAAGGTAACACATCCACAAGGGAACAGGTTGTAATCACCATACTTTGTCGAGCCTGATGATTCTAATTAGAAGCGAAACATAATCCAATTATCTTGATGCGAGGTTTGTCGAGGAATGAAACGCAATACTGTGCGTACTGCGAGACACTTGAGATGTGCTGAGCGGTTGAGTAATTGCGCGGCCGCTGTTGTATTGCAAGGAACGAGGAGCATTGTAGTTGCAGGTGGCACTAACATGATTGCGGGAACTTGAACGATGCCATCGAACTAAATCAAACAGTAACACGATAGCGTCTACCTCGGAATAATGTCTTAGAAGTACCGCCCCAACAATTCATGCTCCACAATTGCACGTTTAAGCGCCAAGAAGTCAACATCGGATTGATGGCTCCAGACTATTTCACCACCCGGAGCGACCAGTAAGGTATATGGAATAGCACCATTCCAATCAGGATCTATTTTTTCGATAAGCGCATAGACATCCTCTTCACTGAAATGATAATTCTGGACAGGTGAATGTACCTTTTGCAGGAATTTCAATGCTTTGTCCCCTGCGTCTGGCTTATCCGTAGAAATTGAAACGAATTCAAAGTTGCGATGCCCATACATGCGCTGTAGGATCATAAAATCAGGGTATTCTCTTACGCACGGACCACACCAGGTTGCCCACAGGTTGATCAGGCGAAGGTTTTCCCCATCATTAGCGACCAATGCCTCAACGCCGGCAAGATCTATTGGCTCGAGGCTGACCGGTTGGGCAGCCCAGTCCAGACTATCCTGAGCTTTGTACTCTGTTTTCCATGCCCATTTAGTGGAGCATCCGAAGGTTTTGGTTTCTGGCAGCGCAACCGGACGTCCCGCCAACAAATCATCAACAGCTGCACGGAGGTCTTCTGCATTGGCACTACCCGGCCGTTCAATCTTATCCATTCTCCCGACGTAGGCAAGTTTACGCTCAGCATTAAACACAAAAGTGTGTGGAGTTGCTACTGGTCCGTACTGTAGACTTGCCGCGTGATCATCTCCATCATAAAGGTAAGGGAAGTTGAAACCAGCGTCCCGGTGTCTGATAACCATATCATCATACTCATCTCCAAGATCGGTATACCCCAGCTCGTTGTAGAGTAAACCCAAAGGGCTATTCGGAGAAATAGCAATCACTTGTACGTTCTTATCTGCGTAGTCCCTCGTAAAATTTATCAAACGCTGTTCATACGCCTGGGCGGTTGGGCAGTGATTTGCCGTAAATACAACCACTAGAATTGCTGCATCGGCGTAATCTTCAAGAGTATGATAGGCGCCGTCTACACCCATGAGGTTAAATGCTGGCGCAGAAGCGCCAATCTTAAGCGTAGTTACCTCTTGTTTCTCTATAGCCTGGGGAGAAGCGACAAATGCTTCTGTAACTATCTCTGCATCAGGAGTCATTGGAGTTTCAGGGGTGCTCGAACAAGCCAAGAGTAACGAAGCCAATAGGCAGGTTAGATAACGAAGCGACATAGTTGATAATTTACAGGAAGGTACATAATTGAAACTACATCGCACCCTCAAGTCTTACCTACGGTTTTCACAGAGATAGTTATTCAACTATTGAAATTATAAAAAGAAAATTACGGATGAGTAAAAAACACACATCTCATCCTCAGAACTTAGAAGAACTAAGTACCCCAGATGGCAAATAC
>CAZTTF010000288.1:0-7956 GCA_964616365.1 uncultured Lewinella sp. | reverse complement strand
CATTGCAACAACTCCTCTACTCTCCCAAGCAAAGGATTTCGATCGTCTCCGTGCGGATGATATTACTTAGGTTACCTGCCCGGTCCTGAATCTGGATGGCGTAGGTGAAGGTGTCTACAGGGAAGGCTTCGTTGGCAATACAAAGCCGGTTGTTGAAGATGCAACAGATGCCGGAGGTGTTGACCACGTTGATAAAAATGTCTCCGCTGATCCCGTTGCCGGTACCTTCCGTGGGGAAAGGGGGAATGCTGAAGGGCGTCTGCAGGCCGAGGCGGCTGTCGGTCAGAAAAATATCCACGCTATCCTGGTTGCTGATGTCGCCGTCCCCATCAGTGAAAGAGAAGTGAATCTGAATGCTGTCTACCGGTCCGTTGGTGAACTGGAATATCTGCGCCTTATTGACACCCTCATAGGTGATAACAGGTTGTACCGGAAACTCGGGCGCATTGACACAAGCTGCCAGGAAAACAACGAGAAGGAGGTAGCACAGAAGACGCTTCATAGGGATTTGTTTTGGGAGCTCCGAATAAATTACGGAGGTTGCTACAACTTGATGCAGGATACCTTTGTAATTACACACGATGGAACCAACACGCGCAACTTTATTGGAACGAATTACCGGAGTAACTCCGGAAAGCTTCCCGGAGTTGGCATTAGACGTATTCCGCTACCAAGCTACGCACAATCATATTTACGCCCGATACCTGGAATTGTTGCGTGTCAGCCCCTCCTCCGTCACCCAAATGACGGAGATTCCCCATTTACCCATTGCTCTTTTCAAAAAATACCGCTTGCAAAGCGGAAGTTGGACGCCCACCCGAACCTTCACCAGCAGTGGTACCACCGGCTCAACAACCAGCCACCACCTGCTACGTGATGAGGCTTGGTACCGCCACAACGCCCGCAGGGCGTTTGAGGCCACCTACGGCCCTTTGCAGGATCGGGTTGTGCTCGCGCTGCTACCCGCTTACCTGGAGCGGACCGGGTCTAGTTTGGTGTTTATGGCCGACGACTTTATTGAGCAATCCGGTCATCCGGATTCAGGGTTTTTCCTGGACAATCTCCCTGCCCTCCACGAACGGCTCATCGCATCCCGCGATCGCGCCCTGCCCACCTTACTCATCGGTGTGAGTTTTGCCCTCCTCGACCTGGCGGAAACCTATCCCGAATCACTTGGCAACACCATCATCATGGAGACAGGCGGCATGAAGGGCCGCCGCCGTGAACTGACCCGGGCTGAGCTGCACGGCACCCTCAAATCAGCCTTTAAGGTGGCACAGGTGCACTCCGAATACGGGATGACGGAGTTGCTCTCGCAGGCTTATGCTCCTCAGGACGGTATATTCCGTCCTGCCCCGACGTTGCGCGCTACGACCCGCCAAATTACCGATCCGCTCAGTCCAACGGCAATGGGAAAAACGGGAGCACTCAACCTTATGGACCTGGCCAACTTCGATACCATCAGCTTCATTGCTACGGATGATCTGGGCCGGGTTTATCCTGACGGTACTTTTGAAGTGCTTGGCCGTATGGATGCCAGTGATGTACGGGGCTGTAATCTGTTGGTCAGTTAACAAAGCGAGGGAGACAAAAAGTAAGTGGGTAGTTAGTAGTGAATCGTACGGTTTAGACCGGTGATCACTTGCTACTAACTACCCACATATCATCAGCAATCCACGGGTTGTGCTTGCTTAGGTGTTGCATTAAAATGCTAAGAGGTCGGTGTTACTGCACCATTACTTTTCGTACAACCGAGCTGCCGTCTTCAAGACCAACGCGCACTACGAGTACTCCTTTAGGGAGAGTAGATGGTAGCGTGATGTTACCACTGGCGGTCGTCATGCCTCGTAGGAGGCTGCGGCCACTCTGATCGTAGAGTACGTAGGGGCTAGCCGTCCGGATTTGTGATACGGTGAGCAAAGTCCCTGCAACTACGGGGTTGGGAGCTACCTGCACCTCCGGACGCGTAGTTGGGTTGCCGAGGCTTACGGGGTAGGTGTCGGCAAACTGCAGGAAGAAATCGACCGCGCGCAGCGCGGCGGGTTGGACACAGTCGAAGTGCGTAAAGTCTCCTCCATCTTCGATACTGACCGTGGTGCTGCCTAGTGCAGTCATGGCATCAAAGGCAGCCTGTGCCTGCACTGGTGAGACAACCTCGTCTCCGTTACAGAAGTAAATAAGTGTTGGCACCTCGGGGGCAAAATCTGAGACGGTATTCTCTGCGTAGGCAGCCAGCAGGTCGGGATCATTGTTGGTAACGTCAGTCACGTATTGGTCTACAAAGAGGTCGCCAACAACATCGCCATTGTCCCGGAGTGTTGAGTCGATCTGAACGCTCAGTTCCGTAAGGTCAATTTCCTCTGCCAGGAATTGTTGTACGAAGGGCAGGTAGGGGTCAACAAATAGGCTTTCTACTCCTCCGTAGAGGCTGTAGACGAATTCGTAGCCGATTACCTGGTTCAGGAAAAAGCGGAAGGAACTTACCTCCACCTCGGATAAAGCGAGGATCGCCGCCGAAGGAGGCGCTACGACATAAGCACCGGAAAGGTGTGCTGCTGCGGTGATTGAAGGCCCTTCTCCCCGCGATTCCATCACTTTGTGCAGGGCCATGCTGGCGTGTCCGCCCTGACTGTAGCCCGTCACAAAGACTTGGTCATTGCGCGCAATTTCCTGCTCGTCAAGCCAGGCACGAACGGCAATCAACATGTCCAGGCCAGCACTGGCCTCGGTAGCGGCATGGAAGTAGGGGTGAATGCCGTCACTGCCCCCCAGCCCCAAATAGTCCGGGGCAATGGTAATGAAACCGAAAGCAGCAAGCCCTTGAGCGACTAAGCGCTCCTGATTGCCATCTACGGAGAGGACGGCATCCCGGGCATCTACCGTGCCGTGGTTATAGACGGCCATGGGAAAGACGACGTCCGTTTCTTGTGGTACGCACAGTAAGCCCGTTGCCGTGTCCGGTTGACCAAAGGGATCCGTAGTCGTATACGTAATTGCGTAATTATCGACGCTGTAGTCGACTGTCCTGTCCAGGACGATATTCAGCACGAAGGCCAGCGTTGGTGGCTGTTGTTCGACCGAAATCACCTCCTGGGAAAAGGCGGTTAAGGAGAACAAGCAGCAAATGGGAAGAAGTAGCAGTTTTTTCATACCGACAAAAGTCTATATACCCGACGGATGTTTACCGCAAACACTTTTTTCTCTTGGTTGAATTCGTGCAATACCCTTCAACGGAAGACTTACCTGTTACTTTTTGAATGTCCCGATGTGCCAGAGAATACCCGAAGGGTCGTGTACAAAGAACTCTACGCCCCAGTCGTTGACGGCCATTTCTGATACCCTGACGCCCGGAAATTGTTGGGGTAAGTTCCTGGTCTGCAGGTCTTCAAGAAAGGCGTAAGCATCGTCGACCTCTAAAAAGAGCATACTGTTGTCCACCCAGTCTTTTACGTAGGCATCCTGGAGGTAAAATCCAGTATGGCCAAGGAAGCAATAGGTCATTTTTTCACCCACCGTAATATTCGTAAAGCCCATTGCCTGGTAAAAGCGAAGAGACAGCTGGTAGTCTTTTGCTCCGATGAAGGGGCGGATGGACTTTGTTGATCCTTGGGGCATAGCGGATGATGTTTAGGTGAAAGTTAGCCAATCCCGCTGATGCAATGAATAAAAAATGCTTCCAGGGTGTCACAATCAGGCATGCGGTTGCTTATAGGGATAGTCAGCCACGACACCTACAACGCTAAATAAAGATTACATGTGTGCTGAGATGATTTTCAACGTTCCAGAAATGAGCGCCTAATTTTCTAGCCCCGGAAGTAAGACTTCCGGGGCTTTTCTTAGTTTTTGTGCCCTTACGGAACCCTGCTAGTAATAGAGGGAGATTTTGCACCTGCGGGCCCGCCAAGTTTCGCGCTACGCGTCTTCAATAACCTGGCCTTTCCAGCGGATAACTCCGTAGAGGACCACGAACCCGATCGCCATCAATAGCATACAGAGTAGCCAGCCACCTCCCAGCAACGAGGCCGTGAAGCCAAGTACCAGAGACACCAAGCCGACGGTCAATGCATAGGGGAGCTGGGTGGAAACGTGGTCAATGTGGTTACAATCGGAGGCGAGGGAAGAGAGGATGGTGGTATCCGAAATCGGGGAGCAATGATCGCCGAGGACACTGGCGGCCAAAACGATTGAAATCACATTGTAGAGGAGTCCCTGGGCATCGGCTGGTGCCCAGCCGGCCTGTTCGGCGACGAACCAGGTTAACGGAATGGCAATCGGGTAGAGGATGGCCATGGTGCTCCAGCTGGAACCCGTCGAGAAGCTGATCAGGGCGGAGAGCACAAAGATGATCGGTGGAAGGAAGTAGGGGTTGAGGCTGTTGCCCAACAGGTCAACGAGGAAGGCGGCAGTATGCAGCTCTTCGGTTGTGATGGCCAGCGCCCAGGCGAGGGTCAGGATCATCACGGCCCCGAACATGGCTTTTAGCCCGCTGGTCAGGCTGCTCATGGTTTGGGCAATGTTCATGATGCGCTGGCTGATCGTCAGGATGATAGCGACAACGACTCCGGAAATGGACGCCCAGAGCAGGGCCACGTAACTATCTGCTGCGCCAATGACGAGCCCTAGTTTTGTGAAGAATCCACCTTCCATGGCGCCCCAGGTGGCGCCCCAGCCATCCGAGCTGGGTGGGTTTTCCAGCCCGCCGTAGATGGAGCCTAAACCGGTGTCCAGCAATCCGATGATGGTCATCAGGATGACGGTAAGTACGGGGAGGATGGCATTGCGCGCGCGCAGCGGCGCATTTTTAACCGGTGAAAGGTCCTCGGTTTCTTCCACGTGCTCCAACTCGGCAGCAGTGGCTTTGACTTCTCCCGTAGTGCGGGCGCGTTGCTCCGCTTTCAGCATTGGGCCATAATCCCGGCGCATGAAGATCAACATCAGGATGAAGGCCAGCGTCAGGATGGGGTAGAAGCTGTATTTGAGGCTTTCGAGGAAGATGGCATAGGGGGTGGTGCCGGCAAGGGCAGGAACATCCTTGATGCCGTCGCCGATGTAGCCCAGCTCGGCGCCAATCCACGTAGTGATGAAGGCAATACTGGCCACTGGAGCGGCAGTGGAGTCGACGATGTAGGCAAGTTTTTCGCGGCTGATGCGGAATCGATCAGTGACCGAGCGCATGGTGTTGCCTACAATCAGGGTGTTGGCGTAGTCATCAAAAAAGATAGCCACCCCGAGGAACCAGGTGATGAACTGCGCACTCTTGGGGGTGCGAGCGTATTTCGTGAGGCGCTCTACAACGCCAGCCATGCCGCCATTTCGGCTGATGATGGCCACCATGCCACCAATTAAGAGGCTGAAGATGAGAACAGAGAGGTGTCCGGAATCATTGAGTGCCTTCAGGATGTAGTGCTCTACCGTTTCAAGGAGGGCTTTGATGATGCCCAAAAAGCCTTCAAAACGGAGTCCTCCGGCAATAAACGCGCCAACCCAGATGCCGGCGAACAGGGAGATCAGGACCTCCTTAAACAGGAGGGCTAATCCGATGGCAATCAATGGCGGGAAGATGGATAGCCAAAGCGGAATTCTACGCATCCGGTTGCTCCCGGCATCGGCATCCGCACTGATGTGGTAGAGCTGAATTTGTCCGGGTGTTTTCAGCAGGTTCAGGCCTGGCTCCAGTTTTAGGGTGCTGACGCCATTAACGGTGGTAACTGTCATGGTTTCACCATTGACCTCTACGCCGTCGATCCCTGCAGGAACGGTGATGGTTCCGTCGGTAAGTTCGATGTTACGCAACCAGTCATTGCTGGCCGCCTGTGCAGAAAGCGTAGTTCCGGTAAATAGCAGACTAAGAAATAGGAGGAGGAAGGCAAACTTTTGCATGGGCGTAGCGTAGAATTGGTGCGACAAGATACTTTTAGTTGTTGAAATCACAGATATGCGCCTGGTTACCCTGTTTTTGCTGCTCCCCATCCTGCTCTCTGCTCAGCAGTTTGAGTTCACCCGTTCTTATCCGGAGGTTACTGCCAATGAAGCACCTTTGGCTCTGGCGTGGCTTGGCGGGCTGAACGCACCGCAGACCCAATTGGCGGACCTGGATGGAGATGGTGATGAGGATGTTTACTTTTTTGACAAAGCCGGGCAGATTCATCTCGCACTTCGAAGAGGTGCTGACGGTGCCTTATCCGTTGCTCCTGAATTAGTCGCTCATTTTCCGGAGGAGATTCAGCAATGGGTTGCCCTGCGTGATTTTGATGAAAACGGCGTACCGGATATTTTTACCTACGCCACAGCAGTAGACGGTATCCAAGTATACCGCGGCTCTCGCCGCGAAGACGGGTTGTTGACCTTCTCGCTGATCGATTTTGGCGATCCCCTGCCCCAGCTGTATACGCCCGCCGGCAGCGGGCGCAGCCCGCTATTTGTCTCAAATATTGACTACCCCGCGATCGATGACGTCGATTTTGACGGCGACCTGGACATCCTGACCTTTGCCGTCAACGGAGGGTATCTGGAAATGTACCAGAACTTCTCGGTGGAGCGCGGGTTCGGGACGGACACCCTCATCTATGAACTCGTAGATCAGTGTTGGGGGGGCTTTTTCGAGAGCGGTATCACCACGGCACTCGATCTCGCTGCCGGGCCGGGGGAGTGTTTCGATAACCTAACCGCTCCCGGTAGCCCGGCGCAGCCGCGGCATTCCGGTTCGACGGTGCTTACTTTGGATTATGATGGTAATGGTCGTAAAGACGTAATGCTGGGCGATATTTCCTTCCGGTTTTTGGTGTTGGGCCTTAACAATGGTTCCATCGCGGATGCCTGGATCTCTGAGCAGGACACCACCTGGAATACAAACGACGTGCCGGCAACCATCCCCTCTTTTCCAGCGGCTTTTCACCTGGACGTAGATCAGGATGGGGACCGCGACATTGTCGCTTCTCCCTCCGTAACCCTCAACGGACAGGATACCGAGGTGATGTGGTTTTATCGCAACGAAGGTTCGGATGCTGCTCCGGATTTTAATTTTACCCAGTCTAACCTCTTCATCGACCAGATGCTGGATATTGGCACTTCTGCAAACGTTACCGTTTTCGACGAAAACGCCGACGGACGCCCTGACCTGGTGATTGGTAACAATGATGAGTACACCGGAACGAACCTGTTGGATAGCCGACTGCGTCTGCTGCGCAACGTGACGCCGGATGGTGGAGCACTTGCTTTTGAATTGGTAGATGAAGATTACCTCGGGTTATCGGAGTTTGTTACCACAACCTGGGCCTTTGCGCCTGCCTTTGGCGACCTTGATAATGACGGCGACCTCGATGTCGTCCTGGGTGAACGTGTTGGCAAGCTGGTGTTTGCCGAGAATGTTGCTGGCCCGGGGAATCCGGCAGTTTTTGGTAACCTGCAGTTTGAATGGCAGGGAATCGATGCCGGACAATTTAGCAAGCCTTTTCTGAGCGATCTGGACCGTGACGGTAAGATGGATCTGCTGGTGGGTGGCTTTGATGGGCGTGTGCGGTTTTACCGCAACATTGGCACCGACACGGCACCTGCGTTCGCGCCCGAAACCACGGCCCCCGGTAACCTCACCCAATTGGGAGGTATTAATACTAACTCTCCGGGGGTAAGCACGGGACACCCTGTTCCCCGGGTCATCAAGAATCCGGAATTCACGCTGGTGTTGGTTGGCAACAGGACGGGCAAAATTGAAGCTTACCGCTTCGGAATCGATTCAGCTTATACCGAACCTTTTACTTTGTTGACGAAAGCTGCCGGCAACCTGGACGTTGGCAGTTTTGCCAATCCTGCATTTGGTGATTTTGACGGAGATGGTGTGCTGGAGCTGGTTGTTGGCAATGAACGCGGCGGACTTAACTTTTTTGGCACCAGCCTGCTCGAAGATGGTACTACCGGACTGTTTTCAGCGCCGCGGCCAACAATCGATTTTTCCGTGTA
>CAZTTF010000287.1:0-7842 GCA_964616365.1 uncultured Lewinella sp. | reverse complement strand
GCTTGTGGTTGATGAAAGCAACCGCGCAGAGATTGTGTCGGAGGACCTCCGTGGTGCTGATGTAGCCATCGAGTTCAGCCGACCGGAGGCGGCTGTGAGCAACATCCAATTGGCGCTACAGGCAGGGGTGCCGGTTGTAGTCGGGACTACAGGGTGGTTGGCAGCCTTGCCGTCACTTTCCAAAGAAGTGACTAAAGCGGAAGGGGCGTTGTTTTGGGCCTCAAACTTCAGCATAGGGGTAAACATATTCTTTGCTGCCGCCCAGCGGGCGGCTGAATTGGCCGGCAAATACGGTGGCTATACTGCGGCGGTTACCGAGACCCACCACGTGCAGAAACTGGACGCTCCCAGCGGAACTGGCATAACATTGGCAGAAACAGTAGCGGAAGCATTGCCAGACTACGATGGATGGGAGTTGGAATCCGTGACGTCGCCGGTTCCTCAAACGCACATTGCACCTGCGTCCGCGCCCGACATCGCCAAAAAGCCATTACCGATAGCCTCTGTTCGTGAGGCGGGCGTTCCCGGTACTCATTTGCTTAGCCTAAAGAGTTTTGCCGATACCATAACTATGGAACATACGGCTCATAATCGGATGGGCTTTGCGCAAGGCGCCTTAACTGCCGCCCGTTGGCTAGTGGGCAAAAAGGGGGTCTTCACCATGAGTGATATGCTGGAACTTTAAAAGTCTGGGCTGGCCCCGGGCAACATCCTGGAGCCAGGCTGCGTAGTATTGTTCACCCAACCAGTTTGGTTTAGGAGTCTGACCTTAATGGTTTGGGTTTATATTTGCCAACAGATAACCAACACACCCGTATGCGCACCCTTCTCTGCCTGTTAATTTGTTTTTGCGGCTTTATGAGCCTGATGGCTCAACTTCCCAATACCCAGGTGTACGTTTTTGATCTTGCTGTGCAAGACACTACCGTAACTTTTTCACAGCCGCAGTACCTGACGGCTTTTAATAAACTGGGGTACAATAACCAGCCGTACTGGCAGGATCGTAACAAGCTTTTACTGTCCGTTCAACTTCCGGAAATGGAGCAACCCGATGTGTTTAGCTTCGACCTGGTGGCGAAAACAAAGCTCCGAATGACACGCACGCGCTCGGGAGAGTACAGCCCCAAAGGATTGGGCGACGGCAGACGTTTTAGTGCCGTCCGTCAAGAATATACCGGCCAGGACACCATTCTGCGCCTCTGGGAATTCCCTACCAACCTTAGCGATAACGGGCGTCCCGTCTTTAAGTATATCAATGGTATTGGATACTACGAATGGCTCAACAGTCAGCAGCTGGCGCTTTTCCTGGTGGGTAATCCAAACACCCTCGCGATGGCTTCTGCTGACAGTGATAGCCCCCGAACACTAGCAACCAACATCGGACGCTGTTTCCGCCGGTTGCCCAACGGCAACCTGGCCTACGTATCCAAAGAAACGCCCTCTTGGACCATCGTCGAACAGAACCTGTACCGCCTGACCAGCCCGCCACGGGTGATCACTAGTTGTATTCAGGGGTCAGAGGACTTTGCCGTGCTTAGCGACGGCAGTTATCTAATGGCCGGCGGTAGTAAGATCTACCGCTTCGATCCGATCCGTAACCCGCGGTGGGTAGAGGTGGTTGACTTGCGGTTCTATGGTATCCGCAGTATTTCCCGGATGGAGGCCAACGGATTCGGTAAGCTGGCCATCGTCGCGGAATAAACTGCCGTTTATTAATTGCCTAAGCGGATTATTCAGTATCGCCACCGTAATCTTTGCCCATCATTTCCCAAACGGTGATGAACAGGGCGGCAATGGTGGGGCCGATAACAAAGCCACTCAATCCGAACCAGGTGATTCCACCAAGAGTGGAAATCAGTACGAGGTAATCTGGCATTTCTGTGTCCCTGCCTACTAATAGTGGGCGAAGGAGGTTGTCGACCAGGCCAATGATGAGGGTGCCAACCACCACCACGACTATTCCCTCGACAATTTGCCCTTGAATAAAAAGGATTATTGCCGCAGGAGCCCAAATGATCGCACTTCCGCCAACGGGTAAGAGTGCTAACAGCGTCATAGCTACCCCCCAAAGCAGGGCTGCTGGTATACCTACTAAGGCAAAGAGGAGGCCGCCTATGGAGCCCTGGACCAGGGCGACCACCAGGGTGCCCTTTAAAGTGGCTTTGCTTACCTGAGCGAAACGCTCAAAGAGTGCGCGTTCTCTTTCGTTGCCCATAGGGATGGTACTGACGATTGCCCGGACAATTCGCCGACCATCTTTGAGGAAGAAGAACAGCAGGTACAGCATCAGGGTAAACTGGACAAACATGTTGATCACGTTGCCACCAATCGACAAAGCAGAATTGCCGATCCACTGGCTGACGGTGACCGCTACGGAGCTTACCTTATCCCTGATTTCGTCAGTAGTAATACCAAATTCACCCAGGTACTCGCTTACCATTGGCAAGCTCTCCTCGACGTAATTGATAACTATGTTGATGTCGAGTTCTCCCGTTTGGAGTGCCTGATAGACACCTTGCCCCTGGTTAATCAGGGCAAGCGTCAGAAGGATCATCGGGATGATGACGAACAAGAAGATCAGGAGTACGGTAATGGTGGCCGACAATGCCGGACGGCGACCCCGAAAACGCATGGCTATCCATCGGTAAAGGCCGTAGAAAATCATAGTTAACACCACTGCCCACAGCAGGGTAGGAAGAAATGAACCGATCATGCCCATGAAGGCCATAGTGGTGCCGGCGACAAGGATGAAGAAAAGATTCCGTTGTACGCGCTTAAGTGTATTTGCGTCAATGTTGGTAGGCACAAAGAGGAATTGAGTGGTTTTCAAACAAATGTGGGTGAGCTCAGCGGAGGTCCCAACTAGGGTAGACGGACAGCTTTGATCATATGCCCGTCCTGGCTTTCTTTGTCGTATAGCAATATCGCGCCTTGTTCAATGAGAATATTGATCAGAGAATAGGTTGTCCCGATGGCATAGCCCTTGTTGGCGAGGAATTGGGTGACAAACCACTTGAGGCCAATGTAATCAGTGTAGTTGAGCTCTTCGGCTGCTTCAAGCTCCGTGATCATTTCTTCTTCCGTAATGACGATATAGCCCGGGGCTGCGGTATCCCGGTAAGTCTTGACTTTATGTTCGAGTTTGATCTTGCCGATCACCTTGGGCCCGGTGAGCTTAACACGGTTGTCCGAGTCTTTTTTAGGGGTGGATATCTCACTTCCGCCCATTTCCACCGGAGCCCGATTACCGGCAATTGGCTTACCGTCTTTGTGGGCTTGTTGCTCCGCTGCTTCATGCTCTTCCTCGCGCACAACTTCTGCAGCCGCCTGATGAATGGCTTTTTTCTCTTTCAGGCTAAGCACAATTTCATCGATGTGTTGCTCCGCCTCGGTAATGATGCGGGTCAAAGAAGACGAGAGCTCTTTACCTCTTTTCAGTTCTGCGTGGAAAAAGGTGGCCTGGTGGGCGACTTTATTTCTGATGCGGGACATCTCTTTCCAGAGTTTTTCAAAGTCCTTGTCCCGAAAGAATTTTTTAAAGTACTTGGTGTAATTACCCTGGAGGTTACCCTTAAGCTCGTTCAGCCCGTCGATGGTGTTGATACCCTCCAGCATTTCGAGTACTTTCTCAGGGTCGTTGAATCCGGTCGACTGCTTATAAATCAACAGGCCAAGGTCATCGAAATCGGCAAACTCAATATCACTGTTAATGAAGTAACTGAATTGATTGGAGCGGTTGCGCTGCCGGCTTTTAACCTTTTCAATCATTTTTGGCGTTGCCGTTACGTCCCACCAGTTCATACCTACCCGCTGGAAGAAAAACTTGATGAGGTACCTGCGCAGCAGGTTCTCGACAGCGTTAATTTTGGGATAGAGCTGGTTGGCTATTTCCGAGGAAATATCATCCTTAAGAATTCTGATGTGGGCAAACTTGAGGTTGTCACGCAGGTGCCTTAATAATCGTTGGCGGTAGGGTTCAAGATTTTCGAAATACTTACTTTCAATACGTAATACAAAAGCGGCGTCCACCAGGTCTGTAAGAATCTTGCTGGTGTCGACCGGTAAAACAGTCACTAACATATCTTCACCTGATCGGATAAAAGGGGCACCGTTTTTATCCTGGGTAATAATTGGTGATTTACCATTCCATAACTCTTTACTATAGCTGAGTGCATGGATAAATGCTTCTTGATTGACAATGTCTGCCGGGTCGATACACAGCAGTTCAAAGGTGAAATTTCCGGACATGATATATAAAATTGGACCATTACGTAATGGATTGGTAATAGGGGGAAAGATAGCAATTTTTAGCCGGGCAGGAGTAGGGGATATTGGGCGATCACTTTCTGGTAATCCTTTAGTTTTGACGATGAGGCTGGTGCATACCATTTGGTGGTAGGGTAGGCGTGTAAAGATTGCCTGTTAACGTACGCTGCACCTGCGGTTGCGCCCCTTCTACCGGTGATTTTTACGGATGGACATAAAAAAGCGGTAGCTACCAACAGGTAACTACCGCTTCTGAGGACGGTTAAGCCCGTCGGAAAAATTATGCCTTATCCCTCAAAGCGCTTGATCTCACCGCTTTTAATTCTTGCCAGGTAATCAGCGAGTGCCGCTTTCACCTTAGGCATCAGCAGGTAAAGACCGAGGACGTTAGGGAAACACATTGCGAAGATCATCGCATCGCCGAAGTCAAATACCGCCTGTGCACTGATAGCAGAACCGATGATTACGAAAATACAGAAAATGACCTTATAGATATTCTCGTTGACTTTGCTTTCGCCGAAGAGGTAAGTCCAACACTTCAGTCCGTAGTAAGACCAGCTTACCATAGTGGAAAGCGCGAAAAGAATGACCGCAATACTGAGGACGATGGGGAACCAGGAGATAACGGATTCGAATGCACGGCTGGTTACATCAATCTGAGCGATCTGCTGTGTGTCCAGGCCATTGTACGCCCATTCCGCACCACCGCCGGCAGCTGCTCCGTAGTTGGTAATGATGATAACCAAGGCAGTCATGGTACAAATTACTACGGTATCAATGAATGGCTCGAGCAGCGCCACTACACCTTCGCTGATAGGCTCATCCGTTTTAGCGGCAGCGTGGGCGATTGAAGCAGAACCGACACCGGCTTCATTACTGAAGGCTGACCGTCGGAAACCCTGAATCAAAACACCTACCATACCGCCGTAGAGAGCGTCTGGAGAAAAAGCCCCAGCGAAGATCTTACCGAAAGCAGCGGGAATTTCAGTGAAGTGGTAACCAAGAACGATGAGGGCGCCGAGAATGTAGATGCCGACCATAAATGGAACAATTTTGTCAGTAACCTTGACAATACTTTTAATTCCACCAATGATGACAATGCCAATCGTGATCGCCATCATGACGCCGAAGATCCAACCACGGCCGTAGAAGAAGCTTTCTTCTCCACCGGTAACGGTGATCAGCTGATTGGTCGCCTGGTTAATCTGCACCATATTACCGCCACCGAAGCTACCGCCGATACAGAAAATCGCAAACAGGACCGCCAGAATCTTACCAAGTGTGCCCCAACCGTTTTCTTTAAGGCCTTTGTCCAGGTAGTACATCGGACCACCAGAGACGGAACCATCCGGGTTAATATTCCGGTACATTAAACCAAGAGAGACCTCGGTGAACTTTGAAGTCATACCAAGCAGACCGGCAACGATCATCCAGAAAGTGGCGCCAGGACCACCAATTCCTACCGCGAGGGCAACACCTGCGATATTACCAACTCCAACAGTGCCCGAAAGCGCTGCAGTGAGGGCCTGAAAGTGAGAAACTTCACCCTGGTCATTTGGATCGTCAAATTTACCTCGCACCACGTCAAGCGCGTGCTTGAATCCACGGAGGTTAATGAAACCCATGTAGATGGTAAATACCGTGGCGCCAATAATGAGCCATGGCAAAACGAAGGGAACGCCGAAAATTTCGAAGAATATGATGCTCGAAACGAATTTCGTGATAGGTTCAAAGAGGCTTTGAAGCGCGGCATCAATACCTCCTGGCTCGTCTTGGGCAAACATGAGCAGTGGCGATAGCATACCGGCTAAAAGAAGAGAATATTTTTTCAACATGAATTATAGTGCTTTGTGTAAACTGGAGCACAAAGTAACAAACTTTCCAGCGCCTGCCTCATTTCAACCTGCTTTGACGCCTGGTCAATGGTTTGTGCTCGCTGTGTTGTCGTCGTCGCTTGCTGACAAAGATGATGGTTTGATGGTGGCAATTGACCTAAAACATTACCTTGTGGTCAGCTATGGGCCCAACTCCTGAGTTTCAAGAAACAGTGCTTTTTAATCGTCTGCGTGAGGGGGATGCTGCTGCATTCGATGCACTCTTCAGGATGTTTTATGCAGAACTAGTGGTCACGGCTAATCGCTTTCTGCGCAATCAGGAGGAAGCCGAAGACCTGGTCCAGGACCTCTTTTTTCGTTTATGGAGTAATCGGGAAAACCTACCCGAGAACCTAAGTTCGGTAAATGGCTACTTGCACCGATCAGCCAGAAACAGAAGCCTTAATGTGCTTCGTGATCAGAATCGTATTCCGGTGGACGACGAGGAAATATCTCCTAACCTGGCAGCAGGTGGTTTGCCCTCCGACGGTTTAACGCAGGATGATCTGCGTCAGCGGATCAACCAGGCTATTGATCGCCTCCCCGAAAGATGTAGGTTGGTGTTTACCATGAGTAAGCTTGAGGAGATGAGTCAGCGGGAAATAGCTGAATCTCTTGGCATATCAGTCAAAACCGTTGAGAACCAAATGACCCGTGCCTACCGCTTTCTGCGAAAATGGTTGGCCTTGTTGTATTTATTTTGCGGGCCGTTTTGGTAATGATTCGGTATAACTGGTCAGCCTACCGACCAATGAACACGAAAAAAGAAACACTTTATTAGGGGGAGGACGTAAATTTGGTGTCAACAGCTTGAGTCCTGCTCAATTTTTATCCTGCATGCAACCTTTTACAAACAATGACATAGATCAGTTAGCCGCCTCTTACGGTAAAGAGGTGCAGCCAGATGTCGAAGCTGCGCTCAAAGCAGTTAAGAGCAGGATTAGCGCTTCCGAGACTGAAACGGTCGTGCGATCGCTGCCCACAAGAAGAAGATGGTTTGGTGTTGCAGCAGCCATTCTACTGCTCGTCACTGGAGGTTATTTCGGCCTCTTTTATAACCCAAAGGTGGTTTTTGCTAACCTCGAGACTGAGCCATTGCCGGTCTTACTTCCAGATGGAACTGAGGTGCTGGTACAACAAGGTGCAACTTTGTCTTACGCTGCAGATTTTAATGAGACCGAACGGCGTATTAACCTCGCTGGTCAAGCCTTTTTCGCAGTAGCCAAGGACAAGACTAAGCCTTTCCTGGTGGCCAATAATACTACTGAACTTCGTGTAACGGGGACGGCTTTCAATCTCCGGGTAGCTGACGATGAACTGGAGGTTGAAGTTTCTGAAGGGTCAGTAGAGCTTAAAAAGGGCCAGCAGGTAGTGCCGGTTAAGGCTAATCAATGTGGCCTTTCGGTTGCCGACCAGCCAAGTAAGGTTACTCCGGCTCCTTATCTTAATCGCCACGCTTGGCATACGGGTAAGCTCTATTTTCAAAATGCAGATTTGCAATCAGTATTAGAAACACTTCGGGTGAATTTTGGCATGGTAATTACACTGGAGGACAACTGTTCCTTCGAGATCAGCGGTACTTTCATGGCGGATAATCCGGCATCTATCCTGGAGAACGTAGTTAAGCTTGGTGGCGGCACCGTCGCTGATGTACCGGAAAAGCCAAACCACTACGTCGTCAGTGGTACCTGTGGGAACTAAG
>CAZTTF010000286.1:0-10273 GCA_964616365.1 uncultured Lewinella sp. | reverse complement strand
AGTTGCTCGTTCAGTACGTCCAGCATTTCGAGGAAAGACATGTGCGAGGTCACTCCGTCGAGGGTGTGCGTCTCGAATTTTCCTTTGGCTTTCTCGTTGGGCTGCCGCCAGATCTTTAGGGTGAGCTTCATGTTGTCAGCGCTCATAGTGAACTTGGTTTTTAGACCCTGCTTCCTTGGTTTTTCCCTGGCACCTGCGGCCGCGCCCTGATGAGGCTGAATTGCTGTTGGGCGCGAACGCGGGTGCAGTGGAAAGGACCGGAAACCGGCGGTGAATTATTTGTATGAACGAGTTTTCAACTCGACGTTTTCAAAGATGAGTTCTTCCTTGTGCAAAATGGGGTCATTGTCGTCCCACTCCCACGCCGAGACGTAGGCAAAGAGATCGTCGCGGCGTAGTGCCTCGCCGTCCTCTGTCTGGAACTCCTCCCGGAAGTGACCACCACAGCTTTCTTCACGGTCAAGTGCGTCAAGCATCATCAGCTCGCCGAGCTCCATAAAGTCTGCTACCCGAAGGGCTTTCTCCAGTTCTGGGTTGTACTCGTCGGCCGAACCCGGAACGAATACATCCTTGTAGAACTCCTCGCGGAGCTCCCGAATCAGCTGACGACCTTTTGTAAGACCTTCCGCATTCCGTGCCATTCCACAGTACTCCCACATGTACTTACCTAAGCGGCGGTGGAAGCTCTCCGCAGACTGGTTGCCCTGTACGGACATGATACGTTCGATGCGATCAGCTACTGCTTTTTCCGCTTCCATGAATTCCGCACTGTCGGGGTCAATCATTGGCGTACGAATTTCGTTCGCCAGGAAGGTACCGATGGTGTAGGGCAGAACGAAGTATCCGTCGGCCAGTCCCTGCATCAGTGCAGAAGCACCGAGGCGGTTCGCGCCGTGATCGGAGAAGTTCGCTTCGCCTGCGGCGAAGAGACCGGGGATGTTCGTCTGCAGGTTGTAGTCTACCCAAAGGCCACCCATGGTGTAGTGCACCGCCGGATAAATCTTCATGGGCATTACGTAAGGGTTCTCTCCGGTGATCTTCTCGTACATCTCGAAGAGGTTGCCGTATTTCTCGGCAACAACGGCCGTACCCAGTTCTTTGATCCGGGCGGGGCTGGCGTTGTATTCGTTAAGGCTGTTGGCCCGCGATTTGCCGTAGCGCTGAATGGCGTCGGCGAAATCGAGGTAAACGGCGAGTCCGGTCGGGCTTACGCCGAGTCCTTCATCACAAGCTGTCTTGGCAGCCCGGCTGGCTACGTCGCGGGGGACGAGGTTACCGAAGGCCGGGTAGCGGCGTTCCAGGTAGTAGTCACGATCGCCTTCGGCGATATCGACACCCGTCTTCCGCCCTTCACGGATCGCTTTTGCGTCATCGAGGTTCTTAGGTACCCAAACCCGACCATCGTTACGGAGGGACTCCGACATCAGCGTCAGCTTAGACTGGTACTCGCCGGATACGGGAATACAGGTCGGGTGAATCTGCGTAAAACAAGGGTTAGCCATGTAGGCTCCTTTCTTTACGGCACGCCAGGCGGCAGAACCGTTGGAGTTCATGGCGTTTGTGGACAGGTAGAATACGTTACCGTAGCCACCGGTACCCAACACAACGGCGTGGGCGGCATGGCGCTCCAGTTCACCGGTGAGCAGGTTGCGGGCGATAATACCGCGGGATTTACCGTCTTTGATCACGACGTCCACCATCTCGTGGCGGTTAAACATCTCGACGTTACCGAGGCTGACCTGACGGCTAAGGCTCTGGTAAGCACCGAGCAGCAACTGCTGTCCCGTTTGCCCCCTTGCGTAGAAGGTACGACTTACTTGTACACCACCGAAAGAGCGGTTAGCCAGCAGGCCACCATACTCCCGGGCGAAAGGTACACCCTGGGCTACTGCCTGGTCGATGATGTTGACGGATACCTCGGCCAGACGGTGTACGTTGGCTTCACGGCTGCGGTAGTCACCACCTTTGATGGTGTCGTAAAAGAGACGGTAGACAGAGTCACCGTCATTTTGATAGTTCTTCGCGGCATTGATACCTCCCTGGGCAGCGATGGAGTGCGCGCGGCGGGGGCTATCGTGGAAGGTGAAAACTTTGACCTTGTAACCCAGTTCACCGAGCGTAGCCGCCGCTGCACCACCGGCGAGGCCGGTGCCGACAATGATCACTTCAATGCGGCGCTTATTATTTGGCGCCACAAGCGGCATAGAGGAGCGGTACTTGGTCCACTTTTCACCTAGTTCACCGGGGGGTACGTTAGATTGGAATGGCATGGTATTGCTTTAAGAAGTGATAGTTTACTTGAATTATAATTGGCGGAGGTACATCACTACAGGAATGATGGCAAAGCCGAGGGGGACGATCACGCTGTAAGCGCGACTAACAACCTTGATGAGGGGGGTCCACTTTTTGTGGTTCAGGCCAAGCGTCTGGAAAGCAGACTCAAAACCATGGAAAAGGTGAAACGCAATCGCAATCATGCTGACTACATAGACACCCACAAATACCGGGTTGGTATACACACCCATTACAAGTGCGTAAAGATCTTTGATTGGTTCTTCTCCGGCGTAGCTGATCATCTCAGTATTGCCCAATTTCATCTGCAGCCAGAACTGGTACATGTGCAGGAGAAGGAAGATAAGGATAACGGTGCCGAGAGCACCCATCCGGAACGAGGCTTTGCTGGCGCCAGCCGTACGGTTGGCCTTTACGGCGTAGCCTACAGGACCGCGCGCTGCGCGGTTCTTCATCCACAGCAAAATGCCCTGGATCGCGTGCAACAGAATACCGGCGTAGAGTCCATAGCTCGTTAACTTGATCACCGGATTGTGGGTCATGAAGTAAGCGTATTCATTGAATGCCTGACCACCCGCCGGGCTCAGTAACTGAAGGTTACCGACAAGGTGAACGGCGAGAAATGATATCAGAAACAGACCCGTAAGTGCCATGATCAGCTTCTTACCGATACTGGAATTGATAAAGCGTCCGAACCAAGTATTCATATTGTAGGTAGTTTTAACTAAACGCGGCAAAACTAATGTTTAAAGGTGAGAAGAGCGAAGAGGTTGAGTGCGGAAACAGGACGAGGCTTTGTTTAGATCTTATCTAATTTATAGCCCAGTATTTGTGATGCCCCTTTCGCAAAGAGCTGGTTGCAACATCTTTCCGCCCGTTTATTAGCCAAAACTGCCCGCTGCTTAACCAGTGCCTCACATAGCGGAGTAAATACCCAATATTGGGGTCTACCCATGAGTTAGTCTGCTAGAAGTAACACGAAACACCCCCCAGCACGTTCAGACCTCTATAATCTAGCTGGTTTCCAGAAATAAGTATCTAGACCCTATTTATTTTTTCAGCTTCGGACAAATAGTTAGACCAGCTACTATTGCTGTTAACTGTTTGTACGAAGCTTTTTTTGTGCGGTTGTACCTGATCTTTGAGCTGCCCACAGATACTTGGTGTGGTAAACAAGCTCTAACTTCCGGTTGAATGAACATTACTACTCTCCTTTCGGTCATTTGCCTCTTGTTTGGGTTTGCTTACCCGCAAACCAGTTATGCCCAGAAACCGACTCTGAGTTTTCGACACTTTACTACCGCGGATGGTTTGCCCAGCTCCGAAACCTATTTCACCCTCGAAGACAGTAAGGGCTACATCTGGATTGGTACGGACAATGGTCTTGCCCGTTTTGATGGGTATGACTTTCGTGTTTTTGACCGGGACGACGGTCTCAAAAACGCCGTCGTTTTCGTAGGTCTTGAAACTGAAGAGCAGGACTTTTGGGTTAGTACCTACACTGGTGAATGTTTTCGACTTGACGGGGAAGTGTTTGTTCCCTATCAATACAATAACTTAATCCTCGAGCTCAAGCAGAAAAACCCCATCATAAAAATCATCGACGTTCTAAAGGATGGGAGTGTGGTCCTGGTCACAGAAAATCAGGGGATGATTCGAATAAGCCCTTATGGCGAGCTGATTGAATTGACCGATGCCTCCCAGAATTACCTCTACATTTATACACAAGAGCGTCCTTCGACCCGGTTTTCTGTTCAGGTTAGGCTCTTTGAAGGAGGCATTCGGGAACCGGGGAAATGGAGCGGCCAGAAACCAGTAATGTTTGTTGATGCCCGGGGGAATAAAAAGATCGTACCAAACATTAAGGTACAAGTTACGCCGCGTCATACAGTTGTGATGGATGCTTCTGCTAAGGATTCGGGGGTGCTGGTAGCCAGCAAAGGTGGGATTGTCTATTTCCAGGATTCCACTATGGTATTCCAATACCGGCCAGGCATTTTTAATGCTATTCACTACGAACGTTACGATGACCATACCTTTTTCATTAGCTCGATTAATGGAGGAGGGCTGATCAGGGCTGAACTGGATATCGAGCAACAACAATTTCAGTTAGATACTGTACTGAGAGCTGTCTCTGTATCCATGAGTTACCTGGATACGAAAGGAGGCTTGTGGGTCAACTGCCTGAACGAAGGTGTATACTACTGTAGTAATCCGGCCCAAAGACTTATTCGGTTGAAAGGGGATGATGACTATCTAAAGCCGCGGGCACTTGCCCTGGGCCTAGACAACGACGTATTCGTCGGCTATGGCGGAGGGAATGTTTTTCGCCACCAGGAAGGTGACCCTACCGCAAAGTTGGTTAAAGTCTATAATAAATCAACCAACGGGCGCTACACCAATATTATTGACATCTATCACGAGGATCGAACACAGCATGTGCTCTTTTTGAAGTACGAAGTATTTCCCGACCAACATGGTAATTATTCCTCCTATCGGGACTTTACGGCAGCGCTAGATAAACCTTATAGCCTTGGTCAGTACTACACTGCCAAGCGGTTTCGCAATTTCGGGGACCACCTGCTATGGGCGAATTCAGCAGCCTTTGGCAAGTTTGATCTTGAGCGAAGGATCCCCGTTAGCAGAATCCCCGTGGTGGTGGACCCGGATAATTTATATGGCTTCAGGTGCTATGCTATCTTTCCTGATGGCCGCGAGTTTGTCGGTACACTCAATGGCTTGCGCGAAGTGATGCCTGACAGTACGCTGCGCAAAACCAACCTGGGAATTCCCGCACTGGATGAGCGAATTGAGGACATGGTACAGCTAAATGCCACTGCTGTTGCCATCGGTACCCGGGGGAAAGGCCTGGTCTACTACGGTCAGGATACGAGCTACACCATCAATGTCTCGGATGGTTTGGCCTCTGACAACATCCGCAACCTCCACGTATCCGATGATGAAAGTCTCTGGATAGCCACCTTCCGGGGCGTATCTAAAGTCACTTTTATCAACAAGGGGATGGACTACCAACTACGCACGTTTACCACGGGACGGGGACTGGTAGATAATGAAGTGCACGATGTGGATAGCCGCAATAATGAAGTATGGTTAGCTTCTACAGCAGGTGTCTACCGTTTCGAAGAGCCACCAATAGATTCGGTATCAAATCCTCCGATCCTGAACTGGATTCGAGTAAATGGCAAGCGGCACTCCGTTGATAGCCTTAACCTGGCGCCCCGCGAGCGTAATGTTTCTTTTCAGTACACTACGACTATTCTCAGTATAGGGGATAAGATAAATTATCGATACCGGGTCAGTAAAGCTGAGGATTGGCAGGAAAGCCAGTCTCGGATCGCCAATTACCCCAGCCTCCAGGCAGGGGAGTACACTTTTGAAGTCCAAAGCCAGAACATTGATGGAGTCTGGAGCAAAAGTCTGAGTATCCCCTTCTCGATCGAAGCTTACTTCATGGAAACCTGGAAACCGTGGGCTATCGGGCTCCTTCTTGGATTTGTAGGGCTATTCATCTGGTTTACCATCAGAGAGAACAACCGAAGAAGGGAACAGGAACTACTGCTGCGGATAAATGAACTGGAACATTCTGCCCTCCACGCACAAATGAATCCGCATTTCGTTTTCAACTCCCTTAACTCGATCCAGAACTTCGTCCTCCATAATAAAACCCGCGAGGCCGCTACTTACCTTTCCCGTTTTGCTACCCTGATTCGCGCTACCCTGCGTGCTTCCGTGCACGGTCAGCACGCTTTGGCGGAGGAAGTTAAGATGCTTAATGGTTACCTCGAGCTTGAGAAGCTACGGTTCAAAGAAGTATTCGATTATCAGATAACCGTTGATCCTGAGTTGCCACAGGAGGACATTACGATTCCACCACTACTCGTTCAGCCTTTCGTAGAAAATGCTATCCTGCATGGCTTACGGGAATGTACTTCGGGGGGAATAATCGAGGTAGGGATTTCCGGGGATCAGGATTTACTCCTCGTTACCATCAGAGACAATGGCGTAGGCATCAACCTCGATAATCTGGGTAAAGACGATTCGTACGGTATGGCCATTACCCGAGAACGACTAAAGATCATGTCCGAGGAGAGAGGATCTGATCTGGACTTATCCATCGCCCCCGCTACCGAACCAGATGGTCGCGTAGCTGGTACACTGGTGACTCTACGGATTACCCCCCTAAACGTTACACCAATACCCTAAACTCCCGGCTATGTTTACCGCATTAATCATCGATGATGAGTTGGACGCCATCAGTGTCCTGCGAAAAAGCCTCCAGCTTTTTTGCCCGGATTTCACGAAAATTCTTGAGGCAACCGATGGTGCCCAGGCACTGGCGCACCTGGCCAGAGAAAATGTTGACCTTACCTTCCTCGATATCAAGCTCAAACGCGAGAACGGTATCGATCTCTACCACCGAATTATACCGCTTTGTACCAAAATTGTATTCGTAACGGCCTATGATGAGTTCGCAGTTAAGGCGTTTAAAACCAACGCCCTTCATTATTTGCTTAAACCGGTAGAACCGGCCGAACTCGAAAAAGCTGTTGTCAGGGCTGATCTACGTCCTCATCGATTAATGGTAACCAACCAGGGCGTGCGGGAACCGCTCGCCTTTGATGATATCGTGTACCTCGAGTCAGACGGTCCCTACACCACTTTTCATCTGGTAGATGGACGTTCGATCCTGATCGCCTACACCCTCAAACATTTTGAAGTTCAGCTTCCTGCCAATACCTTTTTTCGGATACACCGCTCCTTTTTGATCAACCTGCGTTTTGTAGATCACTATGCGCCCAACAAAAGGCAAATCATCCTTAAGAATAATAAAGAACTCCCCCTGGCCAGACGACAGGTGAAAATGTTTGCAGCAGCATTGGCGAACGCGCGCTGAGACGATTACTTTATCATTGAGAGGAAGGTAGAAAAGAACCAGTTACTGTCCACTTTGACCAACGCATCTAACGCTGAATCCGCTTTGTGGCTGTAGAGCTTAAGGTCTTTTACTACGTTACGGAAGTCCTCTGCTTCTTCGTGCTCCCCCTCAACACCGGTCAATTCATCCAATAACCGCAACATTGGTTCGAGCTCACGCTTTTTCCGGGCAATGATGATGCTTTTAACTACTTTGGACATATCCTTCTCCGCCACAAAGAACTCCTTGCGCTCACCCACGATCAGTTTTTTGTAGGCAAGTCCCCAGTCCACCAACATGCGCATATTGGTGTTCACGTTCCCACGTGATATTTTGAGTTCCTCCATAACGTCATCCGAGCTTTTAGGATCCGTCGATACCAGCAAAAGTGCGTGAATCTGCGCCATCGTTCTGGTTACGCCCCAGCTACTCCCCAGCGCTCCCCAAGCTTCGATAAACCGTTCTTTCCCTTCCTGAAGTTCCATGTGTCATTTTATCAAGGAGAACAAATAATTGCCCTTCCGTCTAGTTGTTGTTAATGCGTAAGCCGGTAAACGGCCCGAAGGTTTAGCGGAGCGGCAAAATTGTGGCTTTTTTCCGTTTTTTTGGCCTGCCCGTGGCATTTAATAGGATTCCCAAAGAAGTTCTAAATAGGGCGCGCTACACGCAGGTGCTGAGTAATAGTTGGAGTGGCAATGACGAGGGCAGGATTTGAAAAAGGCTGTGGTCGGTATGCGGTAGCTTGTTTTCCTCGGACATTGATGGCACTCAAAAGCGCTGGCAAAAATCCCTCCGTCATATTTGTTGAAGACCTAACATTACACTGCCGTGCAGTTGGCTGTTTCCTGCTTTGGAAATTACTATTTTCGTGGATGATGAACTACTGCCCTAACTGCGGTACACCCGAGCCCCAATGGTTAATTCCTCCGGGAGACAACCGACCCCGATTTTACTGTCAGTCGTGTGATACGATCCATTATTCCAATCCGAAGGTGGTGGCTGGTTGTCTTCCCGTATGGGGAGATAAAGTACTGCTCTGTCGGCGGGCCATTGAGCCCGCTTTCGGGCTCTGGAATATCCCGAGTGGGTACCTTGAAAACGGAGAGTCTGTAGCCGATGGTGCCCGGCGTGAGGTGTGGGAAGAAGCTGCGGCAAAAGTAGAGCTCGACTACCTGATTACCTTGTATAACCTTGAGAAGATCAATCAGCTCTACCTCCAGTTTGTCGGTACGCTCGTAGACGGTGCCTTCGACGTTGGTGAAGAAAGCCTTGAGTGTCGATTGTTCAGCGAAGAAGAGATCCCCTGGGATGAAATTGCTTTCACCTCCTCCACCTATACCCTTAACCGCTTTTTTGAAAGTCGTCGCAACGGAACTAAAAAACTACACCGGGCTAGTTTCCCGGAGGTATGATCATGGCTATACCCAAACCACTTTGACTTGGGGTATGTACATCCTCCTCATTCTCCGGTAGGCACGCAATTACTGGACCAACAAGGCTACTTTCTGTAAGTCTTCCTGCCGGCTGCTTGTCCCAACCATGACCACGAAAGTGCCCGGCTCAACAATCCATTCCATGTCGGGCCCCAGGAACTGTAGGGCCTCCCGGTTCAAGTCAAAACTTACGGTTTTGCTTTCTCCGGGGTCGAGGAACACTTTTTCAAAGCCTTTCAACTCTTTAACCGGTCTGGTAACCGAGCTGAATTCGTCTCTGATGTAGAGTTGCACAACTTCTGATCCCCGCCGCTCACCTGTGTTGGTAACCTCAACGGAGACGGTGGCCGTCTCGTCGGCAGCGATGCTGGTGGCGGAAAGGGTAGGGGGGCTAAGCGAAAAAGTAGTGTAGCTCAAACCAAAGCCAAATGGCCAGGCGGCACTCGCGTTGTCCCAGAGGTAGCCTCTCCTGGCGGTAGGCTTATAGTTATAAAAGGCAGGGATGTGACCGGCAGAACGCGGCATGCTGATGGGAAGTTTCCCTCCGGGAGCCGCTTTGCCAAAAAGAACATCAGCTACACTGTGTCCGGTCTCCTGGCCGAGGTAGAAACACTGGAATACGGCAGCGGAATGCGTTACCAGATTACTAATGTTCAGCGGGCGGCCGCCGAAGACAAGACCGACCATCGGCTTGCCGGTCGTAGCAAGTGCGTCGATAAGCTCATTTTGCAGGCCAGCCATTTCCAGCGTAGGACGATCCCCCAGGTGACTTTCCGCCCAGGCTTCACGACTGGTCAGTTCATTACCTCCTACTGCCAGAACAATGATGTCGGCAGCGGCGGCAACGCGTACCGCTGCTTTAATGCGCAGGCGGTCCTCACTCTCAGGTATCGCAATAACGGGGTCTTTATACCAGCTTCCCGGCTCGGTTACCCTTACCCCTTCGGCGTAAGTGACCTGGCCATCACCCGCCCCCACCAAGGCCTCAAGGCCTTGCCGTACGGTAACGAAGTGGTCCGGGACATCGCTGTAACCACCCAGCAATACTTTGTCAGCATTCGGGCCAATCACGGCAATAGTCTGATTCTTCGCCGGGTCCAGCGGCAAAAGGCCTTCGTTCTTTAGCATGATCATGCCTTCCTGCCCTGCCTGGCGAACGAGTGCATCATCTTCGGCGGTATTGTCCAGCGTCTTGCCCGAGTCCTGATAGGGTTGCTCAAAAAGGCCACGCTCAAATTTTTGCCGAAGGATACGGGCAACGGCAGTATTTAGCTTGGATTCCTCCAACTCTCCATTCTCTACAGCTTCAATGAGGTAAGGGAAGGCTTCACGGTCCGGTAATTCGATATCAATACCGGCCGACAAAGCGTTAATGGCAGCGGTCTTCCAGTCTGCGGCCACGGCATGGCGCGTATTCAATTCTTTGATGGCGAAATAATCAGACACGACAGCGCCTTCAAAACCCCATTCGTCCCGCAGTAAGTCATTTAGCATCCATTCATTGACGTGGCTGGGAACGCCATTGACCTCATTGTAGCTGGCCATAATGTTACGGACATTACCCCGCTGCACAATGTACTTGAATGGCGGCAGAAATACTTCCCTAAGGGTG
>CAZTTF010000285.1:0-2691 GCA_964616365.1 uncultured Lewinella sp. | reverse complement strand
GCCCCTGACTGAGGACGGTCCGGTTCAACCAGTCCTCATCCCCTACTTTGCGGTAGCGCACGCGGTAAGATCTTCCGGCCAGCAACTGGGTCCAGGATGCGAGGAAGAGTTGGTTCGCAAATGCAGTAACGGTAAAATCATCCGGGATCTGGCAGCAGCCATCCGTCGCCACGGTTAACAACGGGGAGCTGACCTGCTGTCCGTGATTACAGCTACCAAGCACCTGGACTTCGTAGCCGGAGCAAGCCGGGAGATCACTAAGGAGAGCCGGGGAGGTAGCGTTTTCAATCGAGCTCCAGGTCGTGGTGCCCGCAGGACGGTACCGCAACTGTACGTTTTCCAGCGAGCTGATGGCTCGCCAGGTTACCGTCAGCTCCGTCGCCGAGCCTTCGCTCGGAGCAACGGCAAAACTAGAGGGCGCAAAGCAATCATCGCAGCGGCTCATGAGCTCAGCCATGGCAGCGCCGGCGTTGAGCCGGCCGCCAGTAACCGTAATGCCCGCCAGGCTCTGGTTTGCGGTAGTAGTGGTAAGCATAACTTCCCGAATCAACAAAGCTGCAGCGGCAGGGTCTGCCTCCAGCAATTCGGCAAAAGCGGCACAGGGCGCTGCATACAACAGCGCCATTACCCCTGCGACCATCGGCGTCGCAGCGGAGGTCCCCCCAAAATACTCATAACCATTACCATTGCCGGTGGTAAATACATCTTCCCCAAAGGCGCCAAGATCGATGGAGATATTCCCGAAGCCGGCTCCCCGAACTTTTTCGTTCTCGTTATTCAGGTTGGTTACCCCGATCAGGTAGGACGACGTACAATTCGTCGGTAAATCTCCCTCTTCGTCAACATTAACGTTACCGTTAATGGTAGCTCCCGCATTGATGATACCGGCAGCGCCAAGCTCATCGTAAAGGCCACACCAGATCGGGCTGTCTTCTGCATTACCAAAATCGCGTCCCCAACTTGAGTTCGTCACCACGACGTAGGCGCCTTCAGCTCCATCAGTAGCATCATAGCGTTGGCGCGCCTCAAGCGCGTAGCTGTAGGCCTGCAGTACTTCAGCCTCAGATGAGAGGAAACCATTGCGGATCGTCATGAGCTTGACGTTCCAGTTCACTCCAGCGACTCCCCGGCTATTATTCCCCTTGGCGCCAATAATTCCGGCTACGGCCGAACCGTGAATGGAGCTTGTTGGCTCTCCCGGATCTGAATCGTTGCTCTGGGTATCAAAGCCAAAGTAGTCGTCTACGTAACCATTGTTGTCGTCATCTACACCATTGTTGGGAATTTCATCGCGGTTCCGCCACAGGTTACCGATCAGGTCTTCGTGATCAAGGTCGGCTCCGTTATCAATTACGGCAACTACAATCGTGTCGCCATTAGCCGTTACACCTCCGGTGGTAACATCCCAGGCAGGTTCAATATTGTGGTCTGCTCCGGGCAAGCCGTTAAGCTGGCCCTCGTTAAAGTGATGCCATTGATCATTATACCGGGTGTCATTGGGCCGTGCACGTTGGGTTACGTGGTGGTTGAACTGTACCTGAGCAATAGCAGCATCACGCCAATAGTCATCCTTTAGGGCATAAGCATTCACACCTTGTTCATCGAAGGAAACGAGGTAGGCATTGAAAGCCTGGCCAAGGGGTTTCCAGTCCGTAATTTCCGGCTGGGCCGTCAACCAATCCTTTGCACCTGCGGCCGCGCCCTCCGTAAACCGGACGATGAGCTCACCCTGACGATAATCCAACCGTTGGGCGGATAATCCAGTGATAAAAAGGAAACAACATAGCGTTAGCAGGTGGCGCATTTCAATCGGATTTTTCAGTAGCAGAGGCGAAGATAAGGCCTGGGTAAACACCCTCCCCGGACAACGCCAATTGATAGGGGAATGACGTGCAAAATCTGGCGAACGTTGGTAAACCACCTGACCTTTTCAGGGTAATCGTCTATCCTTGTAATGAGCACCACCCGACCGCCAGGCTACAAGACCACTACCCGGTAGGAGTGAAGGGCGCAAACGCAGGTGCCGTGTTTGGGGAACGGGCTGTGTCCAACTCAGGCCTCAAGAGAAAAGACGCTAGTCCTTTTAATGCCGACGGCATCGTAGATGTCAGACGCGAGAGCTTCATTATCTTCGCGCCATGCATACGCCCAAACTTTCTGCCATTGTGGCTACCGACCGCAGTGGAACCATCGGTAAAAACGGAGACATCCCCTGGTATTTGCCGGCTGACCTGAAGTTTTTCAAGCGGACGACACTGGGACACCCCGTCATCATGGGCCGCAAAACATTTCGCAGCATCGGCCGGCCGCTCCCCAAACGGACAAACCTGGTGCTGACCCGTGATGCTTTCTTCACGGCTACGGGCGTCGTTATTGCGCACAGCCTGCGCGAAGCGCTGGCTCATGAATCCGTTACTGCAGCTGACGAAGTCTTCATCATCGGCGGCGGAGAGCTCTATAAACAAAGCCTGGACCTCGTTGACACCGTTTACCTCACCATTGTTGATGCCGACATTAAGGACGGCGATGCCTTCTTCCCTCCCCTCGACACCGAGCAGTGGCAGGAAGTTTGGAGCGAAGGCCATCGTCCCGATGAAAAAAACGAGCTGGCCTATCGGTTCAGCCGCTGGGAACGTAGGTAAACAGCTGATTTCGTGGAATAGCCTACCTTGAGGCTATGCAGAACTGGTC
>CAZTTF010000284.1:0-4022 GCA_964616365.1 uncultured Lewinella sp. | reverse complement strand
CTTAACCTTACCGGAACCGGTAATCTTAAAACGCTTTTTTGCACTACTGTGCGTCTTCATCTTAGGCATAGCACCAAGTTTTTTACAAATGGAGCGCAAAGGTAAGGCATCAGTAATCATTATCCAAGGGTTTGAGCGCCCCATTTCCCCAAAGGACTACCAATTTATAGAGTTGGGGCAGGGGGCCAAAGTCATAAACACCGCCAGCTGTGTTGGTGATTTCACTCATTAATAGTTCAGAACTAGGGCAGATGTCCCTCCCTGGTGTTTTTTCTGGCGGACAGCTGACGCTTTCTCTAACGGACAAGGACAAGTGATGAACCAAATGGAGAGGCATCAATTAATTAGGTGTATTACACTTGTAGTACTTTAGCGGGCCGCTTGCTTATTAAGTACCAGGATTTCAGTCTCCTGGGAAAAGCATCGATCTCCACCGCGGAGCCTACAGCACCAAAACCTACGCCTATGTTACGCGTCTTTACCCTGATTTTTGCCTTTGCCCTATCCGGATACTTACCCGCCCAACTGGCCCTGACCGGGAGACTTACTGATGTTACGACCAACGAGCCGGTGGGCTTCGCCACCGTTTACCTGGACGGTACCAGCATCGGCGATGTCTCTGCGGATGACGGCAGTTTTCGTCTGAACGTCCCCGCTGGCCGGGAAAACGCGGTGATGATCGTCAGCCACTTGAATTACCGGACCATCGCCGTTACCCTTACCCCACAAGCAAAGGAACTGCAACTCGGCCTGCAGCCAAAGGCTGCAACACTAACCAGTATTGAAATCACAGATGATGATCTGAGGCAAAAGAACATCGCAGAATTTCGCAAGGAGTTGATCGGCAGTGATACCTGGGGCCGCAAGGCTGTGCTGCTTAACGAGGAGGTGATCCGCTTTCACCGCGACGCACGCCGGGTAAAAGTCAGGGTGGCCAATAAGGAAATGGAAAGACGATTGCGCGCTCGTTCCTACCGGAACCCGGAATGGTCGGAAGACGGAAAGCTTTTTACTTACGACCGGCCCGTTAACCTTAAGGCGGCTACCGTATCAGCCCTTCGCCTGGATATCCCTCATCTCGGATATGCTTTGCAACTTGACTTGCAACAGTTCGAGAAAAATTACCGCAACGGACGTATGTCCTATCTCGGGACCACCTTTTTTATTCCCGATACAACCTCCAACAAGAAACTACAAAGGCGGTACGCCAGAAATCGTAGGCTGGCCTACTATGGTTCCGGCCTGCATTTTATCCGGAGTTTATTGCGTGATTCTTTGCGTGAAAATGGTTTCAAGGTGTTTGAAGTAGTTGAGGAGCCCAGTCCGGGGAAGATGGCCGTCACTGCACCGATTAACCTGCAGGACTATCTGAAGAAGGTCGGAGACGGAGTCTACCACCTGCAAGGCCTTGGAGACCGTAACATTGCTGTGCTTTATTACAGCAGCAGAAAAGCACCGACGCGGACACCCAACCTGAGCGAATCCTCGGGGGTTGTGCAATCGCGTATGCTGCTGATCGGGCCGCAGGCACTGATCTACTATAACGGAGTCCAGGGAGATACCAATCTTCTCTTTAGCGGGGATATTGGCCGGCGAGCCCTGGCCTGGTCGCTACCGTTAGATTACTGGCCGGATAAATGACCCGTAAATAGTTTCCTGCCCCCATAAGGTTGGGGGTACACCTGCCTTCTGTGATCAACATGATTGTACTTACCGGTACCTCACGTTTAGGAAAAGGTGTATTTTTCTGTCCAACAGAATTTCCAGTATGCGCTACCTTTTGTTCTCGCTATTGCTCCTTTGGGGCAATGTAACTTTCGCCCAGTTCGATACCGCTCATTTTGATATGGGACTCGATACCATGCATTACCTGATCAATTTGCCGGAGGGCTACGCTGAAGGAGCCACCGATGTGCCTCTTGTGTTGTTCTTACATGGTGGTGGTGAAAGTGGCAATGACCTTCGTAAGGTCTATCGGCACGGACTCCCCAAACACATTGTTGCCGGAGAGCAGTTTCCATTCATCACGGTAGCCCCTCAAAACCGCTTTGTAGCCGGGTTTTGGGACATTGCCGGGTTGACGCAGTTGCTGGATTACCTGGAAGAACACCTCAGGGTCGATAAACGAAGAATCTACGTTACCGGCCTTAGTCGGGGAGGTCTGGGCACCTGGATGCTGGCCATGCAAAACCAGGGCCGATTTGCAGCCATCGCTCCCGTTTGCGGGGCGGTACCAGCCAGCTACGATATCTGGATTCCGCGCAATCTGCCCATTTGGGTGTTTCACGGGACGGATGATGACCTGATCCACCCCTCCGAATCCGTCAACATGGTGGAGAATCTCCGGCGCAAACAACTGGATCCGATGCCAAAATTAACCCTTTACGAAGGTGTGGGGCATAATGCCTGGGACAACGCCTACGCAGACCCGGAGCTGTACCGCTGGCTCTTGAGCCACCGCCTCAAAGAGTAATCACCGGTTAGGGGAAGGGGGTGATCGTTTCCTCCAAGCTCTTACTGATTTTCCAATTGTTACCAAATGACCATGCGCATCCTGATTCCCTTTTTCTTTTTGCTATGCTGCACTTCTTGCGGTCACCGCATGGATGCGATTAACTGGTACCTGCGGATTGAGCACACCGAAGAATGCGGAGATTTTGCGCTTTACGGCGGTGCCTATTCGGTGCTCTGCCCCGTACAGGATGCTATTTGGAACGGTGATACCCTGGTGGTGAAAAGTGCCGACATCTGTTACTACATCAATGCTACCGAGTATAAGGATAACCAGCCGCTGGAGGAGATTCCCTGTACGGAGTTTCGCGATTTCATCAATATCGGGCCAAGCTTTTGGGCAAAAGGGGAGGGCCCGGACCAACAATAGTCGGCTTTGGGAGTTGTTGAGGGCAAACTACTTCTTCGAGGTGCTCGTCTTGGCCAAAAGACGGTTACGGTACCCGGAGAATCAACTTGCTAGGCTGCTTACCCATGATCCGATACTTCTCACTGCTTCTTGTACTACTTCTTAGCACCGGCGTCCGCGCCCAGGAAGGTGGCACAAATGATACGCTGCGTTTATACGCCCTGCCCGAAGTGGCCGTCCGTGCCACGGAGGTGCAGTCCAGCCTTACGATTCCGGCGCCCATTACGGCACTGCGATTGTCAGCGCTGCCGGCCTACGACAATACGACTTTGCTGCCAGCGCTAAATCGAATTGCGGGTGTCCGTTTCGAGGAACGCGCCGCAGCCAGCTATCGCGTGGCTATTCGGGGAGCGAGCCTGCGGGCGCCCTTTGGCGTACGGAATGTGCAGGTTTTTTGGAATGGCATTCCTTTTGGTGAACCCGGTGGCGACGTCCCGCTTAACTTTCTGGATGCGGTAAATATCGATGATGTAACCGTGATCAGGGGACCAAATGGTGGACGTTATGGCGCCGGTACCGCGGGTACATTGTTGCTGGGTACCGCCCCGGCCAGCGGTGATTCTGCGCAGGTTAGCTTAGGACTTACGGCGGGGAGCTACGGCTTACTTCGGACGGATTTGAAGGTCCAGCGGGCCAACCGTTTTAATGGAATAGACGATTTTCGGATTGGGTACCAGCGGGCAGATGGATACCGGGAACACAACGCCATGGAGCGGGCGACGATCCAATATTCCAGCAACCTGGGGCGCCAGACCAAACTGCATGCGCTGTACACCAAATTGGACTACGAACTCCCCGGTGGACTGAACGCCCAACAAGCTGCGGAAAATCCGCGGCAAGCCAGGCCAGGTAGTGTAGATACAGATGCTTCTATCCACTACCACAACTTACTCCTTGGGGTGACTAACCAGAAAATGCTGGGGCAGTGGAAGGCCGTATCTGCTGTTTACGCTACGGGCTTTTATTTTGACCACCCTTTCAACTTTGACTACAAGCGCGAGGCTAATCTGGGTACTGGAGGGCGATTTTCGCTTTCCAGGGAATGGTCAAAGTGGGCGCTGAACGCAGGTGCACAGGGGCAGTTACAATACCGGACGGGGCA
>CAZTTF010000283.1:0-21240 GCA_964616365.1 uncultured Lewinella sp. | reverse complement strand
AGTAAATACCGCTGAGCCGCCAAAGTCAATCACCTCCCAGTTCTCAGGAGCAAGTGCTCCAGTAAAACCGTTAGTCGTAACCTCCGCAGGGGCAGCAGAGGAAATTACATAGGTAAACTCGCCACAGCCGTCAATGATCGGACCGTTAGAAGGATCGCTGTCCTGAACAACGATGTCGAAGTCAAAGACATCAAGACAAGCAACGTTACCAGACAATACCATAGAAGGCAGCAATAGGGCACGACACTCATCGTTGAGCGTCACGTTGATGTTCGAACGACAAGCCAGGTTAGGCTGGTTGAAGTCGATCGTTACCGTGAAGGTGGAAGTACCAACATTACCATTTACGTCCGTAACGGTAGCCGTTACTTCGTTTTCACCAATGTCTTCACAGTCAAAAGTTAGCGAGCGACTGAATTCAACGGAAGTCACCTCGCAGTTCTCCACGATTTCAGTAATGGCATCGTCAGCGTCAATAGTGAAGGTGCCGGTAAAGTCATCAAGGGTGCCGGTCTGGTCAGCAGTTGTGACGACGGGGTCAATGTTGTCCGTAACGGTTACCGTAGCGGTACAGCTACTTGTGTTACCGTTGTTGTCAAACACCAACAGCACTACTGGATTCGCGCCGGCATCGTCACAGGTAAAGGGCAACTCAATGAACTGGTTGGCTTCATCGGCCGGATCGGAGCTGAAAACAACACTGTTGATGCCGCAGGCATCAGTGGAACCGTTGTCAACATCATCAGGGAACGCGGTAGCGTTGCCATCCGCATCCAGGAACACCTCAATATCCTGACAGATGGCCACCGGTGGCACGGTGTCAAGCACCGTGACCGTAATGGTATCCAGGGTGACATTACCGTTGACGTCGGTAGCTTCAATTTCTACCAGGAGGTTGAGATTGCCGACATCGTCACAAGTGAAATCCAGGGTGCGAGGTCTTGCATTGCTGCTTGCTGCACTCTCTGGACCTGCGTCCGCGCCCGGAACCGGAACTCGGTCGATTTGCACATCCTGGATACCACAGGCATCCGTGGCCCATTCTTCGTTCACGTCAATAGTGAGGGATACTATGCCGTTGGCGTCGAGGTATAAAGTGGTGTCAGTTACGCCCAGTATAATGGTCGGAGAAATGGTATCCAGTACTCTCACCGTAGCATCGCAGGAGACTGAGTTGCCACTGAAGTCAGAGACAGTGATCGGGAAGGTGATGTCAGTCCCGACATCGTCACAATCAACAACGAAGCACTGATCGAAAGGGATAAAGTCTACCGCGCAGTTATCCGTTGCCTCAAAGAGGTCTATGTCACAGTAATCTCCCTGGCCATTATCATCCAGGTAAACGGTGTCAATCAGGCAGGTGACAACCGGAGAGGTGGTGTCCCGTACCATAACATTGGCGGTACAGATGGCGGTCAGTCCATTATTGTCCGTGGCCGTCAGGGTGACCGTATTGTTACCAAGTGCATCGCAGTTAAAAGCGTCCGGAGATACGGCCAGGTCAGCAATGCCACAATCATCGGCACTTCCACCGTCGACGTCTCCAGCGGTAATACTTGCATTACCCGTTCCGTCAACAAGCACCGTAATATCCTGGCAGACCGCTACCGGAGCGGTGGTATCCTCGATAGTAATGCGTACAAAAACGGAGTCTGTCGCCTCGTTTAATGAGCCATCCCGGAAGATGATTACGTTGACCAGGTCAACGGAGCTGTCGGTACGATTTTCCTCAAAGGAGCGGCCGAGCGAATACTCAATATCGCCACAGTTATCGGAGACGCAGCCACTAACGTCTACGGAAGTGATGAACGAGCCACCTACTGCGCTATTGAAGATACCATTGGCCGGCAGGGCGGTCCAGGTTCCATTGGGGGTATTGGCTCCCAAGCCGCCCGGACAACCTTCGAAGGTATCGGTGAATTCGGCGCAGGTGACCATCGGAGGCATCACATCATTAACGGTCACTGAAGTGGAACACTGGCTCATTGCCCCATTAACATCCGTAATGGTGTAGGTAACGGTATTAGCGCCGATGTTACCACAATCAAATGTACTAGGCGTAACGGATTCTGACGCCAGTCCGCAATCAGCCACACTTCCGGCACCAATCTGAGCGGCAGTAACACTCCCCGTGCCGTTAGCATCTAACTCCACAGTTGCGGGAGTACAGATGGCGTTAGGGGCATCACAGCAGAAACTCAATGGGTCAGCAATGGTAATTGTAATGTCACAGCCCCCCTGATTACCGTTTACGTCGTTGTTCAGTATCCTAATTTCATTATCTCCAATGTCATCACAATCAAAGAAGAACTGATTGGCTCCGATGCCAGGTTGCCCGGTAATCACATCACAATTGTCGGTATTGCTTTGGATAATGACAGTTTCAATAATCCCTAAAAACAGGGTGAACTGACCATTCGCGTCTAAGTCAAATGTTACATCCTGGCAGACGAGTTCCGGTTTAATGGTATCTCGTACAGTTACCATCGACGTACAGGTTGCCGCGGGGTTTCCGGTTGCATCTGGAACAGAAAGCGTGAGGGTAAGTGGATTATTAACGCCAGTACTTTCATTGCGCGTTACGTCGGAGCAGTCAAACATCGTCTGATTGACGCTCAGGGTACCCAATCCACAATTGTCGGAAGACCCACCGTCTACATCTCCCGCGGTAATGGTAGCGTTACCAGATCCATCAAGGAATACTGTAAGGTCTTGGCAGACAGCCGTTGCTGGTGTTGTTTCGAGTGAGATTGAGATCTCACCACAGTCTTCTCCGGAAGTACAACCTCCTTCGGCGCGAACGTAGTAAAGGGTGTTTGCCGTTGGATTAACCGTAATAGAGGTACCGGTACCAACCATGGTTGGCGTTCCAGCAGCAGCGGTAGGACATTCCCCTTCGTACCAAACCCATTCAACACCGCCGCCGAGGTCTCCGGTTACAGTCAACATTACGGGATCTCCGGAACAGATATCGTTAACATCCGAATCAACACTAGTGATGCTTGACTCGGGGCAACAACCCAGATCAGGACAGTTTGCGACAGTAGCCTGAGGCGTATTACTTGTGGTCCAGTTGGCGGGCGTGTTAATCGCTTCCCGGCTTTGGTCGGCGTTTACCACACCAGCAGTGTTAGTACAGTCTAAAACAGCATTATCTCTTTCGGTACCAAATGCGATAGATGTAAATGGATTATCGATAAATATCTGTGGCTGAGCAGAAGTAGTCGTCCCATCTGCATCTGCATCCCAAGCTCCGTTCATTTGGATGGCAGCGAGGAAGTTCGCTTCATCACCGGCTGTTGGAGTATCTCCCTGATAAGCAAAGATTTGGTCTCCCCCAATAGATAGTTCTAAGGAAGCTCCGCTGATAGGACCAGCAGCTTCACCTGCGGCAGTGAAAAACATGTCCTCCCCCGTTGCTACATAGAACTCCGTGCCGCACTCGTAGAAATCACAAAATTCAATCGTTACGGTATTTTCCCCGTTTCGGAAACCACCAGCAGCTAACCAGCCGTTTTCAGTAAAGTTGATTTCAGTGCCTGCGTTGATGTCAGTAAGAATGACAAAAGCATATTTATCCGGATCATCACTCTGGTACCCTGTGAAGGCTATATCTCCCAAAGAGAGGTCGGTAGGATCAGTAAAGATTACGGTAACCGTATCGGCAAGTGGGCCACAATCAGGATCATTAACGGTGTACTCGACGACGTAGGAGCGGCCGGGGGTTCCCATTAGTAAGGCTGGGTTAGCGGTTTCGTCGCCAATCATGCCCATGCCGTCGGAGTTGTCGACAAATGCCCAGGTTCCGCCGGTAGGTGTTGCTTCGAGGTCTTGCAGATTTCCGCTAAGTTTTTGCACTTCATCACCGGTGATTACAGGAAGGGTACCCGTTACGGTGTACGATATTGGCAGACAACTGGGGGTATTAACGCAGCCATCAATTCCAGCAATAAAGTAGGTATCTGTTTCTTCCAGCGTAAAGGTTAGGGTATTCGTAGTGGATTCACCGACGATTGTTCCTCCGCAAGCACCACGGAAAACAACCCAACGGTTCGCTCCGTTGAGGTTTCCAATGATCGTGAGGGTTACTTCTGTTCCGATACAGTTGACATCGGGGGAGGTCCCAATGTTGCTGGAAACGCCGGAGAGGCTGGGTGGCACACAGGGAGCGCATGACTGGATGTTGCAGCCAGTGGACAGATCATAACTGGTTGCATCGTTACTGTTCCAGTTAGCGGGATCGTTGATGGCTGCACGGATTTCACCACTAGTGCCACCGTTAATGATACAATTGTATTGTCCGTTGTTCCTTTCAGGGCTAATAGCAAGCGAAGTGCCATTTCCGGTTAGTGCTGCTGGTTGGGCGGAAGTATTACTGTCAGTTGCATCACTATCCCAATCTCCATTCATCTGAATACCCGCCAGGAGCGTTGGCGTTGCTACGTTACCCTGGTAGGCGAACAGTTGATCTCCTACCAAACTAAGCTGGATGGGCGAACCGCCCACAACAGTTGCAAGCCCTGCCTCGTTACCGTCTCCATCGAAGACCTGGAAAGTATTCGCTCCTGTTTCAGAAACGTAGAGTTCTGAACCACAAGGATAGTTTCGGAAAAGACTTACGCCTACGGCTCCTTCCCCAGTCCGGAAACCACCGGAAGAAAGCCAGCCGTTGTCCGTAAATGTGATGAAGGTACTGGTGCCAACGTCTTCTAAGAAAACAAAGCTCCACTCGTCTGGATCGTCAGCGTTATAACCAGTAAAGGCAATATCGCCGGCAGCCAGCGTTGAGGCTCCGGCGAAGCTGATTTCCACTTCATCAGAGGTAGTGGCGCATGAGCCTCCGGAGAGTGTCCAGCGTAATACATAAGCCTGGCCGGAAGTGCCGGTGAAAGTCGATGAAGGTGAGGTAACATCTCCGAAGCTACCATTTCCATCACCGGAGATTACGGTCCACATTCCGTTTTGAGGCGTCCCGTCACTAGCCGCAAGGGTAGCAGTTCCACTAACGAAAAATTGATCAGGGCCGGCGTCAGCCAATTCACCAATTACATCGAGTGTATAGCTGGAACTGAAGGTCGAACCATCACAATTCAGTGCCGTAACAAAATAGGTGTCGTCCCGGCGAGCGGGACTGAGGGTGAAGGAGAAGTTACCTCCACCGTCTGGAGTATCCGTAGAAATTAGATCACCAGTAGGGCTGCCCAGGCGAAGCTCAAACGCAGTACTTGCGGAACCATTTAATTGCCCCACGCCTTCGATGTTTACCGTGGCACCGGGGCAAACGGTGATGGCTGGATTTTGATCAATACTGGTGACTACCGGATCAATGCAGTTCTGAACGGGCACCTCAAACTCAATCGCATCAATCGCAAAATTTTCTGAGTTCGAATCGGAGTTAAAACTGACCAAAAGTGTGGCACTACACCCGACGTAAGCAGATAGGTTTTGAGACAATTGCCGCCAACTCCCTTCAATACTAAGGTCATCTATATCCTGACCGGTTGTATTCAATAACGTAACCGTTTGTACCGGGCCGCAACCAGTGATTTCCAATCGGATATTTATATAATCAGAAATTTCCCAACCCGTTGCGTCTACGAAATAGTACATTTCAAAAGTGGGATTCACGGCATTTACCAACGATACCTGGTCAAATGTCAAAGTGACATCTCCATCAGGATCAGACTGAAAATAAGCTTGTGTTCCTTGAAAAGCAGTTTGACTAAAGTTATCGCTTAATAAAACGTTACCCACAACACCATAAGCATCTCCCTCAGGAATTCCTGAATTTACATTAGGATCAGACAAGCCCGTACTAGTAGGGCCATCTGGAGTAAAAAATGCCGAAAATCCTAGTATTGAACCACTTCCAGGTGATACGACGGTAGTAGTCGATGTATTGGATAGCGCGTGAGCCGCTGTATTATTGTCGACATGTTGACAGGCGATAGTAATGCAATTTGCAACTGGAGTAATCCCTTCAAAATCAGCCGTAAAGGTTTGGGCAGATAAGCTGAAATTCCATGTGAATAGCAAGAAAGCCAATCCAAGCAAAGAACGTACGTGACGATTTAGGGTAGAGATTAATTTCATGATTACGATTGTAAAATTCTGAAGGTCGCTGTAAGGCAAAATACAGGAACAAAACTAACCATAAAAACAGTAAGCCATAGCCAGGCACATGAAACCACGTACAATTACCTAGCGACAATCCAGGATTTAACATTAAATAAGTCGAAACGGCGTCTCATCCTCAAAAAAAAGCATGTTTACCTGCCTACACGAGGGGTATATGCCGCACTCGCAGGAACAGTAATAAGCCAATAAGCAACGTTTTCCTTGGGTCAAACACTGCTTTATTGTCTACCGCTTTGCACCTGCGGCCGCGGCCGGCAAAACCCCACTATCGCATCAGAATAAAGTCTCCCGTCTCCCGCATAATAGTACCGTCCACTAACAGCAGCTCGAGTTCCCAGATAAAGACCTGACTGTTCATTGGACGGCCATTAAGGTTACCATCCCAGCCAAACGCATCGGTTCCGAACAATGGATCTGCCACCATATCATAGACCATAGCCCCCCAGCGACTGTAGACCTTGAAAGAAACGATCTCTTCTACCTGCGGCCCAACAAATGGTCTAATCACATCATTGGTCAGGTCTCCGTTGGGGCTAAAGACGTTAGGTACAAACGTGTTTACCGTTTCATCAACCTGAACAACTACGGCATCAGTGGCAAAGCAACCATCTCCTGCCCTTACTTGCAAGCGGTAATTTTGGCTAACCAGTGGGCGAACCCAAATAGGACCATCGCTCACATAATCAGGTAGAGGTCCGCCGCTGGTCCAGATAAGGGTATCCCAGTTTACCAGGTCGGTTTCAAAATCGAGCAGTACACTATCTCCCAGACGAATGATTGTATCCTCCCGCAGGTCAACAAATTCTTCGGGACCTTCTTCAATCGTAAAGGTCTCCGTAAGGGAACAACCATCCACTCCTACTACATCCACATCGTAGGCACCGATTGGGAGTCCGTTATACACAGTACGGTCGGTCAGCAAGCCTTGGTCAAGCCGGTATCGGAAAGGACCGGCACCTCCGGTTACGCCAACAATACGCAATTCCCCGGTCTGGTCCCGCAAACAGGCCGGTTGCGTTACATCAATTTCAAAAGACTCGACTGCCACAGCACTCTGTAGTAGTTCGATACTATCGGTAGTACTACAACCATTACTGATATTTGTAACCGTTAGGGCGTAAAACCCTGGAACCGTCCCGACGACCAACAAGGGATCATCCTGCACCTGACCAGAATTTCCCGGACTCATCCATTCTGCTTCAAAGCCTGGCCCGTTACTGCTTGCCCGGCCATCAATAGCAGCAACCGTTACGTCACAATTCAGGACCTCAGGGCTCGCAAGCTCGACCCCCGGGGCAATACGGTCAGCAAATACACTAACCCTGCTGGTATCCGCACATCCATTCCGCACATCAAAAGTCTCTAATTGATAGCGGCCAGTGGCAAAGGCGAATTGTTCCGGCCCATCACCAAGTTCAGCTCCCGAAGCATCCAGCCAGCGGAAAGTATAGAATCCTTCAGCGGGGTTAAGGCTTGGCTCCAGCAATACGCTATCGCGAATACAGGTCAGCGGTAAAACCGAAGCAACGGGATTTACGGGGGCGATAAAATCCTCCTGAATAGTAACCGCGGCCGTATCCCGGCATTCATTGCGTAGGTTGGTAACTATGACCTGGTACATCCCTGAAGTAGCAATCAACTGAATCACATTATCCGTCAGGCCGTTTTCCGGTCCTGACCAAGCAAAGTCGGAGGGTGTATTCTGAACGTCAGTATTCTCTGCCGTCAACTCCAGTTCTGGCTGGTAGCAATTCAGCAGGTCTCCCTGAGGCAAGCTTATATCGGCAACAGGACGGATTGTATCCTCGGCCACCCGAACGATATCCGCACCAGAGCAGTCATTTACCGGATCTACAATATTGAGCTGGTACTGACCCGCCTGATCAACCAATGGCGTAAGGGTCTGGCTGCCAGACAATATGCTGCCGTTAGGGGTCGTCCATAAGTACCGTGCCTGTCCGCTTAGGGTTTGCCCGGCCCCATCGAGTCTGACCCGACGCAACGCACAAGTCAGCGTAGTATCCCTGCCCGCTGCAGCAATCGGCGCCTGGACATCACGAAATATCGAAACACTATCGGTAGCAGTACAGAAATTCACGGGGTCGGTAACCACCAGGCGATAAAGATCAGGTTGAAAAACGGTAGGTTGAGCCGTATCGTCACCGTCAATAAAAAAGCCGGTGTTAGACGTCCAGGAAAAGATGGGCGTTATTCCGCGGGCCGTAGCGCCCGAGCCGGTCAACACCAGGCTATCCAGAGCACAAAAGAAAGTATCGGTAAGACCCGCTTCTGCTACTGGCAAATCCAGGTCGGCACCAACCTCAACGGTAAAATCGTTCGTACAGCCACTGACGGTATCACGCACAATGAACTGATAAGTTCCTGCATTGGCCACCCGAATAACTCCGGGGGCTTCTTCCGGGATAATAAGGTTACCGCCAGGTATTACTTCTTCCCAGACATGGGCCTTATCCGGGCCACCAGTTTCACGCCCAACCAGCAGAATCTCTTCGTTGGCACAGTTGAGTGTTGTGTCTGGCAACGGGATTACGTTAGGCAACTCATCATCAACCGTGACTATCAGACTCGAGCTTGCCGTACAGCCATTAACAACATCGGTCACCATTAAGGTATATGCTCCACCACAGCGAACGATCGGGTTGAGGGTATTGGCTGCCTCAAGACACAGCGAATTAAATTCGCTCGTCCAGCGGTAAGCAAATCGATCGCCCAGGGAGGAATTGATCCCGTCCAACGTCCGTCGTTTATTGTTACAATCAAGCAAACGGCCTGGCCCCGCCACCGAAACAGGAGTTACCGTATCATACGTCACCACCACCGTATCAATGACGGTACACTGGCTAAAAGTATTGGTGCTTCGCAGCTGATATAGCCCGCCCGTCGAAACGGAAAGCATGTCGGCCGTTGCTCCGTTGATTTCGTTACCTGCTGCATCCAACCACTGGTAAACGATGGGGTAAGGGGGCTCCGGTGCCGCATTACCAAGGGTAACATCAGTTACGAGGCAGGTAAGAATCTGGTCTAGCCCGGCATTGTTATCCGGGGTGAAGCGATCGTCAGTTACGGTCATCGTCGCTTCGCCCTGCAACCCAAAGGAGTTGATAGCGCGTAATCGATATACACCAGTACGCGTTACGGACAGAATGCTGTCCATTTGTCCGGGGATAAGGTTGCCATTACGCTCCCAACGATAGATACAATCTGTACAAGGATCCCGGAAGGAAGGTGCAATCAGAATGGTGTCCGCTACACAGGTCAGGGTAGAGTCTCTCAGCGCCGGGAAGGGAGGACAAGGAAGCTGATTGGTCGTTACATCCCCAAAAGCCTGGCAGCCATTATCAATGTCGGTAACCGTTACCCTGTAGTCTCCGGCTACACCGATACGAACCGTGTCCTGGTCTCCCTGAGCAAGAATCAACGGACCTGCCCACGAATAGGTATAGTTTCCAGCCATGTCGGGAATGACGGCAATGGGGAAGTCAACTGTGTCACAGGGAATGTTCCTGGCGGAGAACGCCAGGTCGGGGGTATCAGTGTCCCGCAGGACAAACACATTGTCTACATCCGAACAGCCGGTGACCCGGTGCGTTACGGAGAACAGAAAACTTCCGGAGGTACCAATGTCTAGCAAAGGGGTATTCCCCAATGAATCCCCGCCAGTGGTCGTCCATAAATAATCGAAGATGGCACCCTGAGTGCTCGCCGAAGCATCCAGGGAAGCCAGCGGCTCGTAGCAAGTGATCGTATCACGGGCTCCGGCATCTGCCACCGGGAGCGTGGTATTTTCAATTACCGTTACGAAGAAAGTGTCCCGGTCACCGCTGATGGTATTTTCAATCGCAAAGCCATATTCTCCGGGAGAGAAAACGGTCAATTGCCGATCTTGCGGACCAGGGATAGAGATCGATCCGGCTGGGGTTATCCAGGCAGTCACCTCTCCCCCACCGATGGCCGGCACCGAAGGGCCGGCATCAAGCAAGACAGAGTTGTTGATGCAAGTCAGACTATCCGGCGGGATGATCACCGGGAATACGGGACAATCAGCCACTACCTGCGTCCGCGCGGTATCAACACAGCTTTCGTTAAAATTGCCCAATACCAAGGTGTATTCCCCGGGAATGGTGACGAATGGCTGCATTCCCGAAAGCGGAACTTCCGTTCCGTCCCGGAACCAGCGAACAACAGGGGCATCGGTGCCCAGGCGCCGGTCAAGGCGCGTCTGCCCGGTATCACAGTCCAGGTAAACCGTGTCCGGCATAACGGCAACAACACTATTATCAGCCAGTAGTACTTCGACCGAATCCTGAGCAGAACATCCATTCTCGGTATTCAGGACGGTATAGACATATGTTCCGGGACAAAACACCTCAATACGACTGGTGTCTACCATATCCGGAACACATAAGCCCGACCAGCTTTGCTCGTTGGGGTAATTCAAATTCGTCTGGCTGCCATCCACAAGTACTGCGTCGATAAAGCAGTCAAAATCCAGCGGAAGATCGATGCGAACCACCGGTGTGTCAAGGGCGACCAGAACAACTGTTGAGTCCAGGGTACGGCAGCCGTTGTCCTGGTTAAATACGGCAAACTGATAGGTTCCTCCTGCTGCCACGTCCAGCATAGTAGCTGTTCCGAGCGTGTCCTGTTGGTTAGCAATGTTGGTCCAGGCATACTCAAATTCGAAGCCTATACTGGTGCCTGCATCCCCGAGGGTATTGGTAGGGTTGTAACAATTGAGTACAACTACTTCCGGTCCACTAAGCGCCACTGGCTTGGTGGTATCACCGGCAATCACAATGCTCGTTGTATCAGCACAACGGCTGATGCTATCGACACCGATGAGCTGATAAGTACCCGGAGCGAAGATATCCAGGGTAAATTGATCACCGATCACATCCGGGCTACCGCCTCTGGTCCAGGTGAACTCGGCATCTGCTGGCGAAGAGGTAGTCTGGGGCGTTAGTGTTTGCGTGGGCGCATAACAATTCAGGGGCGCGGACGCGGGTGCCAGGTTTAGGTCGACGGGATCAATGTCTTGTTCAATCAGGATGGTTGTATCCCGAACACAGAAGTTGGTCCGATTGGTCACCGTCAGGGTTACATTACCGGGGCAATCGACCGTGAGCACGGGGCCGGATACCGGCCCGGGGAGGCAGTCTCCCGTCCAGACGAAGTCCAACTCGTCTCTTCTCATCTGAAAGGTATCAGCGGTTAGGGTCGCTGTCGGGGTGACACACGTCAGCAGCTCATTTCCCGTTACCATTGTCCTCGGGGTAAGGGTATCCAGTCGGACGGTTACAAAGGTATCCCTCCGACAGCCCGTCAGGGGGTCTTCAACGATGACGGAATAGGTCCCGGGAGCATTGACGAGGATTTCTGGTCCAGAAGGCAGGCCAACCGTACTGCCACCGGGCGGTACGGTCCAGGTATACTCATAAGCAGGCCCCGGTGGAGACGCAAATACCCGAATACCTACTTCAGGGTTGTTACAGTTGATGACCGCACATTGCTCTACGTCGCCCGTACACTGCACCTGCGTGAGCGCCACGGAAAGCCCTACGTCGAAACGGATATCCGGCAATACAATGGTATCCCGCTTTACGCAGGTTACGCCGCGCGTACCAACGGTCAGCTGAAAAATGTACACCCCGCCGGTATCCGCCGTCACGCCAAAGTCGCGGCGGAGGGTATTGCCCAGGGTATCCAGCCAACGCACATCCTGCGTGAAGGCCAGGTCACTACCACTACCATTCAGGAAGGTATTGGGTAAATCACAGGTCAATCGCTGGTGGTAAGGGCCGAACCGAATTTCGGGGTCAAGTACCAGCAGGTCAATGTTAAGGGTTGAATCACAACCATTGGCTGCCGTAAACACCCGTGAGGTTACCGTCGTTTCGAAAAATGGTTCGCCCGCAATCCACAGGGTGTCTCCTCCGCAAATTGCCGTCACGGTATCCTTCACGATTGGGGGAGCAAACGATAGATTTAGGGTAACAATGCTATCACAGCCCAAGGCTGAAGTCAGGGTATCGACGTAGGTACCGGGCTGGTTATAAACATTGGTTCCTTGTACGTAAACAGCTTCAGCACAGATGGTTGTATCTGCTGTTTCCCGGAGGGTCGACACAACTTCGAGGTCGAGTACAACGATACTATCACAACTGGCTGCCCCCGGCAAAATGGTAATGTGTCGGTCGGTGGTATTATAGGTCTGGTTGCCTACGGTGACCGAGCCTCCGATACAAACGATGCGCTCCAGGAAGGTTGTATCCGGAGTTGGCGTAAGGGTTACCTGCTGGCATACAGGAGTAAGATCGCCACAGAGCAATGGGGTTACCCCGGCGAGGTCCGCACGCAGGCCATCAATACTCAGGCTGCCGTCAAGTGGCAGTCCCGCCAGCTCGCCGGAGCGATAGGAAAAACCGCAGATTTCATAGTCCCCCGCGGGAAGGTTAGCGAGATTGACCTCATCCTGTGTCAATAAGATTGAGTCGTTACGCGAGATGACGTAGGTGTAGTCGTAAAAGTTAGTATCCGGCCGCGGCCGCTGGTAACGCGGGGGATAGGACAAAGGCAAGTCATCAGCCTCTTCGCAGGTAATGATCTCCGGATCCGTTTGCAAATCACCGGCATCCGCAAAACAGCAGGGCCCATCTGCATTGGCGTCATCACAAAAAGTGAGTAGCATATAAGTAAGGATGCCTTGCTCGCCGCTGCGCGTGTTGCTGAAACGTACCGTCCACTCCCCGTTAACCGGTCCAGTATTAAAATCTTCCAGGCAACCACTGGCAGGGAAGTAATCGCCCTGATAAAGTCCAAAGGCCTGCCAGTTCCAAAAGTCATTATTGTCCCACGTTGGCTGCGCCAAGCCATCAGGGGCTGCCGTACTATCACAGCGTACAAAATCGATAAACCAGCGCGCCAGGGTGGTCGGAGGCCGGGTTTGACCGTTAGATGGGCCCACTAAAATGATGCTCTGGCCAGCAGGGCTGGTCAGCGTGACCGTAAAATCGTAGACATAAGAATGCTGAAAATAGAAGCTTACTTCACAAAGCCCCTGAGCGGGATCGGCCAGGTCATTGTTGAGGTAATTATCGATGTCAATCGTCAGCGGGTCCAACGAAGAGCTACCTATCTGAATAGTATCCGTAAAGCCACAGCGCTGCCCCATCATTGTGATTGGCAACAACAAAAAAAACAGCAAAATGAGTGAAAAACGGGACATGGGAATACTCAACAAGCCGAAGAAGGCCAATAAATGGGGATATAACGCAAAGATAGCACGTCCTATTCTAGGTTCATTTACGGAACGGTTATAAAAAGCACATGCCCGACACAATAAATGCAAAAAACTTGAATATCTTTGTGACTCGCGTTACTCTCTAAAATTATCTTTTAGATGAGAGGCCTTATGGTTTGCTTTCCATAAACTGACTTGCAGAAATACTTGAACACCACACGAAGTAAGTCAGCATCTACATACCAATTTTACGTTTCATGCCACTATCGTTTTGATAGAGGGTAGTTGCCTAGTGGCTATGTGGAAGTGCCTCATGAAAAAACAACTGCTTTTACAGTTTTGAATTAGCCTTCTTTGATGTTTGCTTTCGACCTAAAAATCACTCTACAGCTATAGTACACTCTAGTCATGACTAAGCCTGCAACTTGTCGGTTAGCCAGACAGCATACTCTCCTCGCCAAAATGTAACCTTTGGTAAACGAGGTGACAACAAGAAACGCCTCCCCCAAGGGCTACTGTGTATTGTTTTGGCAACAAAACAATTACCCCAAATTTTGATTTTACTGAGTAAGCCAGGGCGGTTCGACGCCGGGCTATGCCCGCGCAGTAACCTTAGATCGCTTATGAAATTCGGCAAGACCACCAACCTTAATAGCGTTAATTTCGAGTTTCCGGTAGAGCCTCTGGCCAATAAAGCCAGGGTAGACCGCTACCAGCTTGGGCCGACGATGGGGCGCCCCCTACTCTACCTGGGCGCCACTGGCTGGAGCATGAAGGAATGGGTGGGTAAATGGTATCCCGAAAAGACCAAGTCCGCCGACTACCTTAAGTACTACGGCAAGCAATTCAACACCATTGAGCTCAATACAACCCATTACCGTATCCCGACGGCAGAGATGGTAAAGAAATGGTACGATACTGTTCCGGCAGATTTCCGCTTTTGCCCCAAAGTACCTCAGTCGATCAGTCACCGCAATGATTTCGGCCAATCTACTGGCAGTCTGCAGCAATTTGTAGCGAGCCTGGACGGCATGAAGGAGAAGATGGGTTGCGCCTTCGTTCAGTTACCTCCTTATTTCGGTGCTGACCGCTTGAAAATCCTGGAAGGTTTTCTCGACCGCTGGCCGCGCCTACTTCCGCTGGCGGTAGAGGTCCGGCACGAGAGCTGGTTTACAGACCCTTTCGCTACCGAAGCCCTTATGGATGCCCTGGCCGCCCGCGGCGTTGCCGCGGTCATCACGGATGTTGCCGGCCGACGCGACGTACTCCATAATTACATCACTGCCCCACGCACGATGATTCGCTTCGTAGGCAATGGGCTAGTAGAATCAGATTACGAACGGTTAAAGCAATGGTCTGCGAAGCTCCAGGAATGGCATCTTCCCGAAACCTACTTCTTTCCCCACCAGCCCGATAACATCCTTGCGCCGGATGCTGCTGCCTGGTTTGCGCTGTACCTACAGAACGAAGGTTGGGCGGAGACGCGAGGACCGGAGAAGTGGCAGGGGCCGGAGCAGATGAGTTTGTTTTGACCGCTGCGCTCCCGGGTTGTGGCCCGGACTGCGTCCGTGCTGCCACCCGGGGATAAGGGAGGTTGGACTCCTACGGAGTCAGAAGGGTATGGCCCCAGAAGCTATGGAACCGCTGCGCTCCCGGGTTGCGGCCCAGACTGCATCCACACCGCCACCCGGGGATAAGAAAGGTTGGACGCCTACGGTGTCGGAAGGGTATGGCCCCAGAAGCTATGGAACCGCTGTGCTCCCGGGTTGTGGCCCGGACTGCGTCCGTGCTGCCACCCGGGGATAAGAAAGGTTGGACGCCTATGGAGTCTGGAGGGGCAATCCCCTTAAGAGCTACAAGAAAGCATGGAACATCCAACTTTATGCCGCGCCCATTCGGGGCGTTTTGCAAACCATTGCTCCTGTTCGGGTTGCTCGGCATAAGGTTGCCTGAGGAGCTGGTGTAGTTCATCGATGAGGGCGTAATCTCCGGCATCAGCTTTATCGATGGCCAGCTGGGCCATGTAATTACGGAGTACATACTTGGGGTTGACGGCGTTCATGGCTGCCTTACGCTCACTGTCCGTTAGAGCTTCCTTACTCAGGCGGTCGAGATAGCGCCCAAACCAACGATGCCAGCGATCGGAGAGGTCTTCCGGCAGGCTATCAAGGTCGTAGAATGCATCTTTGATTACGCCAAAAGCTTGTGCAACGTCAGCGGTACTAACTGACACATGTGCTAGTTGGCGGAAGAAAATGGTCATATCGGTTTCAGCAGCCTGTAATAGCTCATCCAGTTCGGAGATGAGGTCTTCATCCTGTGCCTGGGCGGTAGCCAGGCCTATTTTGCTACGCATCATGGCTTGATACTTCGTGACGTACTTATCCCGAAAGCCGTCAAGGATTTCCTGGAATGGCTGAGGTTCGCCCACAAGGGGAACCAGGGCACTACCTAGCTGGGCAACATTCCACAGTACGATGGCAGGTTGGTTACCGTAGCGGTAGCGGCGGTGACTGCGGTCGGTGGTATTGGGCGTCCAATTATCATCATAACCTTCGAGCCAACCGTAGGGGCCGTAGTCAATCGTCAGACCAAGGATAGACATATTGTCGGTGTTCATTACCCCGTGGACAAAGCCTACCCGCTGCCAGTGGATCACCATATCCATCGAACGTTCCACGACTTCGGCGAAGAGTTTCACGTACTTATCCGGAGCATCCTCCGGAATTTCCGGATAAAAATGACGGATGGTGTAGTCAGCCAATTTTCTGAGGTTGGTCTCATCCCGCCGGGAAGTAAAGATCTGGAAGTTACCGAAGCGGATAAAGGAGGGTGCTACCCGACAAACGACCGCCCCCTTTTCGTAGGCGGGGTTACCGTCGTACATCACATCGCGGAGCACCTGGTCTCCGGTTAACATCAACGACAGGGAGCGAGTGGTCGGAACGCCAAGGTGAAACATGGCTTCGCTGCATAGGTGTTCGCGGATTGAAGAGCGGAGTACAGCGAGCCCATCGGCCCGGCGGGAGTAGGGGGTCTCCCCTGCCCCTTTAAGCTGCAGCGCCCAGCGCTGCTCGTTGTGGATAACCTCGGTAAGGTTGATCGCGCGACCATCTCCCAGCTGTCCGGCCCAGTTACCAAATTGGTGGCCACCGTAGCACATCGCGTAGGGGTCGGTACCGGGTAAGACTTTTGCTCCGGAAAAGATTTCCAGGAAATCCTGGCTGTCTTGATCACCCGGTTGGAGACCGATACTGGCCAGCATCTCCTCCGAGACGTGGAGCAGTTGCGGGGCCGAAGGCACCCGCGGGGTAACGTAGGAGAAGCAGGCCTCCCGGACCTGCCGGCGGGAGTTCTCGCGCATAGGATCAGCGGGAAGCTCCCGGTTGAAGGTGTCAGCGATGTTGAGGTTCATGAAGTGATAACACCCGAGGGGAAAATTCGTTCCGTACAGCAGCGACTGGGATGCCCCCTTATTGCCGCATCATCGAGCGGCTCATACAACGTATTCCCTATCCTTGCTTCCTCATCTTTCCCATGGCACCTGCGCGCGCCGCAAACTCAGTGCCTGCCATCTGAGGCCCCGCTAATTCGACTTAAACTATTTTGCAAAAGCACCGGAGGAAAGGGAGGGTTTACAGCAATCAGCTCCTTGTAATCTACTTATTAGGGGCAACGCGCCCCATCTATCGTATATATCGCCGTATTACTTACTCACCGGGGTTCCAACGTGTCGCTACCATCCGTTAACCACGCTAGTGAAAAGCGGGCGAATACATTTTTGCGGTAATTGTCTTTCTCAAAAAATACACCAATACTTCCATCTTCGAGAATAGCAAGGGAGGAGTATGCAGCTTCCCCGGCATAGATTGTTTTGCGGTAACTCCAGGTTTCCCCTTCATCATAGCTGATCTTTATACTTAGATTTTCCCGCTTGTTACTTGCGTCAAGATTAGCGAAGAGTATCCGGTTTTTCTGGTAACCGTCCTTAACCGAAGTATACCGGATTAAGCTTGCGTTACATGCCGGGTCGACCAAGTTGGAATCCGGAAAGGACTGCCAATTTTGTCCGTTATCCGCTGATAAATGGATGTACCGTACTCCACGGTTATTAACCCGACTGTTGACCATCCAATTCCCGTTATTGAGTTCGATGATTTTAGACTCATCGCCGGGTTGAATAGGAGTATTGATTAAAAACCAGTTTTCACCGTGGTCATCAGATCCAAAAACATGCAATCCGTGCTCTAAATTGACCAGAGTATGCAACAGCAAGCCATCCCTGGTCTGCGTGCCTTTTCCTGAAGTGATAAACTTGAAATCATCGGACCATTCCTTGAGCGAGATTTGATCAGTAATGTCAATTGGCTGAGACCAGGTAATCCCATTATCCGTGCTGGAGACGTACTTCAAATAGTATTGACTTATTGATTCATCGAGATCCATGTAGTTGTAGAAGAGGAAAATTTCGCCTGTCTGCTCATCTAAAATCATTGATGGATCAGAGGCAGATTGTCCAATGGGATAATCCACGATGCTCCTCATCGGTGACCAGCTCATACCGTTGTCTTCACTGATTCGGATAACGATATTTATGTCTCTGTTTCCCCTTAAGTCGTTACAGGAGTTGAGCCTTTCGTCGATGGCTGCGATCAAATTACCGTTTTGAGCTTTAAGCAATGCAGGGATTCGGTAGCAGGCATTCCCAGCCAGGGAATCTGAATCGAAAAGGTTAACAAACGTAAGCGCTTCCTGAAATTCCACCGTATTGCCACAGGCGAAGAAAAGGGTCAGTACTACTGGTATAAGGAAGCCAAATCTCAGGAATGGGAGCATGGGGGGGGAAGCGGTAGTTTTGCAAAGCCAATTGGCTGCTGGTCAAGTTACAAAGGATGCTTTGATTAACGGCAGGGAGTCAGCATTCTGGGCAATAACTGAGTTAAACGATTCCGGGATAACAAGGAACAGGGTTACCGGCGATGCATTACCTTCACAGTTGCCACCGACAGCGCTCAATGGGTGTAAGGCTTAACCAGTAATGAATAACAGATGAAGAAAAAGAGAATTTTCTTTACCGGAGGGTCCGGAAAAGCAGGAAAGCACGTAATCTCTTACTTGCTTGACAAAGGACATAGGGTAATGAATGTTGATTTAGTGCCTCTGGATCATCCTGGAGTAGACAACCTAGTAGCAGATATTACCGATTCGGGGCAAATGTTTAATGCGATGAGCTCCTACAGTGGTTTCGATGAATTAGAACCCGGGACAGGTGTTCCTAAATTTGATGCCGTGGTGCATTTTGCGGCTGTCCCAAGAATCCTTATTCATCCTGACAATGAGACTTTCAGGATTAACACTATCGGCACCTACAATGTGATTGAAGCGGCGGTTAAACTTGGTATTAAGAAGATAGTTATTGCCTCTTCGGAGACTACCTATGGAATATGCTTTTCGGATGGCAAAACCAATCCTAAGTCATTACCACTCCAGGAGGATAGTGAAGTTAACCCCATGGATAGCTACGGCTTATCGAAGGTGGTAAACGAAAAAACTGCCCAGAGTTTTCAGCGTCGGTCAGGCTTTGACATTTACGCGCTTCGGATCGGCAATGTTATTGAGCCGCATGAATACGCTGAACTCTTCCCCCACTACTTGGAGCATCCGGAGGTACGGCGTAGAAATGCCTTCTGCTACATAGACGCGAGGGACCTGGGGCAAATTGTGAACCTATGCCTGGACAAAGATGGCCTGGGCTTCCAAATTTTTAATGCCGGAAATGACCACAACGGAGCGGTCATTCCCAGTAAGGCATTAGCCGAGCGGTTTTTCCCAAATGTCCCCATCATCCGGGAGTTAGAGGAACACGAAGCACTGTATTCCAATCGAAAGATCCGTGAAGTGTTGAAATTCAAAGAAGAACACAACTGGCGGAACTACGTGACGTGGGAAGGAAGGTGATTAAGACGCTGTTCCCTTACCGTTAGATGCAGTTATCCTCAACTCCAGGCATTTCGATAAAACCGGATCCAGTTCCCCGAACAAATATTTTCCAGGTCCTCCGGCCCGAATCCGCGGCGCTGAAGAATCGGCACCAGCTTCTGAAGATCAGCAATGGTATCTACATCTTCCGGGCACTGCTCAGTGCCAAAAGCACCATCGAGGTCGGAGCCAATACCGACATGCAGGGAATTCCCGGCAAGTTGACAAATGTGGTCGACATGATCGGCCACACTGTCCAAACTAACTTGTGCGCTTGCCGGAGTTGATTGTCCGCGGACCCAGTCTGGGCTCAGCATCCAGGCATCCAAAGCCACCCCGATAACGCCCTCGCGCTCCATCAGGGCCCTGAGCTGATCATCTGAGAATTGTCGGTGATGCGGAACCAGCGCTCGGCAGTTATTGTGGCTAGCGCAGACTGGTCCGCGGAAGTAGTCAAGCGATTCCCAAAAGCTTTCGTCGCACAGATGGGTGGCGTCAAGAATGATGCCCAGCTCTTCCATTTTGCTTAATAGCGCTCTCCCCTTGGCCCTAATACCTCCGGTAGCGTCCGTGCCCTGCGCGTAGGTGCCCGGCCCGTAGTGCGCGGGGCCGATGGCCCGCAGGCCGTCCGCATACGCCTGCTCCAGGTGCTGAAGGCTGACCAGCGAGTCAGCGCCCTCCAGACTCCGGATCATACCAATCGGTGTACTGACGGGATCCTGCTTCCAGGCTTGGAGATGGTCATCGAGTTCCTGCCGATTGGTCAGGGATTTGATTTGATTGTCCAGCTCCATGGACCGATACCAGGCCAACTGCGCCTGGGTCTGCGCCCAGGCCTGCTCCGGTGAGTTCCAACTCGCTCCGGGCAAGGTGTTACTCCGCTTGGTGAACCGAGCTATCTGAGTACCCACCACCACACCGATGTTACCCGACCGTAAACTCCCGAAGCTTACCGTCCCCCTACCCCGGTCCGGTTTATCCCGGAGCTGGCTCTCCGATTGACGGATTTCGTCAATACTCCACCTCAGGTCACGATTCCACTCCATAGCGTTCATAGATAAGTCCAGGTGCGCATCAAAGAGCAAAGGGAGAGCAGTAGCATTGTTTGTCATGTTTCGAAGTATTGAAGGTTGTGGTGCTCAGAGGACGAATAAAGTTAGCTTACCGCAGTGTGTGGTCGTCGCCGTCAGGGGTTATACCTAGGCCGGAGTGGTTTGGAACAATTAACGCGCGGCTAGCATGGTTGCTGATGAGGCAAAAAACGTAGGCGAAGCCTTAGTTTCGGCGAGGCTTTTTAACGAAATCAGCAGCTGCGATAGCAAGTGACAAAGTCCCAATCCGCTTTGACTTAGGTATATGCTCGATAAATGGCCAACTACGCGGCACGACTTACTTAATTAAGGAGCCCTCATTATCTGACCAACCAGAAGGGAAGTTAACTTCTTAGCTTCACATCACCTTACGCGAGGCTAATAGAGCCGTGACCTGGCGGTGATGCGCCATCGGCCCTGGAGTTGTTGGTCCCGGACAACCCCCACCGAGTCATGCAGCGCGACGGTAGGACAAATGTGGTGAGGAACTCCGTACACCAGCTGGCCAATCTCGTAGGTCCCGGCTTCTGATGTCCGGACCACCAAGTGCTCTTCACTGTGATTCACAATAACGGCATCCGAAAGCTGAGGGAAGTACAGGGGAGGCGCCTCCATTTCTGCGGCGACGGCCTTGTAGCCACAGTCCAGACAGATCAGGTCGCTGCCCGGCTTACTGATGACGCGACTGACTACTATGGCTGCAATAGAAAACGACAGGTCCGGGAAGTGAGTACGGTACCCGTAATCCCACAAGAGCGTAGTCCCTGGCGA
>CAZTTF010000282.1:0-24260 GCA_964616365.1 uncultured Lewinella sp. | reverse complement strand
CTGAGTGCCGTTAAGCGGCCGCAAATATACAGCGACCTTTTCAATTTATACAAGCGTTGAAGCAAAATTTAAACCCTGCAAAGCAGAAAAAAGTTTCGGGCCGGCCACAAAGTCAGCAAGTAGCACACTTTGCGTATCAATCAGCCCTTGCACCTGCGACCGCGCCACGATAAAACGGGTAAGGTTTCGGGCTTAAAAAGCGACGAGTTCCACTGCCTGCTCCACCACGTCCATCACCTGGGGCTTACTGGCATAGTTGCCATCATCCGCGTAGGCGGGGCGGTGCTCCGGTGCTGTAATGGTCTTCACCTGAGCATCCAGGTGGGCGTAGCCACCTTGCACTTCCAGAATCTGCTGGCGCAGGAAGGCAGACGTTCCGCCGGGCACATCCTCATCGACGATCAGTAGCCGGTGCGTATGCTTCAGGTGACCGGCAATCCGATGCTCAAGGTCAAAAGGCAAGAGGGTCTGTACGTCGATCACCTCGGCGGCAATTCCCTGGGCGGCCAGCAGGTCGGCAGCCTCCAGGCATACCTTTACGCAGGCGCCGTAGGTAACAATCGTCAGGTCCGTTCCCGGACGGAGGCATTCCGGCACGCCGAGTGGCACCGTCAGGCTCGTCAGGTTCTCGGGTTTACGCTCGTGGAGACGGTAGCCATTCAACACTTCAATCACAATACCCGGGTCATCTCCTGCCAACAAAGTATTGTACATGCCTACTGCCTGTACGGCGTTACGGGGCACACAAATGTGCATGCCGCGCAAGCTGCCCAGCATGGGCGAGAGGTAGCTACCGCTATGCCATACGCCTTCGAGGCGATGGCCTCTGGTTCTGACGATCAGCGGACAAGATTGCTGTCCGGCAGTTCTCCAACGGAGGGTCGCTACGTCGTCCGTTAACATCGGCAGCGCGTAGAACATGTAGTCGAGGTACTGCACCTCGGCAATCGGGCGCAGTCCGCGCATCGCCATGCCCATGGCCTGGCCCATAATGGTCCATTCCCGGATGCCGGTATCAAAAACCCGGTGTTCTCCGTAGGTGGCCTGCAGGCCGGCAAAGCCCTGGTTTACGTCGCCGATTTTACCGACGTCTTCTCCGAAAGCGTAAAGCTCCGGCACCTCGGCAAATTTCTCTTTAAAATACGCCTGGAAGATCTCGTAGGCTGGCTTCGTCGTCTCCTCATCGCCGTAATCGGGAGCGATTGCCGCCACGCGGATCGGAGCATTTGCGCTCTCACTCAGCAGGTGCTTGCCCATGCTGTCTTTGAGGTCGCGCTGCGCATCGCGCAGCCACGCGCTCAGTGCCGGAGGGAATTGCTCGGCTCCGACGGCAAGGCGCAGTCGCCGCACGGCATCAATCAGTTCCGAAACAATCGGTAGGTCCATCCGGGCCACCGTTGCGCGGAATTCCTCGTAGGCAGGGGTAGATTGCCCGTTGACGGGCAGCAGGTCGAGCAGGGCTTTCCGCTCCGTATCCAGGCGGTTGGTCAGGGCTTCCCAGGCGTTCTTACGGCCGGCCATCACGGCCTTTTTCGCACGCTTTTCCAGTTCGTCGAGCACCTTGTCTTCGATGCCAAACTCAGCCTTGATCCAAAAGCGGAATTGATTCAGGCAGTCCCATTCTTTTTCCCAATTCAGGCGCTCTTGACCTTTATATCTTTCGTGGCTACCAGAAGTACTGTGGCCATTGGGCTGGGTCAACTCATTGACGTGTACCAGGGCGGTACGATGGGTGGCGCGGACGCGGGATGCAATGCGGGGGTACAGTTCCATCAGTGCGGGGTAGTCCCAGCCTTTGACGGTGTATATATCGATACCGTTGGTCCCTTCTTCTGCCTGCAAGCCAGCGAGGGCGGCACTGATACTACTCTTGGTGGTTTGTTTTTCAACGGGGACAGAAATGCCGAAACCATCATCGACCACGGTTGCTACCATTGGCACCTGAAGGACACCGGCGGCGTTCATGGCTTCCCAAAAAACGCCTTCGGAGGTGGAGGCATCTCCGATTTCCGTCCAGGAAATCTCGTTTCCTTGCCGGCTGAAGCCTGCTGGCAGGTTCTTACCATCCCGGAAAACCTTGGAGGCGAAAGCCAGGCCCAGTCCGCGCGCCATTTGCCCTGCCGTTGGCGAGGTGGCACTACTGATGTTGAGGTTGGCCAGTTGATCTGCCCAGCTACCATCTTCATTAATCGTTGCCGTGGCGTGGTGTCCCACCATCTGGCGGCCCTTGCTAAAAGGGTCTTTTACGGCATCAGCATAGAGCTGTGCCAGAATGTCTTCAACGGAGGCCAGCTCGAGGGCCAGCAGGAGGGTATGCCCGCGGTAGTAGTCCGCACGCCAATCACCGGGCTCTGCGGCCCGGGCCATTGCCAGCTGGTAGAGTTCCTTACCGTCGTCACTAACGCCAAACTTCGCCCTGCCCGTAAGTACATCACGCCTGATGACGTTGCTGAGCTCGCGGCTCATGCGGCAGATGTAGTAATCCTGCAATACACGTTCAGCCGCTGGCTGAACACCTTTAGCAAGACCAGATAGAGGAAGTTCAGGTTCTTTCAATAACAAAACACTCTGTTTTGCGCCCGCCGTAGCGGACAAATTTGGCGCGGGTGGTTAAGCCGCTGAATTTGGTTGGGCAAAATGTCAATAAAAATTGCCTAAAGGCAAAAAGCTCAGGTGATTTCGGATCAAATCAAAGAGGCTCATTTGCCTCTAACGGACCACAAAAATAGCGATTTCACGCGTCATGCTTTCCAATTCGGTTGCTACTAAATAACGCTGAGAACGCCACTTTTCGCATCCGCCAATTTATGCAATTAATCGCAGGTAAATTGCAAAAGAAAATTCGCCAACAGGGGTTTATTACCCTATGGAATATTTACGAAAAATTTACGACTTAACCCAATATTCTAAACTTAAACCCTTACTATCCAGCCTGGCGTAAGAAGTATAGTGCAACCATTCGCCAAGGTTAACGTAGCGGGATTTTCCGTTACTCAGGGTATGGTCAATGGGTAAGTGGCGGTGACCAAATATGCAGTAATCGAGCGTCGGATCCTGGGCTAATTTTCGCTCCGAGTAAGCCACCAACCACTCTTTATCAGGTCCGAGAAATTCCGTTTCCGGTGGCTGGCTGCTACGGCTCTTGCCGGAGAAGAAAAAAGCCAAACCCATGGCAAAGTTGGGGTGGAGACGAGCGTAGAGCCAGCGCGCCCAGCGCGCTCCCAGCAGTCTTTTGAGGCGCTTGTAGCCATAGTCTCCCGGGCCTAGACCATCACCGTGTCCCACCAGGATTTCCCGGTCATGCAAACGGACCCGCAGGGGCTGATAGTGAAGCTGCACTCCAATCTCTTGTGGCAGGTAATCCTCCATCCACATGTCGTGGTTACCGGTGAAAACGTGGACGGGGATCCCGGCATCTGCTATCTCCGCCAGTTTGCCGAAGAAGCGCACGTAGCCACGGGGGACAACCTCATTCCATTCAAACCAGAACTCGAACAGATCTCCAACGAGATAAAAGGCTTCCGCATCCGTTTTCCAGCAATGGTCCAACCAGGCAACGACCTGGTCTTCCCGTTCCCGGCTTGAGACCTTGGCGGCGACGCCAAGGTGAAAATCTGATGCGAAGTAGATAGCCAAAGTGAGAGGTCTGGGAGTACGCAGAAGGCCGACCTTTCGTCCGGGAGGCAATCACCGGAGAAAAGATCGGGAATCGAATTAATCGTTTACGCTGCGAAGGTAACCAGTACCTGACTAATCCTCACGGGCTACGCCCAGAATGGCCTGGCTCCGGGTGTCTTGCACCAGCAATACTACTTTCAGGTCCGTCGCCTCGAGGCCTTCCGGTACTTCCAGGGCCAGTGCTCCGCTGAGGGCTGCCTCCTGATGCTGCATTGCTCGTACTACGTTGACGTGGTGGAGTTCTCGCCCGCGGTTTTCACCGCGGTTGATTGAGGAGGTCGCCTCCGGTTGGATCAGCAGCCCCGTCACTCTGGTGTTTGCCGGTGCTTCATCGAGTTGGTACGTAACGGCGATCCGCTTGCCTTTCCGCTGCGCGGAAATCGTTGGCTGATGCGTGAGGGCTGCCCTGCGGGCAGCGTTGACGGCCTGACTCACCTCTCCCCTCCGGCTACCAATCATGGCCTTCTGGCCGTTGACCACCAGCTGTGGCGTGTAAGTTCTGACCTGCAAAACGTCAGTATAATCTGTTTGCCGGGCCGAGAAGTAGGGGCTACTGAAGGGATCTTCCCAGCCGAGGTAATTCCAGTAATCAACGTGAAAGGACAAGGCAATTACATCCTCCTCTTTTGCATCAAGTTCTTGTAAAAGCGCATCAGCAGAGGGGCAACTGCTGCAGCCCTGGCTGGTAAACAGCTCCAGCACCACCGGGCCGGTAGCGGGAGGCGCATCAGTCATTGGCGCAGCCAATGTTTCCTGGTTAGCTACTTCCTGATCACCTGTTGAGGGGAGTAAAGACATCAATAGGGCAGGCAAAAGCAGCAGTGGTAACAATAAATATTTCATGGTAGGATAGCTTTGATGATATGATACCAGTTAAACAGTTTATCGCTTCGGTTTATGCTTGTCAGTCAGCCTCCAATATGTCGTTAGGTTACAAGATAGGACACCTTTAACTAGTGCAGTAAGCGCTTACTTCCACGGCAGGCCGGCAATGGCCTGGGTAACGGCATCGACCAGCTGTTCGCGCTCGATCTTCGTTTGCACTACCACTTGCAGTCCGTTATAGCAAACAAAGAGATAGTTCGCCAGCGCCGTAACATCACGCTGCTCAGCTAACGTTCCTTGTTCCTGCGCCCGCGCCAAAGCAGCCGCCATGATCGCCACAAAACGTTCGCGATTTTCAGCGACAAAGCGGAGTGCCTCCGAACAGGAATTGGCCATTTCAGTGGTGGCATTGACGACGTAACACCCCCGGGCACCGGTCTGACAATCCGTATGCTGCACCCGGGCCGCGGCAGTAAAGAGGGCAATGAGGGTCTCCCGCAGATCTGTCGCGGCTTGCAGCGTACGCTCCAACCTGCTCAGGTTTTCCTCCTGGTATATGGCCAGGGTCCGGTCGTACAATTCCCGCTTTCCGCCGAAGGTGCGGTACAAACTACTACGACTGATGCCAAGAAACCGTTCGAGGTCCTGAATTGACGTAGCAGCGTAGCCCCGCTCCCAGAATAGGTCACGGGCACGGACTAAAACCTGTTGTTCATCAAATTCTCTGGTTCGTGCCATAGGGCGAAGATAGTCTGGTTAGTGGTAGTATTGGAAAAGGGCAGCCCTTCGCAGGTGCGACGGGCTGCCCTCTGGGAAGTTGTGGACAAGGTTGGCTAGGCAATTGCAAAGTCACACTTTGCGTCGAGTCGTCAGGTTATATTTCCGGCTAGGCCAGGTAAAAGGTGTCGGACGACTTCGGTTCTTACCGGCTCAGGTATCATCTTAACCAAGGAAACGCTTCATCGCTCCTGCCGACCAAGCTTATAGCGTGGCCATTCCTCCGTCAATTTCCACTTCAGTTCCCGTCATGAAGGTGCTACCGTCGGAAGCCAGGAATACTACGTAGCTGGCGATTTCCTCTGCCTTGCCGAAACGGCCCATCGGCACCTGGGTCTGAATGTATTCTCCCATTTGCTGAATTTGCTCGTCTGGCAAACCGGTGGCGTTAAAGAAGCCCGTTTCAATCGGTCCGGGGCTGACGGTGTTTACGCGGATACCTTTGCTAACCAATTCTGCGGCCATGATTTTCCCAACGGTTTTGATGGCGCCTTTCGTTGCGGCGTAGTTGGTGAAATTGGCGAAGCCAAGCTGGTTCGCGATACTGGAGATCAGGATAATGCTGGACCCTTCGCCCAGGTAAGGAAGTGCTGCCTGCACGAGGAAGATGACACCCTTTACGTTCACGTTGAACTGCTTGTCGAAATTCTCCTCCGTGATGTGGCCGAGTGGAGCAGGCTCACCAAATCCGGCATTGGCGAAAATGATATCAATTTTTCCGAAGTCAGCGCCAACCTGGGCCACAAAGGCCTCCGTTTCGGAAACGTTACCTGCATCGGCTACGTACACCTTAGCAAAAGTATCTCCGTTCGCCTGACGAATTTCTTCCGCCCGCTGAGCGTGGCGGCCTGCGGTAACAACGGTTGCCCCGGCGGCCTTGAGCGCTTTAGCTGAAGCCAATCCGATCCCATTACTACCGCCGGTTACTAGTGCGATTTTTCCTGTTAAGTCTGCCATTATTCTGGTCTTTAAAAGTTTTGGTTTAATTCGGTAACGATCGTTACCGTTTAAGATTCGAATACAATAACGATCGTTACCAAATAAGGTTGACTTCCTCCTTTAAAAAATAAAATGACAACGCCGGAGTAACTTTTGTTACTCCGGCGTTTCAACTAATCAGCGGAATTGTCTTTCGGTCTTGAGGATTTGCCCCGACCTCTTCCCCGCTGCTTGCGGTTAGGGTCCCGGGGTTGATCACCACCGCTTCGTTCGGCGCGTGGTTTGCTATTCCGGTTGTTTCCGTTGGCATTGTTGTCGCCCTCAGCGCGGGGCTTGCTGTCGTGATTACCGCCCGAACGTTTGTCTCCGCTGCGACCACGACCTCCGCCGGAGCGACCACGTCCGCGGCCACCGCCGCCACGGTTACGGTCATTACCGCGTCCGCGACCACCGCCGCGCCGATCGCGGCCACCGCGGCCGCTATCATTATCTTTCAGACGCTCAGGAACTTCCAGGCGTTCCACCTTCATCTCCATGAGTTCCTCGATGGCCTTAAAGCGCCGCCGGTCATCACCGCTGATCAGGGTAATTGCTTCCCCTTCTGCCGCAGCACGGGCAGTACGACCGATCCTGTGTACGTAATCTTCGGCATCTCCCGGGACGTCAAAATTGATGACCAGGTCAATACCATTAATATGAATGCCGCGACTGAGTACATCGGTAGCCACTACAACCTGAATGGCTCCGGACCGGAATTGCCGCAGGCGTTCTTCGCGTTCGTTCTGGTCGAGGTCCGAAGAAACGTCCTTGACTTTTGGATTTTTCCGTGCCAGGCGGCGGGTGAGTTCCCGGACTGTTTTCTTGCGTCCACAGAAGATGAGGATACGCTCCATTGTGGGCGCTTTATCCTTCAGGATCTGCTCAATCAGGGCATTCTTTGCCCAGTCTGCCACATTGTAGGCATACTGCTTGATTTTCTCGGCGGGTTTAGAGATGGCGATGCTGATCTCTACCGGAGACTTGAGAATATCCCGGCTAAACTTCCGGATTTTGGGCGGCATCGTTGCTGAGAAGAACAGAATCTGGATGGTCTTAGGCAACATGTCAATGATCTTGATCATGTCGTTCACAAAACCCATATCCAGCATCCGGTCGGCTTCATCAAGGACGAGGTGGCGTACCTCACTCAGGTCGGTGTACCCCATATCGAGGTGGGCCATCAAACGTCCGGGGGTAGCCACTACGATGGGGGCTCCGGTTTTGAGTGCCTTTTGTTCCTGGGCCATGCTGTGGCCGTCACGGCCACCGTAGATGGGGATGGAGCTGGCATTCATGTGGAAGCTAAAGCCTTCCAGTTGCCGGTCTACCTGCATGGCAAGTTCGCGGGTAGGTTCCAGGACAATAGTGGTCACCTTGGTTGGCGGATTATCGCTGATATCAGTAAGAATGGGCAGCAGAAAAGCTGCCGTTTTGCCTGTACCTGTCTGGGCGACGGCGAGGATGTCTTTACCCTCGAGTGCTGGCGGAATGGCCTGCGCCTGAATGGGGGTACATTTCTCGAAACCCATATCGTCAAGGGCGTCAAGAACTTCGTCGGAAATGTCTAATTCGTCAAAATATACAACTTCCTCCTCCTGTTCTTCAGGAGTCTGGTCGGGGTGGGTATCCATTATGGTAATTTGGCTTGGATGGGGATGCGCAAGCCGTTTTCTCCCTGGCCTGCGGGATTACGTTGTTAGGGTAGCCGGCATTCCGGCGCTGCAAATATACGGAATAGGCGGTTGACGGTTGACAGTTGGCGGTTGTCCGGGCGAGGGGCTCCGGCCCGAGGGAGTAAACCGTTGGCGGTTGGCAGTTGTCCGGGCGAGGGGCTCCGGCCCGAGGGAGCAAACCGTTGGAGGTTGGCAGTTGTCCGGGCGAGGGGCTCCGGCCCGAGGGAGTAAGCCGTTGGAGGTTGGCGGTTGTCCGGGTGAGGGGCTCCGGCCCGAGGGAGTAAGCCGTTGGCAGTTGGCGGTTGTCCGGGCGAGGGGCTCCGGCCCGAGGGAGTAAACCGTTGGCGGTTGGCAGTTGTCCGGGCAAGGGGCTCCGGCCCGAGAGAGTAAGCCGTTGGCGGTTGGCGGTTGGCGGTTGGCGGTTGTCCGGGCAGTGATTGCCTCCGGCCCTAATACCCGGTCAACCACTACCGGGCACCAAATGTTAGCAACGTACCAACATCTATTGCATAATGACCACCCGCAGCATTGCCAATGTGCTCCCTGCCCACCCCATGCAAATGGGACCGATTGAGATTCATCAACCACTACCGACCCAAAAGGTAGAGCAGATAGACCCTTTCCTGCTGTTGCACCACTTCGGCCCTTGGGAAGTGAGCCGTGGCTATGACCCTTTAGATATCGGTCCGCACCCCCACCGGGGGTTCGAACCCGTCACCTTCCTCTACGCTGGAAATATCCGCCATCGCGACAGCCGCAACAATACCGGGTACCTGAGTGCCGGGGATGTGCAATGGATGACTGCCGGGATGGGGATCATCCATAGCGAAAAAGCCACCAAGGAGCTACTGCAGGACGGAGGTACTATTGAAGGGATTCAACTGTGGGTTAACCTTGGCCCTGAGCATAAGATGGTACAACCGCGCTATCAGGACATGAAGCAGGAAAGCTTCCCCGTTGTTGACTTTGGCAACGGAGCCAGTATGCGGGTGGTTGCCGGCGAGTATGCAGGGCAAAAAGGCCCTGCAGAGACTTATAGCCCCGTCAACGCCTGGCAGCTGGACCTTCCGGCCGGAGCAACGGTGGACCTTCCGGTTCCCTCCGGACACAATTTCCTCGCCTACTTACTAGACGGAGCAATCACCTTGCCGTCCGGATTCTCCTATGCCGGCCGGACCGCCCTCAACTTTAAGGATGATGGAGCAGGGGTGACCTTTACCGGAAAAGCTGACCACACCCGGCTCTTACTCTTGAGCGGAGCCCCCATCGGTGCGCCGGTGGCGCAACACGGCCCATTTGTAATGAACAACCAGACCGAGATCCTGGAGGCTATGCGGGATTACCAGATGGGAAAGATGGGGTTTTATACGGAGTATTGAGGAAATAAGTTAGGCAGAAGGAGGCCTCACCAAAGTCCATTCCGTAGCAGACTACATTTGATGGCCTGCGACCTTTATTACTGCCTAAAGTTGGCAACCTTTACTTATGTACGAATTTTAGCGCTTTCCCACTGGTTCTTAGCAAATAGAATCCCGGAGGTAGATCACTCAGGTCAATATGCGTTACTTCTCCCCGCAGCTGACCTTTCATCACCAACTGTCCCGTCGCAGTAGTGATTTGGAAGGGTTGTAGTACATAGGCATTACTAAAGACCTTTAGTTCTTGTGCCGCTGGATTTGGGGCAAGCACGAACGTTAATTCGCCACGACAATCACTGACCTCAGGCTGAAATACTGCAGAGTAGCTATAGGTACCATCCAACCCTAGTTCCCGGACCCGATAAAAAGGCCGTACATCCACAACATTTGCCTCAGTTAATCGATAGATTTCACTCCCGCCAGGTAGGGGGGCACCTACGTCAACCCAGGTTCGGGACTCCGTAAAGCGTTGTACCTGGAAGTTTCGAACGGCCTCCTCAGCAGCGGTTTCCCAGCTGATCACCATATCAGCGCAGTCTCGCTCCCAACTTGCCTGGACCGATTGCCACACAACGGGCAAGGTCGTACCATCTAGGGCTATATCAGCGATAGCACTTTCGTCCAGATCCGCGCGGAAGGCACGCGCCCGCAGGTTGATTGCCCCCAGGACGGGAAGCACCCCGGTATACTCAATGTCCGCTTCAGTAGGTTCGCTGCCATCCGTGGTGTAATAAATGGAGGCACCGGGGGTGCGGGAGGTAATTTCCAGCGCGAGGTCACCACTTGCCAAGGTATCCACGGAAAAGATGGGCATTCCCGCACGACCGATATCATAACCAGTGATCACCTGTGCATCAGGATGGTAATACCGGTCAAAGAAATAGGGATCATCGCCGTAGGTTTCCCATAAATTTTGCAGTTGTAGTAAAGCTGTTCGGTAACGACTGTTGTATTCAGACACATCGGGTCGGCCACGACCACCCCAAACTAAGCCAACCAGGTATTTATCAACACTATCGCCCAGTGTCCAACCATCCCCTTTTATAACTCCGAAGGCATTACCTCCCCTGAACATGCTCATGCCGTAACGGGCCCAAGCCCAATCTTCACCTACCGGGACGATGGCATTCTCTCCCATGTAAGTGCTGGTAGCATAGCTATAGATAGCTGGTTTATAGCTGGCGGCAGGCACTCCGGATTGAGGGTAAGAATCATGGATAATAATATCTCCGTCCGGAAATACGTCCTGTCTGAGCATCCTCATTGCCAGGTAGGCGCTTAGCCAGTCATCCTGAGCCATTCCATCAGAATAAATGATCTCCATACCGTAAGCATCCCGCCAATCAGCGACGGCACCAACCCATTCGTCGGGATCTCTACTGTAGTAAAACCATTGGCTGAAGTAAGCCCCCCATTTATCACCGGCATCGGCCACAGCAGCAAAATGAGCTTGTGCGTTGATGTCATCCCGTAAAACGTAGTCAGTCCCCTGACTCATAGCCCATCCGCGCTGGTTAAAGTTCCAGAGAATCCAGTTGGTCATGTAGTCCGGAGAGGAATAATCCAAGTCATTTCCGAAATCACCCAGCCCCCATTCAAAGTTGAAGGATTTCTCCCAGTCATAAGGCCGGGAGGGGGAGGCAGAGACGAAGAGGCGTTCTCCAGGCTGTACGGGCAGGCGGACCTTCCAGCCGGGCTCGGTAGCGGCAAAAGTGGTGAGATCTTCGGGAGACAAACCAATGAAGGGCAAGTTGGCCGTCAGGGGCTGGATGGCCGGCCTGCGGCCGGACCCACGCGGGCTGTGAATACTCGCCGTAAAGCCACCGAAGTCATCCCGACAAACCAAATCCCCAGCCTCAAGCCGGTTAAAATCTCCCCCGATCAAGCTTTCCAGCTCTGGCTGAATTGGGACATGGGGACTGATGACTACATTGCCATCGCACTGGACACCAATAGTGACATCAGTCCCAACCAGAACAGCAACGTCGTCGTTCTGGCTTAATAGACTCAGCCCTGAAAGCGGTAAATTATCCAGACGGGTTAAAGACCGAGGGTGGTCAATGCGTTGTTCAATTTCGAGGGTTCCGGCTACGGGAGAAAAACGGTAGACAGCACTCGTGGAAGTGACCTCCAGGGCACTTCCATTAGTGGTAGCGCTTTCGACAAACATGGGTAAACTACCCGCCCCCCCGGGAAAAGTAACGCCATCCCCAGGGGCAAAGGGAACCAGTGGTTCGGCGGCGCATTCAACAAAAGCGAGGTCCGCAATTTCAAAGCTGACGTCACCGTCAAACCCCGGTCCATATTCGTGGAAGGTAAGTGCAATACTAGCGTTGGGGTAGCGAGCGTCCCAATGAGGAACGAAAGACCAGGTCCAGCGTTCCCAACCATCTGGTCCGGTAGTCTTGCTAGGCATTCCCCCGTACCGTAGCCCCAAAGAGGTTTCTCCGCTGGACGTCGCACCTTCGACACCGACGCTGATTTCCCAGGTAGCCCGGGGAAAGTCACTCCGGATAAGGGCACTCACTTGGTAAACGTGGTTATGTTTAAGCGAGAAATTACCATTAGCAAAAAGACGGGCATCAGCTTCATCCATATCATCAGTAACAACAACCTTATAGGTCGCTACATCCTCGTAGACTGGACTGTAGATCAACTGAGCTGCACCGCTGGTCTCCCAGTCGATTCCGGGTGAGCGAAAATCTCCATTAGGTACACGGATAACCTGACCGCCGCATTCGGGCAGGTCATCAAGTAGCTGAGTAAAGCCTATGGGGGCAGGAGGCAAGCCTACTTGTTCCGGAACCTGGACAGTAAAATTATCGATTGCAGCCTGTCCGGTAAATGCCGTCCCCCAATTGAGAAAACTACCACGATAACCGTCTCCAGTAACGCGTGAAATTCCTCCTTCGAGGCCGAGGTCCGACCCGTCAACTGCTACCCGAATGGTATTGGCATCCAAATCAATTGTTGCCTCAAGATGGTACCATATACCATACTGAAAGCCTCCTTGACGGGGCCATCCCAGGAAGTCCCCAGTATCCGCATCGTAGTCAAGCGGGCCAATCCCGTAACTGTTTTCATCGAAGGCAAACCCTACATCTGCGAAGCTTTCGGGGTTCCCGGCGGCATTATCGTAGTTACGCAAAAAAGCAAAACCATCAGCACCCGGTGCGGCATAAAAGTCTACGCTTATCCGGACAATACCGCTGGTGATGATCCCGCTGAGGCTTTGGCCATCAAAATCCACCAACCGAAAATCACTGTCAGTAGCCACGTTTACAGAAAGCGCCTTTCCGGCAGCGGAAGAATTACCGACGTCACCGTCGACCAGTTGTACTGCAAAGTCCCCGGAACTTCCAAACAATCCCGAAGGAGCTACCTGACTCCCAATAGTAGTTGCGGGAAGTTGTCCTAAAATGTCATTCTCAAAAGTCGCGGTCACCGTGGTGGTTTGAGCGAAAAACTGGTTAGTGGCAGATATGAAGATCAGGATGAGAAAAAAATAGCGCATCATCGTGAAGACCAAATAGTAAACACTTTGTGGAAAATACCACAGCACTAATTTAGTACATCAGCGCTTAAAAACTACTCCTTGGGTTCTCCTTCTCGCTTAGGAACTGTTCTGTCTTGGCCCGCTCTACTTTATTGTAAAGACGTTCTGCTTCGAAGCGATCACGGGTGACTTTTGCCAGGGTAAAACAGGCACTAATGGTAAAAACATAGCCCATCGCTAAGAAGCCCTTAGCCGCGAGAGAGGCTTCCAGGAGGATTATTCCGGCGACAGTTCCGAGGGTTGCCAGGACGAAGGCAATCCAGGCCATGTTGAAGAAGGATTTGCTGTTGCTGTGGTCAATAATTGTATGTGACATAAAGCAAAGGGTTTGCGTGCCAAAGCCGAAACATTAGCACTGGTTCGGGGGCAAACCTCTGACAGCCAAACGTTAAAGCCAGCCTCGCATGGACGAACCAGGATGAAACTTGGACCAATGCTAGCGAAATTTCGCTAAAGCAAACACAATGCCCCTCTCACCAACACTTTGCACCCTGCGGCCGCGCCCGTACTAGTCTACAATCATCGCGACCGTATCCAGCTCTTGCTGCTTGATGTTTTCCGGTAGCTCACGGTACTCGTACTGCTGGGTGCGCAGCTGGGGGCGGAAGCCCGCTTCCCGGATCGCGTCCTGAATACCGTCGGCAGTGAAACGCCAGCGGGCGCCCGCTGCGGAGACCACATTCTCCTCGATCATGATGGAGCCAAAGTCATTCGCTCCGGAATGAAGACAGATCTGCGCCACTTTCTTACCCACCGTCAACCAGCTTGCCTGAATGTTTACTACGTTAGGCAGCATGATGCGGCTCAGGGCGATCATCCGGATGTACTCATCGCCGGTAACGGTGTTACGGGCACGCTTAATTTTCTTAAGGATGGTGTCTTCATCCTGGAATGGCCAGGGAATGAACGCCAGGAAGCCCTTTGCGTGTGCTGGCTTTTCGGACTGCACCTGGCGCATACGCACGAGGTGATCCATCCGCTCCCAGTTCGTTTCGATGTGGCCAAACATCATGGTTGCCGAGGTAGTGATGTCAAGCTGATGCGCTGCGCGCATCACGTCCAGCCATTCCTCTCCGCCACACTTCCCTTTTGAGATCAGGCGACGTACCCGGTCAGAAAGAATTTCCGCACCTGCCCCCGGCAGGCTGTCCAGGCCAGCCTCTTTCAGCGCTTTAAGCACATCGTAATGGCTCATACCTTCGAGCTTGGCCACGTGCGCGATCTCGGGTGGACCTAATGCGTGGAGCTTCAGGTTGGGGTACAAGGCTTTCAGCTCGCTGAACAGATCGCAGTAGAACTGCAGGCCAAGATCAGGGTGGTGCCCACCCTGTAACAGCAATTGCTCTCCTCCATAAGCGAAGGTTTCCTCAATCTTCTGCTTGTATTCTTCTATCGTGGTGATGTATGCTTCATCGTGGCCGGGCCGCCGGTAGAAGTTGCAAAACTTACAGTTTGCGATACAGACATTGGTCGTGTTGGAGTTCCGGTCAATGATCCAGGTAACGTCCTTTGCCGGAACGGCCTCGAAGCGCAACTGGTTAGCAACGTACATCAAATCGGCCGTATCGGCATTTTCCAGCAAGAAAACACCTTCTTCGGCGGTAAGCCATTCTTTGCGCAGGGCGCGTTCCAGGAGGTCAGCAACGTTCATAGTCTGATATTTGTCCGTATTCAACACCTTGGGGCAAGGCGGGTTGCAAAGTTTCAATAAAAAATGAAAATAGCACGTAAAGACTTACGTTGCCGTGACCTCAGGCAACACACCTACAGCCACCGGTAGATCTTGCGAATCAGTTGTTTCACCTTGTCCGTGTACGGAGGGTAGGCAATACTGAGGTCGAGGAAACGCCGTTCCATCACAGGGCGTTCGTTGCTGAACTCCACAAAGCCATGGTAGCCAAACGACTTGCCGATGCCGGAGTTGTTCACGCCACCAAAGGGTACGCTGGCACTTCCGCCTCCGAGCAAGTACTCGTTTACCAATGCTCCTCCGGAGCTTGTTTCGGCCAGTAGTTTTTTGACGGTGCTCCGGCGGTCCGACTGAATGTAGAAAGCCAGAGCCTTTGGTCGGCGATTAATGATCTCGACCGCGTGGTCGAGGTTTTTATAGGTCATCACCGGCCAGAGGGGACCAAATATCTCCTCCTGCATGATGTCCATTTCTTCCGTTACTCCCGTAAGGATAGTCGGTGCGACATAGCGTTCTTCAGCATCGGTCTGCCCGCCAAGGGCAATGGTAGCACCTTTGGCAACAGCATCATCAAGCAAGCCCTTGATCCGATCGAAGTGGCGATCATTGATGATGCGGGCGAGGTCTTCCGACTGGCGGGGTTCCGCTCCGTAGAACTTTCCGACTGCTGTTTTAAGAGCCTCAACGAAGGCTCCCTCCATCGACGCTTCTACCAGCAGGTAGTCGGGAGCAATACAGGTTTGTCCAGCGTTTAAGAACTTGCCCCACACGGAGTTTTCTGCTGTTTTTTTCAGGTTCACACCCGTGTCAATAATGGCGGGAGACTTCCCGCCCAACTCCAGGGTAACACTCGTGAGGTTCTTAGCAGCAGCAGCCATCACTTTCTTACCAATCGAAGGGCTACCCGTAAAGAAGATATGGTCAAACGGCAGTGTGGTGAGGTGAGCCGAGACATCGCCTTCCCCGGTAACGACCTTGATTTCCTCGGGCGGGAACAACGCGTCAATCATCTTGTGAATAAAGGCCGTAGTGGCCGGACTGAACTCAGAGGGCTTGACGACAGCGGTGCATCCAGCAGCAATTGCATAGGTGAGCGGCACCAGCGTGAGGTTAAAGGGGTAGTTCCACGGAGAGATGATCAGCGCGGACCCTTTGGGTTCTTTGTAGATATAATTTCGCATCCCCGTCAACGCTAGCTGAAAAGGCAGCTTAGTTGGCTCCATCCACTGCTTCAGGTGGGCAGAAACATAGCGAATATGACTCAAGACAGTGGCCAATTCACTGAGCAGTGTCTCTACTTCCGGTTTGCGGAAGTCGGCGTCCAGTGCAGCTACCAGCGCCGCTTTGTTATGTGGCGTTGTCAGGTAATCAGCAATGCGCTTCAGCTTAGCAACGCGTTGACTGGCAGTATGGGCGCGGACGCGGGGAGCATGGTTTTGTTGTGCGGCCAGGAGTGCGGCCAGCGCGGGCTTGTCCAAAGCGGTGGTAGTTGGGGGCGTAAGAGACATGTAGATCGACTAATCGGTTTAAAATAACGTCAGGTTTGGACGAGGCACTAAAACAAGTTACTGACTATCATGCTCGGATTTCCCGTGATCATCAAGTCTGTTGGTCTGTTGGGCAGTTATGACTGTCTAACAGACCAACAGACTAGGCAAACCAAACAGTATTTCGTCCACGTCAACAAGAAGAAACCAATCATCGTTGCCAAACCTTGTGTTCAAATAACAAGGTGCCAACACAAATTAGGTTCAGTCAATAAACATTCATCTTCCACTTCAGGCAGGCAGAAAACACTGCGAATTACCTGATCTGGTCGTCCCGCGAATCAATCTTTGCGCAGCCTTCGTAAAACGGCAAGGTCTTTAAAAGCCGTTCTTGCTTCCTGAGCGGGGTAGCCAAAATACTCCTTACCGCCTTCCAGGTTTTTGCTGACGCCTGATTTGGCCAGCACGATCACCCGGTCACCGATCGTCAAGTTTTGGGCGACACCAACCTGCCCCTGGAAGATGCACCAGTCGCCGACCGAAGTGTTACCGGCAATCCCCACCTGAGCGGCCATGATACAGTGTTTTCCGATCTTACAATCGTGGCCAATCTGCACCTGAGCATCAAGCTTGGTTCCTTCACCGATGAGGGTGGTCGAAGACACCCCGCGGGCAACAGTGCAGTTAGGGCCAATTTCCACCCGGTCTTCAATACGGACATTCCCCCCGCTGCGCCAGGGAGTATACCCCTCAATGCTTTTTTTGAAATAAAAAGCCTCTTCTCCGATCACCGTTCCGGCACCAAGGTAAACCTGGCTTCCAATAACACTGCCTTCGGCAATCACCACATTGGCGCCAATGTGGCTGTCTTTGCCAATCACTACGCCCGGACCAATGACCGCTCCCGGCGCCACATAGGTTCCTTCCCCAATCTGGGCACTGGGGTCAATCGTCTCCGCGGGTAATTGGTAGGGACGTTCAGCCAGAACGAGGTCATTGTACACCTGAAAAGGCGCTTTAACCACCAACAACGCTTTGCCGGGAGGGCAGTCCGCCTCCCGGTCAATCAAGATGACGGAAGCCGCCGAGTTCAGGGCGGCGGCATAGTACTTGGGATGGTCCACAAAACTCAGGTCCCCTGCCACAACGTGGTGAATCTCATTCGCGCCGGTGATCAGGATGGTGCCGTCGCCAATAAGCTTTGCGGACAAACGATCAGCAAATTCAGCTGCGGTAAAAGGGTGACGGATTTTCATAGATGCAGTTTGTGATCAGGAGAAATAGCCTACGAAGTACTCGCGCCAGAACTAGTAAACTTTAATAGTTAATCGGTGTACACGCCTTTTAGTTCGAACTTATAGTAGGAGAGTCCGGCGCCATAGGCCCAGCCGATTTTTCCGTCCGACAGCTTCACCTGCACCCAGGGAGCTTTGGGCGTGATCTCCCCGAGGTCAATCTCGTAGAGAGAATCAGTCACCTCTCCCGTAAACTCTACCTCTGCGAAAAGGGGTAACCTGGCTAACACGCCGTTTTTAAGGCTGGGTCCACTCCGGACGTTGAGGCCGTTTATCGTTGAATACAGCGGGGTAACTTTCTCAACAACCACTTGTGATGGAGCAACGTATACGCTACTATCCCCCAGCATTGGTTGGGTTTGTGCCCGCATCATGGCCTTGGCCCTTGCTTCTGCCTCGAGATCAATTTCAGCTTGCCGAGCCGCCTGATCCTCCACCCTCCGGATGCTGTCCAGGTAAGTTTCGCGTGCTTTCTCCTCCGCTACCATTGCGTAGTTATTCTCTCCGGAATCACATTGCTTCATGGCCCAAAAGAGAAAAATCAACGTCACAAGAGACATCAGGACGAAAGGAATCAACCGGGCCTGGTTATACTTGGTCTCAGCCATAGGGATAGTGGTTTATCGCAAAGGTAGTGGTTGCGCCTATGTAACCCGCAGGACACTGGGCGTTTTTCGACGGCTATCGCCACGTCAAAGGCCGAATACTCGGAGCGCCCGGATCAAGATGCCAGACCTGGCCGGTTAACTTCAGGCAGGATTTCGCCCTTAGCCCGAAAACAGCGGGCTTCTGGATCGTGCCCGCGGCGACATTTGTGGTTAACTTATGGCCGACAATTCCCGCTTTACCAATACCTTAACCATAGAGCATTCCGTTAATCCGTAACTTGCACGCTTGAAATTGACCGCTTAAAAGACGGCCACAAACCAACGATGACCAACCGTATATTCACCGTCTGGATCCAATGCCTGTTGGGCATCCTGCTGTTCCCGTCTCCGGGAAGCAGCCTGCAGGCGCAGTGCGACGGGCCATTCGACCTCGGTTGTCAGTTTGAAATCAACGCTACCCTCCAGGTAGACTGCCGTGCGGAGATCATTCCGGCAATGATCCTCACCAACCTGCCGGATTGCCTGGCCGATAGCAACTTCGCCATCATTGTGGAGGACAGCATTCCGGAAAACGGGGCGATAGTTGATGGTCCCGGTCGGTATCAGTACTCCGTTACTGGTCAGCATCATCCCGCACTGGAGGGGTTTTCCTGCTCGGGCTTCGTGCGGCTGGTAGACGCTACTCCTCCCGTAATCAACTTGTTCGCAGGGCCCATCGACCGTAGCTGTTCGCTCACGTCAAGTGCCGACATCAACCTCCTACCCCTCGAAGTATCCCGATGTTACACCATTGACGGCACCACCGGAGCGCCGGTGCCGGGCAGTCTTGACCCACGGTTAGCAGATGCGCTGCGGGCCGGTGGAGGCATCCCTGACGTCTACGACACCTGTGGTGGCGACGTCGAAGTATGTGTGAACGATGCCTTTGACCAAACCACCCCTTCCGTGTGCGTTGACACCGTCATGCTGCAACGATCATTCCGGGCCAGAAGTATTGATGGCGACCCCAACTTTGCACCTGCGTTCCGCGCCCAAAGCATTCGTTTCATCCGCCCCCAACTCGCCCAGTTGCGCCGGGTCCCGGTCTCCATTCTGACCAACTGTCTCGAGGACCTGGAAGACGAAAACCCCGAACCAGGGCCTGCCGACTACCCTTTCTTCCTGACCAACTCAGGTCCGGTTCATATTGACAATGCCAACTGCGACTATTTCATAAGCTACGTCGATGGCAGTCGCATTCCGGGCTGTGGCAATACTTTTTCCTTTGTCCGCACCTTCCGGATATTTGACCTTTGTGACGAATTGGGCGACACCCTGTTGACCCAACTTGTCCGGGTGGGAGACGTAGCCGGGCCAGTCATCACTCCTCCCACTCAGGATCTTGATTTTGATGGCAGCCCCGACGTTGGTCCGCTCACCTTCAGCACTAACACGGGCTTTTGTTCTGCGATTCTGGACGTTGGTGCGGGCGTAAGCGCTACCGATGTTTGCAGCCCCTCCGTTGCGCTGACGGCATACATTTACCTGGATGGTGACCTCACCTCAGCGCCGCTTGGCCCCTACCCCATTTTGGGCGGCACGCCCAATACCATTACCGCGCCGATCCCCTGGGGTGATCACTTGCTGCGCTACGTAGCTGAAGATGCCTGCAGCAATGCTTCCGTCAGAGAGGTTAGCCTCCGCATTATTGACCGCAACCCTCCGCAGGTGGTCTGCGCCAGCGGCGCAAATATCAGCCTGAACACCAATGGCTTTGCTTTCTTCAACGCCACCAGCGTTGACGGCGGCAGTAGTGACGGGTGTACCGAAGTAGACCTGCGCATAGCCCGGGTCGACGCCTCGGACCAACCACTAAGTCCTCCCGATGCGGTAGTCGTTTTCTCTTGTGACGACCTCGGCCAACAGCGAGTTGTGATGGTCGGTCAGGATGCGGCGGGTAACGAAAATCGCTGCTGGACGGAAGTACTCATAGAAGACAAAACTGCGCCCAGCTGCGTAGCTCCTCCTCAAACCGGTGTCGATTGCCAGCTTTTTTCCGATCAGTTTCCCGAAGATCTGCCGACAGCCCTGCAAGATGACCCAGCAGGTATCGGCGCATTGCTTGACGCTGCATTTGGTGCTGGTCAGGCAGTAGACAATTGTCCCGGTGCCACCGTTAGCCAGTCTATCAGCGGATCACTGGACAACTGCGGTACGGGGCAGTTCATTCGTGAATTCACCGTCACTGATGGTGCAGGATTCACCCAAAGTCAGAACTGTCTGCAGGTGGTCAACATCCTCCCGTATACGGCTTACAGTCTCCGGTTCCCCGGCGACCGAAACTACACCTGCGGAGAACTCCCCGCTTCGGATGACTTCATCGCCGCTGGAAACGGATGCGCACTCTTCGGGGTCAATACTTTCCGGGACACCCTCTCCACCGTTATCCCCGGCGCTTGCTACGCCCTGCGCCTAACCCATGAGGTGATCAACTGGTGCGAGTATGATGGTGAGAGCCTCCCCTTCACCCTCCCAAGAGATGCTGATGGCAATGGGTCCTTCAACGAGCCCCTCTTCCTTAACGTTAGCGCAAATACGCCAGCTGATATGCTCGATGATCAGGCGTACCTCGATCAGGACGACATCGTTGGCAATGGTAATGAGCTCGGATTGCTGACCTCCAATTACGGAGGCTCCTCCCGCCGCGGCTTCTTCCGCTACCGGCAATTTGTGGGCATTTTTGATAACGAGGCTCCTACCCTGAGCGTAACTCCTCCCGAAGAGGGACTTGCCTTCACCACTGACTGCCTGGGGGGCATCTTGCTCAATCTCCAGGCTACTGATGATTGCGGCACAACGGATATCACCATCTCTATTGACGAGACGATCGTTGATCGTAACAATGATGGTTTAATTACGGGAGCAGATTTCCGGGCAGAATACGACGTTCCTCAAGCTCAGTTTAGCGGCACCCCTACAGCAGGCCTCGAAGTACAGATCCGCAATCTCCCGATCGGTACTCACTATGCCCGGGTAAGGGCTGTTGATGATTGTGGAAACCCTACCCAGCAATTCGTTGAACTACGCGTCAGAGACGGACTCGCGCCCAGCCCTGTCTGCATCACTAACCTTAGTGTTAACCTCGTTCCCGATATCGTAACGGGAGGCATCAATACCGTTTGGGCCAGTGACTTTGTGGGTAGTCCGGCAGTAACCTGTACGGAAACCAGCATTAGCTACTCCCTGTACCGCGAAGAGGAGGCCGCAGTGACTGGATTCGTAGCGCAACCCGGCGCCTTCAACATTGAGGTAGATTGTGCCGATCTCGGGCCTAACATCCTCCGGCTCTACGCCTTTGCCGAAAACACCGGCTTGTTCGCCTTTTGCAATGTTGTCCTGAACGTAACGGACAACAATGTACTTTGTACTGCGCGTTCGGGGCAAATCAGTGGCCTGATTCTCGACCGCAACGGTGACCCAATGCGGAACGTGGAAATTTTCAACGACGGTCCCTCTTCCCTGGTCACTTTTACTGAATTGGACGGCACCTTTTTATTTGACGGTCTCGAAGAGCAGGTTGACTACACCATTCAACCTTACCTGAATGCAAATCCAATCAATGGCTTGTCTACCGCGGACCTGAACGTAATTGGCCGGCGATTGCTAGGGCTCGATGAATCCCTGACGCCTTACCAGCTAATTGCCGCCGACGCCAACAACAACGGGGCGATTACCGTACGCGACCTGATCGCCATCAGGGAGGTGATTCTGGGCTTCGAGGACGACTTCGAGAACAACACCAGCTGGCGATTCCTCCCGCAGGAATACACCTTCCCGGACCCAGAGAATCCCTGGCTGGAGGAATTTCCTGAAGTGGCTAATTTGAATGATCTGACCGGGGCTGTCTTTACGGAGTTTGTCGGCATCAAAACGGGAGACGTCACCGGAAACGCAGAACCGTCTTTCGCCAATTTCGCGGGCAACGGAGTACCACCTACCGCTCCCGGCAGCAGCATGACCCTGCGCCCCTCTACAGAAAACGGTGTTTGGGAGTTGTACGCTCCTCTTGCAGGAACGGAAGAAGCGTTCAGTGGCGGGGCCGCTGGTGCAAAGGACAGGATAACGGCAGTGCAGGCAGCGCTGCAGTTGCCAGCCGGTACCCGGCTGTTGCCCGGGTTACTGTCTCCGGAAGAATACCGGGTAGATAAGGACAATGTGCTGCGGCTGAGCCGGGTGGCCGCTGGCCACCAACTCAATCATCAGGAACCGCTTTTGCGGTTCGCTGTCAGTGACAACGCGATCCCTCAACTGATCACCAATGATCCCGCTTTCCGCGCGGAAGCCTATACTGCGGATTACCGCACCCTCCCGCTGACCATGATTGTGCACACCGCTCGAGGCGGAACAGCTCCCGGACAGCTAACGGCTGCCCCTTCGCCCTTCAGAACCAGCAGCGTGCTCAAGGCAACCTGGCCGGCAGCAGACGACCTCCAGCTCACGGTATTCGATTTCACCGGCCGGATCGTCCACCAACGTAAAGTAGAGGCTGCCCCCGGTTTAAATCGTTGGTCGCTGCACCGGAACATGCTTGAGGGCCAGGCAGGTGTCTACTTCGTTGAGGTACGCGGACAATACGGAGTGGCCACCCGGAAAATAGTCCTGCAGTAGTTTAACGTCAGGTTTGGACGAGACAATAATGCAAGTTGCTGACAATCATCCTTTAATCTCCCGTGGTTAACTGGTCTGTTAGTCTTTTAGGCAGGTAGGCAGTCATGACTGTCTGACAGACTAAATGACTAACACATAGTACTTGATCCATTGCAACAAGAGGAAACCAAGCATTTCTGCTAAACCTCACGTTAGTTTAAGGATTAGTTGGCGTTCCAGCATACCGAGTACCGGCTGCGCACCCCTGCATTTCTTAAGCGAGACTACCCACTGGAAAAGGCTACGCAATAAAAGCCACTGTTTCCCTACTTTTGAGCGAACGTATTTGCACCATGACGCCCATCATTTCTCCTACCGATTTATCGCTACTCCTCGGCAATCCCAACCTGATCGTCGTTGACTGTCGTCACAACATCTCCGACCCAGAGGCCGGGAAGCAGGCTTGGGAAAAAGCCAGTCTGCCAGGAGCAGCCTTTCTTCATCTTGACCGGGACCTATCCGGAGATATCACCCCCGGGCAAACGGGGCGTCACCCGCTACCATCGGTAGCGGCGTTTACGGCTACTTTAGAGCAGTTAGGACTGACGGCGGATAGTTTTGTTGTGGCTTACGATGATAAAGGCGGCGGCATCGCCGCCCGCTTATGGTGGATGCTGCGCAGCCTCGGCCACGAGCGGGTAGCCATTCTTGACGGTGGCATCCAGGCCTGGGTAGACCATGGGCTCAGAATCAGTGAAGGTAAAATGCCGAAACCAAAGGTTAGTCCATCGACGGCTCACCTTGCTACCGGCAACTTCCCCGGCACCTGCGACCGCGCCCAAGTAGCTGAATACGGAGCTGATGGCGCCCAAACGGTAATTGACTCCCGGACTGCACCGCGCTATCGGGGAGAACACGAACCCATTGATCCGGTTGCCGGCCACATCCCCGGCGCAGTGAATTATCCCTGGCCGGAGAACCTACGCGACGGCAAACTGAAGACCCGCCAGGAACTAAAAGCCCGCTTCGCTGCACTGGACAACGAAGCGGACAATGTCGTTTTCTACTGTGGCTCGGGCGTGACGGCTTGCCACAACATCCTCGCCTATCATCATGCTTTTGGCGGTATGCCAAAACTTTATCCCGGTAGCTGGAGTGAATTTCTCCTGGACCTTCCGGAAGAAGGGTGGCACCCGACAGCGTGACCTCTGCTAGCTAAATAGCGGCGTAGGATATACCCCTTCTTCGTTCAGCTCCGTAAAGGCTTTTTGGACCTTAGGCTTATCCTCCTGGTAAGTGACACCGTACCAACGGTCGTCGGAAACCAAAACTTCAACTTGGGCGGATCCATCTTTGATCATGTTATCCACAACTTCCGGGATCAGGTATTCTGCCTTAGGGTTGTCAGTATTTGCCCGGGCAAACTCCTGAAAACCTTTCTCGATCACGTCAAAAATAGCGGGATCAAAGCCCCAGAAATTCATCGATACAACGGCATCATCTGCCAGTGGGTAGCGCTGCTCATCATCTCCCAGGTAGGTGACCTGTCCGTCATCACCACGACCAATCTTGAGGCGTTCAACGACGTCGATGAGCTTTTGATCTTCACCAACCAGGGTAACCCCACGGTTTACGGTTCCGTGATCTGA
>CAZTTF010000281.1:0-13143 GCA_964616365.1 uncultured Lewinella sp. | reverse complement strand
GATCAGCAATTAGCAGTACGGCATCGTTAACGGAGCTTACCTGGGTGCGCCAGTTTTCTCCGGCTGAATTGAGGTCAATGCCTTCATCCTGAATTTCAGCTTCGGGGTTATTAAAGGTGGTTGCATTTCCTGTATCCAGGTCCAGGCCACCATCACTACCACCACTGGCATTAAAGAAAACGCCCGTCATGTTGAAGCTGAGGTCTGTGGCAGGGGTATCAAAGGTGATGGTGATGCTGACTTCGTTGCTAACACCTGCGACATCGGTCACTCGGAATGTATAGACAGTGGTCGTGTTGGCTACACCAACTGGCGACACTCCAATGCTTATCGTCGCATTAGTCAGGTTATCAGCAAAATTGATGGGGTTGTTTACAACCGGCTGGTTGTTCAAAACAAGTTGTTCGATCGGCATCGTTACCCCATCAGCCAGTACTTCCAAGGTATTCAGGAACGCCTCTCCCTGATCAAGCTGCAGGAACACGTTAAAATCAGTATTCACCGTCGTAATGGTGGTATCATTACTCACTGCGGTAGGATCAGGCAACAGGCTGATGCTTGGCCCGTTGACGACGTAAGTGATGGTTAATGTGGTAGCAGCGACTTCACCGTTCACATCCGTCACACGAAACTCATAGGTCACATCGCCAGCCGTAGCAACGTCGGGAGTAATCTCAATTTCGTAGGTAAATCCTTCCTGATCACCTGCGGGTAGCAGGATTGGATTATTAGAGGTTTGGCCAGTGCGGAAGTTCAGACGGGTATTAGGGATAGTGAGGCCATTCTCCCGAATGGAAAGGTCACGCAGCAAGGCATCACCATCATTACCCGTCAGATTGACAATGAAAGATGTCGTATTCAGGGGTAGCTCCTGATTGAAGGAAACCAGTCCTGCACCTGAATTCAGGGTAATTTCGGGTGTCAGCGTCACACCGCCGCCACCGCCGCCGCCGCCGGTTTCAGGGTCACAACCAAAAGAAAATAAAACAAGGGCAGTTGCCAGCAAAGCAGCTGAGGCGCGATAGAACAAACGCATATTGGTGGATTTTGGGGGTTAAGTTCAGTGGGTAGAACCTGGATTATTTAGGTTTCCCGAGATAAAGGTGTTGGTGAGACGCTGAATACAATAACGCGTCACTCCTCTGGAACAGATTAAATGGATGCAGGTTTCCTCTCCTGGTTTATTGGCCACCGGTTGCAAGTCTTTTTTCGCTATCACCCACGGCTAGCGCTATGCGTATCGACTGATTTCCAGCGACATAGGCGGACCGTACGCCATTCTGAAAAATTACTGAACCCGTTGGCTGAGGGGCACTTTTCACGTCCAGCCGCAACTCGGAGCAGCCGCTCCACAGCCAACAATTATCCCATTCGGCATTGAATCGACACGTTCAAACCGCCCAGCATACCAGGCAAACCATCGCGTGTTGCAATTACCATAACTCTAGCTTTTGCACTGACTTACACCTCACCCCCCGGCAAATAAAAAACCCGCCCCACACTACGGTGAGACGGGTTGCTTAGTCATCGGAACTGCTGTCGCTAAGCGGACTGGGCGCCGGTATCCTCTGCGGCCTCCTCCGTAGCGTCCACTTCGGCTGTCTTACCTACGAGGCCTGCAGGCAACTGCATGCCACTTTGGCTGAGGAAATCGTTGAGTTGCGGCACCATGCCGTAGAGGCCCTGGACGAAGTTGCCAACGCCCTGGCCATTACCATTATCGTAAACGACTACTTTGTCAATTTCGATATCTTTGATGGCTTCCGTCTGGATACGGGTCAGCGTCTCAAGCTTATCGAGCATCAGGTAGTTGATGGCTGCCTGAGGGTCTCCCCCAGCTGCACTCACCAGCTGCTGGAAACCTTCGGCCTGCTTTTTCAGCACTTCTTCCATACCCTGAGCTTCAGCCTGGTAGCGCGCCAGCAATGCATCGGCTTCACCTTTGGCGATCTCACGACGGCGCTCAGCTTCAGCCTGAGCAGCAATAACTGCCTTTTGCTTTTCGATATCAGCCTGAACAACCTGCTCGGCTTCTTTTTCTGCTTTCTCCTTCAGCGCGCGTGCTCGCTCTGCAGCTTCCTGAGCTTTGTAGGCTTCCTCGAGGGCTTTGGCCTGCGCTACTTTGCGGGCCGCATCGGCCCGCCGGCTGGCTTCGGCCATGGCTACATCACGTGCGGCATTAGACTCAGCAACTTTCACGGCTGCTTCGTTCTTACCTTCCTGGGCTTCAGCCTGGAACTTGGCTTCACCGATCTCTGCGCGAGAGTTGGCGTCAGCCACCTTGATCCGTTGCTGTTGGGCAGCTTCTGCCTCACCAACAAGAGCACGGCTATTTGCATCGGCTACGGAGATACGCTGTTTCTGGGTAGCCTCAGCTTCCCCGATCTCCGCCTGAGCGGTAAGTGCTGCTACTTTGGTCCGCTGGTCCTGCAGCGCCTCTGCACGGCCAATGCTACCAAGGCGTTTCTCCTGAGCAACCTTTACCTCAGCCTCATTGATAGCGCGGGCAGCGGCCTCCTGACCGAGTGCGGCAATGTAGCCAGACTCGTCCTGGATATCCGTAACGTTCACGTTGATCAGCCGTAGCCCTACTTTGTGGAGCTCTTCACCAACGTTGGAGTAAACGCTGGAGACGAACTTATCACGGTCCGTATTCAACTCCTCAATGTCCATATTAGCGATCACGAGGCGCATCTGCCCCATGATGATGTCCTGGCTCAGACGAGCAATCTGGTCGCGATCGAGGGAAAGCAAGCGGTTAGCAGCTGCCAACATCAGGTTCTCATCTTCGCCGATACCAACGGTGAACTGCGAAGGGACATTTACCCGGATATTCTGCTTGGACAGTGCATCTTTAAGGTTAACATCGATACTTAGTGGCGTAAGGTCAAGAAAGCGGTAATCCTGGATCACCGGCCAAACGAATGCCGCACCACCTGCATAACATTTGGCGGAGGCTCCGCCTCCGGTCTTACCGTAGACGACAAGGATTTTATCGGAGGGACAGCGTTTGTACCTGCTGATAAAAAAGAGGGTAATCAATACGATCAAGACGACAACGAAGCCGCCGACGGTGAAGAAAATTTCCATAGTAAAGGGTTTAATGCGTGAAGTATGTTAGAAAGATAGTTTTAAGGTCCATAGCGAGGACAGTAGTTCGCTTACTGTTCCTCCCGGACAATCAGCACACCATCCTCGACGTCTTCGACGACGACGACGGTGCCCGTACTGAGTTTTGTACCTGCAGCGGAGCGGGCTTTGAGTTCCCGCTGTGTTCCTCTGATACGGACCGTCACGACTCCCTCGCCGGAGGCGGGGATAGGTACGTAGACCTTACCCTGCTCGGCAAGTGCATCGGTGGGGGTCCAATTGACATTACTTTGCTGACTGAGCAAAAAGCGCAAGATCCGGCTGACGATAAACACCGCCACAGCACCCGCGGCCGCGCCCACCAAAATTGCAACCGTGGGGCTTTCCTGCGTAGCCAGGAAGGCCTTGGTCGTCCAGGTGCCAATAGAGACAAAGGTCAGAACGGTTTTGACGATGCCCAGTCCGCCGGCGTCGACCTCAAAATCCAGGTCAAGATCCAACCCGCCGATTAAGGACAAGAGCAAAAGAACGATGAGTAAACCTCCCGTAAAGAAGGCAACGTAATTTAGGATTTCAATCATGGGTGCTTTATTATCAAGGTCTCAAAATAGATGGAAAGCAACTGAATCATAGGAGCTTAACCTAAGACTAAGTGCCAAAAGGTAGTAAACCAGTGCCCTGCCTACCCTTCACCAACAGCCGCAAGCCGTACATAAATTGCACAAAGCGGTAAGATGGCAAAACATATTAGGACAAGGAGCACTCTCACTATCTTTTATACTAATGAAACGTTAAGTCTTGAAATGACGTTGTGCCATTCGTCGAGATTGGCAGGATACTCGTCGTGTATTGAATACCCGTGAGCGCATCCTTGCCGACGCAGGAAATTCCGATGCAGGTGCCAGACTACTCCTCTTCTTCCGTCAGGGTTAAATCTCTCCTGACTGCAATAGCGGCATTAAGTTCAAATCCAATAATCAGGATGAGCGAGTTAAGCTGTAGCCAGAGCATAACGATGATGATCGTAGCAATTGACCCGTAGAATTTCGAATAAGTATCGTAGCGGTTAAAGCCATCTACGTAGAAACTGAAGGCAACAGAAGTAGCCAGAGAAAGAACAGTGGCCAGGGTAACGCCCGGGCTTAAGTAGCTGAAGCGCTTGATCGTTGCCGCACCGTACCGATAAACCGTTCCAATAACAACGTAGTAGAGCAGCAGCATGATGATCCACCGCAGCGAGCTAACCAGAAAAGCAGTACCACTACCCCACTTGATCAGGTCCGTAAGCCAATTGAGGATGGAATCTCCCAGGATGACGAATACCGTAGAGGCAATGATAAACAAGCCAATTAGTAGTGTTAGCCCTGCAGCAATCAGGCGTTTTTTCAGGAAGTTCCTTCTGCGGAAGGTCTTTACGTAGCTTTTTTCAAAGGCCTGCATCATGGCTACCATACCATTGCTGGAGAAGTACACCGCCAGCAGAAAACCGAAACTGAGTAAGCCCAGGCGCGGGCTGTTCGTTATTTCCTGCACGAACCCAAACAGAATGTCTCCCGCCTGGCCGGGCATCACTTGTTTGATCTCGTCGTAGAGAACATTATTAAAGTTTGCCAGCGAAGGAAACCAGATCACCAACAAATCAAGGGCAAACGGCGTCAGGGTGAACAGCGTCAGAATTGAAGGAAACAACGAAAGAAAAAAGCTAAAAGCAACACTATTGGCCCGGGTAAAGAGGTCATCTCTTTGCACTTCGTTGATCACAAAAACGATCACATCATAGATAGGCACTCCATGAAAACCAATAAAACTATTCTCTTTGAGGTACTTGATGATGCCCAACCAGAATGGATGCGTACGAAAAAACCGAAGCCAGGCGGCGATGTTGGGCAGTTTAAACTTCAAAGTGCGGGCGCAATTTTTGCAGCAGATATTCAGGCGCAGCAACGGCTTTACCGGTAGCTACGTCTACGAAACACAGTTTTACGGAACCTCCGTTTACCAGTTTACCTTTTTCGTTGCGGATTTCCACGTGAAAGGTAATAGTATTGGCTGGTAGTTGCCGCAATGTTGTTTCGATGGTCAACAATTCATCATAACGTCCGGGACGTACAAAGCGTTGGTTGAGGCTCATGACGGGCATCATAACACCCATTTCAGCTTCCATCACCGCATAGCTTAGTCCCAGCTCCCGCAGCATCTCCACTCGGCCAATCTCGTACAGCATCGCGTAGTTACCGTAGTACACATACCCCATCTGATCAGTTTCAGCGTAGCGGACACGGTGGGTGGTGGTTGTGGTCATGTTGTTGCGGTTGTTGGAGGGTTGCAGTGAGGGCAAAGTTACGTAGTGATATGACACCAGCCTGCCAGTTGGTCAAGTTTCGGGCGCGGGCGCAGGTGCAAAGGATTGTTATCTAAGCAATGCCGGGGATGGGGTGGATTATTCCCTGATCCTTTGTATTATCGCAGCAAATAAACTTCAGAGATATGTCCAGAAAGATCAGAATGGGAATGGTAGGCGGCGGCCGTGGCGCCTTCATTGGTGGTGTTCACCGCATTGCAGCAGCCATCGACCAGCAAATTGAATTGGTTTGCGGAGCCTTTAGCTCTAACCCCGAAAAGAGCCGTCTTTCTGGTGAAGACTTCCACCTCGACCCCAGCCGTGTCTATGGATCCTATGCCGAAATGATTGAAACGGAAAAGTCGTTACCGGAGGATGTCCGCATGGACTTTGTCTCGATCGTGACGCCTAACCACGTACATTTTGGCCCCGCCAAAATGGCCCTGGAGAATGGCTTCCACGTTGTATGTGACAAACCGGTCACTTTCAGCGTAGAAGAGGCCCGCATTCTGGCAGGACTCGTTGAAGAAACGGGCTTGATTTTTGCCCTGACCCATAACTACACCGGCTACCCGATGGGAAAGCAGGCCCGGGACATGATCAAAGCCGGCGACATCGGTAAAGTGCGCAAGGTAGTAGTTGAGTACCCGCAAGGATGGTTAGCAACTAAGGTAGAAGACACCGACCAAAAGCAAGCCAGCTGGCGGGTAGACCCCACTAAATCCGGAATGGGTGGTGCCATGGGCGACATTGGCACGCACGCCGAAAACCTAGCAGAGTACATCACCGGGCTCAAGATTACGGAAGTCTGCGCGGAGCTGACCTCCTTTGTGGAAGGACGTTTGCTCGACGATGATGCCAACATTCTACTGCGCTTCGAAGATGGCGCCCGCGGAGTACTCCACTGTTCCCAGATTGCCGTCGGTGAGGAAAACGGCCTCAACATCAGGGTCTGGGGAGAGACTGGTGGTCTCGAATGGCACCAGCAGGAGCCCAACACCCTGATCGTAAAATCTCTGGAAGGACCAGCTACTCACTACCGCACGGGGGTGGGGGCGCTCACTCCGGCTGCGCTGCACGCTCAGCGCGTCCCAGCCGGACACCCGGAAGGTTACCTCGAAGCCTTCGCTAACATCTACAAGAACTTTGCCGCCTGCGTACAGGCACGCCTGGCCGGCACGGAGCCCGACCCACTGAGCACCGACTTCCCGACAGTACACGATGGCCTGCGCGGCATGGTCTTTGTTGAGAAAGTCGTGGAGAACAGTAAGGGGACGGAGAAGTGGACGAAACTTTAGCAATGGGTTGCCGCGTTGTCAGTAGATCCTAACGCCTTCTCCCAAAGCTATGCCCTTCATTTTTGAAATCCACCTTACTACCGAAGCACTAGCAGAATCTGCGCTATCAGACTTTGTTGCCTTTTGCGAACGCATCGAGGCAAAGCCTATTCTGATTGAGTTGCCCGCCGGGCAACAGCAGCAGCAGCCCATGATCAGCAAAGTCGTCTCGGCCGCCGAACCGGGGGAAGTCCATAGCTTACTGGCAGAACTTCGTGACGCCTTCAAAGCCAATGGCTATTCCGTTGTTCGAGAAAAAGTAGAAGTACCTCTGGAACACGAAGCAGCCGGCAAGGCTGCTTTTCCGGACTATCACGGCGGCTACTACGAGTGGCACGGAAAGGTTACCGTGGATCACGTTGACGCCCTGTTGACCTTACTTGAGTACCCCAAAGCCCACCTTTCTCGCAATACATTACGGGGCAAGGAAAAACAACGCTTCATCACCTTCAGGACAACGAGTCACGTTAGCCATTTTATCCAATGGGTGCAGCAGATTGAGAACAAGGTTACCGCCGCAGGATTCCCTATTCTGAAATCAGAGGCTGAATATTGCTGTTTTGACTCCAATAAGTCTGTAGACCGCGGATGGAGTGATCTGCCAGAGATTACCGACAGGAAATACCTGGACTTGCTCGGCTACGAGGGTTTTCTGCGCCGTGCAGCCAAGGTAGAAGGAGCCTTTATGGTGAAGGGGAGCATCATCTCCCGGCAATACCTGAAGGAACCGGGCAGCCGCATTCCTGGCGATCTGGACTTCGTTTATCTCGAGGAGATTCACCCTCCGGAAGCTGCGGCAAAAGTTTTCTCGGCCTGGGTCAGCACTATCACGGAGATCTACGTCGATGATGGCTTACAATTCCGCAGTTTTCGCGACAACGATTTCTGGCGCAGGATAGACTACGCCATGGATGATGACTTCCCGACCACTAACACAGACCTACTTTTCTTTCTTCCGGATGGGACAGCACATGAAATCAGCATTGACATAAGTTGGAACCTCCCAATCCCTCAAGCTCCCGAGCCGCTCATCTACGAACCCGCCGCCGGAGCAGCTTTTTATCTGGAGCGTACGGTTCCCTTGTCCCTTCAAGTAGCCTGGAAACTTCACCAGACCATCGTGCGTACCAGGACAAAAGACCTCGTTGACTTGCTATACTTGCTTCGTCACGAAACATTTACGGCAACCTGCCGGGGTCAGACCCTGCATGCCTTACGGGAAGAGTGCCTTAAAGATGGCATCTCCCCTACCCTTTTGATGCCTTTTCTGAGCAACACATTAGTGGATAAGCTAACTTACCGAACGGAAATCTTTCAGGATGAGCCTTTCAAATTCTGGCAACTGGACGACGGAAAGCAAATATGGGCCTTAAGCAAGTATCATTTACAGTGGAGTTTTCCGAACTTAAAGGACAAATGGGAGGACATCCCTGATCTCCTGCGTGACTTTTCCCGGGCTTTACAAGCAGCCGACATTACACCAACAGATTTAGGGGCAGCCTGATCCCACCGTTTTTGCACCAACCTATTTTCCCGACTTCAACGATTTCTCTGTGCAGTCAAAACTCTATAAATCCCTGATCCTGATGCTTTTGCAGTTAATATGCTGCGCCTGTGTCGATGAAATTGAATTGCAACAAGGTGACCGTCTGGATAACGGGATTGCCCTCAGCGGACGCATGCGCATTGAAAACGGCATTGCCGAGGTAGAATTCAGAGCCGTCAGGCTCTTCGTTTTCACCTCTAACCGCGGAGAGACTATTGCACTCGCTGATGTGACCCTTGAGCTCAGTACGGGGGAAGTTTTTCCACTGGAATACGATTTCATGGAGCGCGTTTTTCGTGCGCGCTTTCCCTTTGACCCTCCTCCTGGTACTACCGTTCAGGTAAGGGTGATCACTGGCGACGGCGATGACTACCTGTCTGCTCCGGAGGAAGTGCCGGCACCGGTGGTGCCGGAGAGGGGATACTTTGAAACCATCGCGGGCGAAGGCGACGCCCCCGATCGGATTCGCTTTATGGTAGCAACCAATGGGCGCCGTACTGACGGTAGTGGCATACCGTTTCTTTACCGGTTTAGTCAGCATTATCGTATCAGACAGAGCAGTGGCCCCAGCTGTTTCTTTACTGAACGATTACAGCAGGTGAATGTAAACTACGTGGATGGTTTTGCGAGTTATCCGGGGCCACTCCGAAACATCCAAGTGTACGCCGACCAAGTTGATTTTCGCCATGCAGAAGGTTACTACCTTTCGGTCATCCAGGAACCTCTGAGTGCTACTGCAGCAACCTACTTTAGCACTTACGTTGACATCATCAACCGGGATGCCAGTATTTTTGAACCACCTCCGGGGAATTTACCCGGAAACTTCGCCAGCCTGACGGATCCAGACTACGATCAGATATACGGTTACTTCTACGTGACCCGGCCAACGACCTTACACATCGGCATTGCCCCCGGCACCCTGGATATTACTCCACTTTGCACCCTACCGAACTTCGAAAGTTTCTCGGCATGTGTTATGGAATGCTTTGAAGTGGGCGGACGAACGATACCCGCCCCATTTTGGGACTTCTAAACCTGATCTCCGGGTTATTGCTGGAGGCATTCAACCCCCAGAAACAGCCGGAGGGTGAATAAATGATCGTCGAAGCCCGGTTAGTGCACTGTAATCTAAATCTCATCGCGTAATCTGCGGCTTATTTTGACGCCTGACTGCGTTAAGAAAACACCTCCGCAGCTACGGCTACGCAAGCGTTTTCCCGCCTTGTCATCCGCCAAAACCCACCAGCACCTTACATCAACAAGCCTAAATTACAGTGTACTAATGCTGAGTTTCTTATACCTTGAGGGTTGAAAACATCCACCAGGCTATGCGCTTTCTTTCTTTACTCTTCTTACTCGTCCTTTGCACCAGCGTCCGCGCCCAAATCCGGGTTACACTCCCTGCCGAGCTGGCTGACAAGCCACTTGATGGACGACTGCTCGTTATGTTCAGCACGAACCCCAACGTAGAACCCCGGTTCAACATCACTGACGGACCAGAAACCGGTCAGGTATTCGGGATAGACGTGGAGAATTGGGAACCTGGCACTGACATCATAGTTGATGGAACCGCTACCGGCTATCCACTAACCAACCTTGCCGACATACCTCCGGGCCGGTTGCAAGTGCAGGCGCTGCTGCACGTTTACGAGACTTTTACCCGCAGTGATGGCCATACTGTCAAGCTGCCAATGGACCGTGGAGAAGGGCAGCAGTGGAACAGGGCTCCCGGCAATCTGCTCAGTACGCCTACTACAATTTACGTCCAACCTTCAGGATTAAGTATCTCCCTTGAATTCGATCAAAAGATAGCCCCCATCGCCCCCGCTGAAGATACTGAATGGATCAAGCACATCAAGATCAGGAGTAAGCTACTAAGTGACTTTTGGGGACGTGATATGTACCTGGGAGCACACGTACTCCTCCCCAAAGACTGGGCTGAAAGGACCGACGTCAAGTACCCACTTGCGATTATGCACGGCCACTTCCCGCAGGATTTTGGCGGCTTCCGCACTACCCCACCCGACCCCGACCTGGAGTGCGAATACAGCACCCGTTTCGGCGAGCCGTGCTACAACCGGACCGTGCAACAGGAGGCCTATGATTTTTACCAAGCCTGGACCGGGCCGGATTTCCCCCGGGTACTTGCCATCAAGATCCAACACGCTAATCCTTATTACGACGATAGTTACGCGGTCAACTCGGAGAACCTTGGACCTTATGGCGATGCCATCACTTACGAGTTGATTCCCTATATCGAAAAAGAATTCCGGGGAATCGGCGAAAGCTGGGCCCGCTTCCTCTACGGTGGCAGCACCGGCGGTTGGGAAGCACTGGCCGCTCAGGTGCTGTACCCAGACGACTACGGCTCCTGCTATGCTGCCTGCCCCGACCCGATTGACTTCCGGGCCTATACGGTCGTTAATCTCTACGAGGATAAAAATGCCTACTTCCTGAACAGTCAGTTTAAAAAGACGGCCAGGCCAGGCCGCCGGGACAGTCTTGGCCATGTATCCAGCACCCTGCAAGAAATGAACCAACGCGAGTACGCGCTGGGCAGCAAGTCGCGCAGCGGGCAGCAGTGGGACATCTGGGAAGCAGTTTATTCTCCCGTAGGAGCGGATGGTTACCCCCAGCGCATCTGGAATAAGGTAACCGGCCGGATCAACCCCGCGGTTGCCGCCCACTGGAAGGAGAACTTTGACCTCAGCTACATCATGAAGCGCGACTGGAAAACCCTGGGCCCCAAGTTGAAGGGTAAAGTCAACATCTACTGCGGTGACATGGACAATTACTACCTGAACAATGCCGTGTACCTTACGGAGGAGTTTTTGGAGTCTACTGACGCGCCCTACTACGATGGCGAGGTCGCCTACGGCGACCGGGCGGAACACTGCTGGAATGGCGACCCAACGGAACCTAACGCCATCACCCGCTTACGTTACCATCGGATGTTTATTCCCAAATGGGCTGCGACGGTAAAAAAATTAGCTCCTAAGGGAGCTGATTTAAGTAGCTGGAGGTATTAGGGAAGCGCAGCAACACTGTCAATCCGACTCATAGCAATGGCACCAATTCCTTTCAGCAGGCTGTTACTTTTTAGGCGGCACCCTCACGCCCAACCGCGGGTCTTCCGCCACCATTAAAAGACAAAGCTCGCGGGCAACCGCTTCGAAGTTTTCCGCGGTATCGGGCAGGAGTAACCATTTCCTGATGCGGTAGGAGTTCAGGTTGGTGAGTTCCGGGAAATCTGCTTTCAGGCTGTCATGGTATTTGACTTCTGTACCAATCCAGATGCCATTGTCAACAGGGTCCTTACTGCTCTGGCGGGTAGCGAGGTAGATCTTATCACCGGCGTACACAGCATAATTGCCAAACATGCGCTTTACAAATGGCTGGATGGGGAAGAGGTAGTCAAGTACAAATTCAAAGGGCATGGCTAAAGTGTTGGTTGCACCGCTACCCTAACCTCCCGGTCCTGGTGTAAAGTGATCAGCGGTTTGCCTTCAACCTGCTCCGCACCTGGCAGTAAGGTAAGCTCGTACCGACTGAGTAATTCGACTAAAAGGAGCTGCATCTCCAGCATGGCAAAGTGATTGCCAATACACAGACGTGGTCCTCCCCCAAAAGGTAGAAAAGCCATGGGGTGGCGGGCTTTCTTTTGCTCCGGGGCCATCCGTTCGGGCCTGAACGTATCTGGTTCTTCCCAGTATTTGGGGTTCCGGTGGAGTCCGTAGATAAACAAGCCCATCACCGTACCCTGCTCGATGTCATAGTCTTTAGCCGTATCAGGGTTGAGCGCCACCCGATCCGTGATCCAGGCTGGAGGATACAAGCGCATACTTTCTTCAATCACCTGGGTCAAGTAAGGCAACCTGCGGACGCCTTCAAAGTCAATTGGCCCAACTGCCGCCGCAGCTTTGATTTCGGCTTTTGCCCTACGCATTTCCTCAGGGTGACGCAGTAGCAACCAGATGGTCCAGGCCAGTGCATTCGCGCTCGTTTCGTGTCCCGCCGCAAAGAGGATCATAATTTCGTCGATCACCTTTTCGTCCGGCATCGGCTCGCCATTATCCTCATAGCGGGCATCCAGCAACATCTGCAACAGATCATCTTTGGGTCCCTCTCGTCGCCGCTCCTCAATCTTCTCCTGGATCCGCCGCCGTACTTCGAGGGCCAGGGCTACGTGCTTTTCCTCCTGCCCTAACCAACGTAAGGGAGCACGGAGAAAAGGTACGCGGACGGGGTAAATAATGTAGGCCTGCACCCGGTCAATGATTTCATTGAGTCGGGCAGCGTCATCCTCCGAGAAGCCGTCAGTAAAAATGGCCCGGACGATAATTTTGAATACAGTATCCCGCGTGAAACCGTACAGATCCACTGGCTTATCGTCGGCCACCGCTAACCCGTCACATTGCTGGCGAATAACCTCCATCATTTCTTCGGTCAGTCTTTCGAGACGCTTGCGGTGAAAGCCCGGCTGGATCAGCCGCCGCTGGGTGAGCCAGTCTTTACCCGAATTGGTGAGAAGACCATAGCCAAAGTACCGAGCCATCTGGTCGGTCTGGATTTCGCTCTTTTCATAGTTGCGGTGGTTCTTCTGCAGCACGTGCTGAAAAACGTCTGCGTCAATCGTAAGGTGCGTTCGCCGGGAACCGCCAACGGAGAGGATGTAATTATCCCCGAACTCACGGAAATAGCTGAGAAAGGTCGGGATCGGCCGCCGCATTGTACGCGGGATATTAAAAATCGCTCTACGGCGGGGAATGGCGGATGGAGTCGGCATCGGGTACAATTAAAAAACGGCTTAGTCACAAAGGTAGTAAGCA
>CAZTTF010000280.1:0-24813 GCA_964616365.1 uncultured Lewinella sp. | reverse complement strand
ACTCCGGCTTAGGTATAGAATGCGCAAAATCGGGGTATTTATTTTAACCGCCGTGCCTTTTATGAGTGATGTGGCGCCAAGATAGACGCGCTATCGCAGTAAGACGTTGGGGGGTGGCTAGTTACCGTAATTTGATTTTCAAGCCCAACCAAGTTTCAGGAGTGGGTAGTTTGTAGTAGGTAGTCCGTCAAGTAGCCGATGCCGGCACTACCTGCTACAAACTACCCACTAAAAGAGTGCCTCAGCCTCAAAAACCAGGCAAGATATCATTGTCCAGACTCCAACTTCAAGCAATGCTGGGAAGGGTGTGGTTCCAGCAAGCTGCTGCGGTGAGTCCGCCTTTGCGGGCCGCGAGCACCCCGTACTTGATGTCATCAATGCCTCCCATGGAGTGGGCATCAGGGTTGATGCTGATCTTTACGCCCTTCTCCATGGCGTAGGGAATCCAGGTCCAGTCCAAATCCAGCCGGTAGGGGTTGGCGTTAAGCTCAATGGCTACCTCGTGTTCTGCGCAGGCGTCGATGATGCGTTGGTGGTCGATGGGGTAGCCAGCACGACTCAGCAAGAGCCTCCCCGTAGGGTGGCCAAGTATGGTGGTGTGGGGATTGGCGATGGCTGTTAGCAGGCGTTGGGTTGCCTTCTCCTCGTCCATGTTTAGGCCACTATGGACGCTGGCAATGACGAGGTCAAACCCCTCGAGGATGGCGTCGGGGTAGTCCAGGCTACCATCTGCCAGGATATCGCTTTCGATGGATTTGTAGATGTGGAAGGGGGCTAGCTCCGCATTCAGGGTATCAATTTCGGCCCATTGTTCCCGGACGCGGTCTTCCTTCAATCCGTTAGCGTAAAAGGCCGACTGGCTGTGATCACTGATCACGAGGTAAGCATACCCTTTATCCCGGGCAGCTTCCGCCATTTGCCGGAGTGAATGAATGCCGTCACTGTAGGTGGAGTGGCTGTGGACAACACCGCGAATGTCTTGCGCTGTGATCAGTTCGGGGACGTCATTGTTGCGGGCATGTTCAATAATGTATGCCTGCTCGCGCATTTCCGGAGGAATTGGCTGGCAGTTCACTTTTTGGAAAACGTCGGCTTCCTCGCTCAGGTTGGTAAAATCAACCTTGGGGAAAGCCGCTACGAAGGCTGCAAGGAAGGCTGCAGTTCCGGTATGGCGGAATTGCTTGCTGCCAAAGTTGTTGGCGGAGCAATGATGAATTTCCAGGGGGAAACCATCAAAGGTGGCGGTGGTTTTCTCCGTAGTGGATACCAGATTTTCGAGGTTGGGGATATTGGGCGCGTCCGCAGGTGCGAGGGTAGTGATGAAGGCCAGGTGGGGTAGGGTAGGGCAGGCCCGGCGCAGCGCGCCGGTGCGGGCAATCTTGGTGTCCGGAAAGGAGGTTTGCCACGCGGCCTCGAAAGCAGTAGCTGCTTTGTCCAGGGTCCGGTAGTGGTATTGCCCGAGGTTGCGCTGATGAAACTCCAGCTTTTCTTTAAGGCTTTCCTGGGTTTTGGCACCAAAGCCTTTCAGCTCCACCAGGCGGTTCTCGTTGATGGCGTAGAGTAGTTGGCCGACGGTGGTTACGCCGAGGCCGTCCCAGACGGCCTTCACTTTCTTCGGTCCGAAACCACGGATTTTCAGCATTTCCCGAATCCCCTCCGGGGTTTTCTCCCGCCATTTTTCCAGTGTGGCCATTTCTCCGGTGGTTGCCAGCTCGTAAATTTTAGCGGCAATATTTTTACCAACACCCTCCAGTTTTTGCAGGTCTGCTTCGGTCTGGCCGGCGAGTGGTTCGTCTATTTTCCGCAGCTTGTTGTAAGCATTGTTGTAAGAACGAATCTTGAAGGGATTGTCTTTATGCAGCTCCATCAACTTGGCCAATTCATTAAAATGCCTGGCGATATCAGAATTATTCAACGCGGAGATCTTTAAGGTTATGGGATAGCGGGCGCTAAAGTACGGCAAGCCGGCACGACCTTGGTGCATTATCATAGATGTCGGCGGCGTTGCCGCCGCTGGGAGGGCCAGGTCCCCTGATTCTCCTTACTTTCCATTAAGTAGTTGCTCTAACATTAAGCTTTAGCTATTATCCAAAAGCGCTCGCTATGATGGTGAGAATTACGAAACCCTTTTGCCTTCGTATGTTTGTCCCGTACCATCATCTATCTAACTTGCTTCCAGCGCTCCTTTTCAGTCTTGTCTTCCTTGTACTTGCCTGGTGGTTATGGCAAAGAGAACTGCGCGTTTGGGCGGTACTACCCTTGCTAACCTTCCTCTTCCTCTTCACGGTAACGATCGTCATTAAGCTGCAGGACATTAACCGCACCCAGTGTCTCCACGATGTAGATGTTTTGTTGACGGAGCTTAGTCGTCCTGACCTGTGGGAAGTCAATGATTTGACCAATAAGGAGGAATTGCTGTTTCTGGCTTCTAGTGGAAGTATGGCGCTTAGCCGGGCGCGCGTTTTTGCAGAAGACCGGCGCGGAAAAATTGATACTACGCTGTTCCGGCTGGCCAGCTGGGTAGCCAAGGAAGGTAAGCTTGGACCGTGGCGCTCAAGCAGAAACTGGGACCTGCAGGCCTTTTTTCTGGCCCATGCTGGCGCTACCTTAGGGCATTATCAATTGGCCACAGGGGATGTCACCTCCTTCGGAGATAAGTTTCAGGATATTGGGGAGCACCTGGGGCAACGACTCCGCAGAGGGCGCTACAAGCACTTGATCAGCCGGCCCCAGGAAGAGTTTTTTCGGCCGGCAGATAATGCGGCGGCATTGTATGCCCTTAGCCTGTACGAGCAGGCCTACGACAAAAAGTACCTGGAGGCGAACTACGGTGATTGGTCTGCTTACCTCGAAGAAGAGTTGTACTACTCAGAGTCCCGCTTGCCTTGCGCTGCCTTCAGTACCACTAACCGTTGCCAGCTGGAGCCAAGTGCCACGGCTACCGGACTGTACATTGCTTACCGGGCTGCGGCTATACCCGGGCATGGAGAAAGTGCCATCCCCTGGCAGGAATGGATGCATTATTTTAAGAAGACCTCATTTAGCCCCTTCACCGTAAGCGTACGGCACAACATGCGCAATGGGCAGGAGACCCGTTTTTGCGACCTGGGAGCTCAGCCATTGGGCTGTAACCACTATGAACATGCAGTAGGCCTCTGGGCGGCTGCAGAGTACCGCGGCAGCTATACATATTTCCGGTTATTCTCAACGCAGGTATTTCGGCGGTGGTTTTATTCAACGGAAAACTACGACTCACTGGGTACGGTGCGAAAAGTGCAGCGCCTGACCCGGCTGGCGCTGCAAACTATTGGCACTGCAAAGTAAATTAAGCAGCTAAGCCGGTTGCTGTTTTTTTAGTGGTAGCGGTAGTCTAGTAGGAGAGATGCCCCCTCGAATAGCCGGACACACCCAGTCCGGATGGCAACTTTTGTGCTGGTCGGTTTTAAGGATGCTTTTGAGCATTAGCTGCTTAGGTAACGATTACTTGTAAGTATAAGTACTTGTTTTTGTAGGTGTATGTACCTGCAGACAATCAATAGGCTTTGGTAATAGCTCGTTGCACACCTTCTTTATGTGCCGGAACTTGAATCATTTGCTGGGGGCTTTTCGGCGCTGGAGCTACGGTGACCGTTACTGACACGCCTGCAAGTGGTGCCCAGGCGGTGAATAACCTGCAACCATTTCTATGCGTGAGCAACTGTATTGCGCTGATGCGGCAATGGCTTTCCCGAAGCTAACACTTTCCACCCAATTTGGAAAGCATATGTTTAGCGTTCTGAGCGCTTGCGCACGTTTGCTAAGTTGATGAACTTATGTAAATTTTTACTGCGCTTGAAAAGCTAGCATCACTTCTATACTTTACTTTAGCGGTCCCATATTGGGCTCTCATCAAAAATCTATTATGTCTAAGACCCTCAAAGGAATTCAATCCCATAAAACAGTGAAACGGCTGGCGGAAAACTGGCAAAGGTGTCGGCTGGACGATCTGCCTGCCTTGTTCTCTGCCTACGATAAAGACCAGGAGCAAACAGAACGGGTTGTTTCTTATCGCCTAGATCCCAAGTCGCTCAAAGCATTGCTTGCAGCAGCTGATAAAGGTGGAGCTTTTCACTTTACCGTTCACCTGGGCCTGATGGAAGATTACTACCACGATCAGGTGCCTACTTCACCACCCTTTGTATTATTGATACAAGTGCTGCATTCCAGTGACGATTACCAGCGCAATTGCTACGCACTGACCTGGGCGGCAGATAGTCGCTTTACGGATCCATTGAATACCGATAGTGGGGTTAATGCTATTCCGGCAGCGAGCGCCTACCTCTTCGTTTATTCCTGGTTGGAAACGCCAGCCCATGAATTAGGGGAGGCCTTTGAATCCGTTGCTCACGAGCAAGACTGCCGAGTAAAAAGTTATAGTTTTACCGAGGAAGAAAGCCAGTCAATTAAAAACGATATTGAGCGCAGTGCCAGAAAAGGAGATCCTGCTCTTTTACTTCATCTCGGAAAGGGAATTGCCGTAAAAGGGCACCCCTTTAGCTTTCGTCCGGTACTTGAAGTGGAAAACGCTGCCAACCCTAACAAGCCAGGTAAGAATAGTCGGAATGCTACGGGAGCGCTCGATGATGAGGGTAATAGCTATTATGATTTTGCCCGTCCTAATCCTCCGTTTCCGCCCGAAGGTTAGTGGAGTATATATTCAATGAATCGCTCTTTGATGGCAGTGTTGAGGCGCTCTCAATTCTGTGCTGGTTGTTGCCATCGATCGCTGCGGTACTCTTATGGAATAGAAAGCGAAGCTTTCCGCAGAAGGCCGTCATCTGGTTCTCCTTTGGGGCGTTTGCGCTGGAATACTTCAGCAGTAATCGTGACCTGACGGAAGCCGTCAGTAATGGTACCAATTCGCCGTTTTACCACGTTGGTACTGTATTGCTTTTTTGGCTGCTTGGGCGTATCTACTACGCCTCATTCTCTAAGATATGGCAACAACGTTGGCGGAGATATGTCCTACCCGGTTTCACGCTTTTTGCGCTGGTAAATGCTGTTTGGCTGGATGGTTTCATGAACTTTCCAAGTCTGTCCATAGGGCTTTACTCATTCACCGGAATTCTGCTCCCGCTTTTATTCATGCTGACAACTCTCCGTACCTTGGCTATACCACGTCTTGATAAAGATCCCTTGTTTATCGCCGCATCGGGGCTCTTGATATACTACTCCGGTAACTTTCTACTCTGGTTGTTCCTAAGTTACATCAACTTTGATTACGAATTTTTCCTCTCCATTTATCGCGTAAATAGCGTGCTGACGATCCTGCTGAATCTGTTTTTGATGTATGCTGTCATTGTTCCTGTATCCCTTCAACCTAAGTCATTAAACCCATGATTTTTTTAGCGGAAATAACGAGCCGTTCGGTAACCTTTCTCTTGTTTGGCGTACTGGTGATGATCTTGCTGAGCGTTTCTTTGGTCGTTTTTTTCGTTGTTTATCAGCGGAGAATTTATGCGCAGGAACAACTTCGTCAGGAGCAGGCTCGTATTCACCAGAAGGAGTTACTCGCCGCAGCAGTCGCTACTCAGGAATCGGAGCGCCGCCGTATTGCGAGTGATTTGCACGACGGTATTGGTAGTTTGCTCTCTGCAACCCGATTGTACCTCCGGCAGCTCTCTCCCGATCTGGCTGGCCCGAAAGCATCGGCAATAAAAGCATCCTCGCTGGAAATTCTCGACGAAGTCATTCAGAATACGCGCAGGATAACCCATGATCTGCTGCCGCCGGTTTTAGAGAAATTCGGTTTTCAGGCTGCTGCTGAAGACCTAGCCGAAAAGGTCCAGGGAAGTAGCGGGGTCGAAATAGGTTGCGACCTCTCTCAGGATAAGCGATTAAATAATAGCCAGGAAGTGGCGCTTTATCGTATCTTACAGGAATTACTAAACAACACACTGAAACACGCGCAAGCCAGAGAGATTGTCATCTCTGATGCCTGGCAGCAAAACGGTTATTATTTTACGTATTCAGATAATGGAACAGGTTTTGTACTAAACGAAAATGAAGCAGTAGGTCTTGGCCTGCGTAATATTGAAAGTAGGGTTACAGTACTAAATGGTGAATTGAAATGGACGACGAGCCCCGGAGCGGGGCTGGAAGTAAACATCTACCTACCTCATTGATCAATTTACAGTTCTTTTCAACCTACGTTTTATGAAAAATGCTCCTACCCGTATAGCGATCGTGGATGACCAAAAACTCTTCCGCGGTGGCCTGAAAATGATTCTTTCCGAAGATCCAAACAATCAAGTAGTTTTTGAGGCGTCAAACGGAAAGCAATTCTTTGAACGGTTGACTTTCGAGCCGGTCAACGTCGTTATCCTTGATGTGGAAATGCCCGTAATGGACGGCATTGAAACGCTCAAACGGTTACAACAGCAGTATCCGGAGATTAAAGTCTTGATGCTTACTATGCACGATAGTGATCGGTTGATCAATCATCTGATGCAGTGTGGTGCTAGTGGCTTCCTGCTTAAAGATGAAGACCCAGAGGTGGTCCGGACCGCAATCTCCCGCGTTTCGGCTGAAGGGGTTTTCTTTAGAGACTATGTGTCTCGGGCCCTACTGAAGCGCAGCAAGCAGAATAACAAACAGCGCCTGGAGCGCTATGCCTCAAAATTGTCTGATCGTGAAACGGAAGTCCTGAAGCTCCTTTGCCAGGAATACACCAGCAAAGAAATTGCCGAGAAACTTTTCATCAGCTACCGTACCGTGGAGGGGCACCGCAGGAGTATGCAGGAAAAAACCGGTGCCCGCAATATTGTAGGCTTGGTCTTATACGCCGTTGAGCGCGGCATCGTCTAACGTAAGGTAATGCTCGTAAAGTTTTAGACTCTTGTTCTTGCAACAATGCTCCGTCCAAGGGTTACTTCATCGGCGTACTCAAGTTCTCCACCAAAGGAAACGCCCCGTGCAATGTTACTTACGGTTACATCTACACCTTCCAGTTGTCGATTGATGTAAAAGATCGTCGTATCCCCTTCAATGGTGGGGCTAATGGCCATGATAATCTCTTGGCAGTCAGCTGCTTTGGCGCGTTGTACGAGGGTGTCGATATTGAGGTCTGCGGGACCAATACCCTCAATAGGGGCAATTACGCCCCCCAGGACGTGGTAAAGCCCCCGGTATTGCTGCGTGTCCTCAATAGCCATGACATCACGGATAGACTCTACGACACAAATGAGGGATTTATCCCGTCGTTCGTCGCGGCAAATCGAACAGATGTGTTGATCACTCAGGTTGCCGCAAGTAGTGCAGTGCTGAATGTTTTGCCGCATTGTGGCGATGGACTGAGCAAATGCCATACTGTCCTCGGCAGGTTTCTGCACGAGGTCGAGCACTAACCGCAAGGCCGTTTTCTTACCAATGCCCGGCAGGGAAGCAAAGGCATTGACTGCGTCTTCGATAAGCTTGGAAGAAAATTGCATGGCAGGCGATAATTGTCGGTAGTAAGGGGGGCAAGGTACGCAAGAATCAGACGGTTTTCGCAGTTAGAAAAGCGCGCGCTTACCCTGGTAATTTCCGCGATTTAGGCACGGGCGGAGGCGCCGGTGCAGTGTCTGTTGAAACGCAGTGTCCGGATAATGAAACAAAGCGGCAACTATACGGTTTGTAATACCCATAAATAAGTGGCAAATTTGCCGCCCCAATCAATCAAAGCATAACACGCGCCCTTCGGGCACCCAAACGCAAAGTAATATGGCTGAGATCATTCGCATGCCGCGCATGAGCGACACAATGGAAGAAGGAAATATTGTCGAGTGGCTTGTCGCCGAAGGCGACGAGGTAGAACCCGGTCAGACCCTGGCTGAGGTAGAAACCGATAAAGCTACCATGGAACTCGATTCTTACTTCGAAGGTGTCCTCCTCCACATTGCGGTGAAAGAAGGCGCTGTTCCAATTGACGGTGTTATTGCCGTAATCGGTGAAGAAGGAGAAGACTGGAAAGCTGCCCTCGACGGTGCTGGCACACCAGCTGCTGCTCCTGCTGCAGAGGCAGCCCCGGCTCCAGCTCCCGAAGCGGCTCCTGCTCCTGCTCCCGCACCTGCCCCAACAGCAGCCCCCGCGCCGGCACCCGCTCCAGCGGCTGCTGATGATCGGATCAAAGCAAGTCCATTGGCTAAAGCCATGGCTAAAGAGGCTGGCATTGACCTGAGCACCGTAAAAGGCTCGGGAGACAATGGCCGCATCGTTAAAGCTGATATCGAAAAAGCCAAAGCTGCACCCGCTCCTGCTCCGGCAGCAGCCCCTGCCCCGGCCGCCGCAGCTCCTGCCCCGGCCGCAGCGCCAGCGCCAGCTGCTAATGTGCCTGCTTTTGCCTTCAATACCGGTGGAGATAACTTCACGGAAGCTCCCGTAAGCCAAATGCGCAAAGCGGTTTCCCGTCTTGTCAGCAACAGCAAGTTTACTGCTCCGCACTTCTACGTAACGGTGGAAATTAATATGGGCAAGGTGTGGGAGTTCCGCAAGAAGATCAACGAGGTAGCTCCGGTGAAAATCAGCTTCAACGACCTCGTCGTCAAAGCTTGTGCGGTTAACCTGCCTAAGCACCCCGTCATCAACTCCTCCTGGCAGGGAGACACAATTCGTACCAACAATGATGTCCACATCTCTGTGGCTGTAGCAGTGCCAGACGGCCTGTTCATGCCCGTAGTACGTTACGCTAACATGAAGTCACTCAGCCAGATCAACGTTGAGGTAAAGGACCTCGTAGGCCGCGCGAAGGAGCGTAAGCTTGGTCAGGAAGAGATGACCGGCAGTACTTTTTCTATCTCTAACCTCGGCATGTTTGGTATCGAGGAGTTTACCGCTATTCTCAACACACCCAACTCTTGTATTCTTGCCGTAGGCGGAATCAACGAGAAGGCCATCGTTGAAAACGGACAGGTTGTACCGGGCCGTATGATGAAGGTAACCCTGAGCTGTGATCACCGTACTGTAGACGGTGCTTCAGCTGCAGCCTTCCTCAACGACGTGAAAGCTAGCCTGGAAAACCCCATCAAACTGATGGTGTAATCCCGGAGATGCGATAAAACGGAAACCGCGTAGCAACTTCTGCTACGCGGTTTTTCTTTTGGGGGACTCCACGCTCGCGCTGTCCACAGTTAGCTCGGGGGTAATGACGTTGGTACTGCCAAGAACTATCCAGCGCTTATTTGACGGTAGCGGTTGAGTGGCTATCTTGGTCCCAATTAAAATTGATCACCATGCGTGCTGTATTCTCCTTGCTTCTTCTGTCCATACTTTGCACCAGCGTCCGCGCCCAGATTACGGACCCCAAAGCTACTGAGTTCTACGAGCCAGTTCCACCCAAAGTGCAGGCTTCCGTCGTAAGCGTTCCCCCTCCTTCCGACGCTATTGTCCTGTTCGGAGAGAACGGGAATACCAGCGAATGGGTGTCAGCCAGTTCAGGAGAAGCCATTGAATGGACAGTCAGTGACGGCGTCCTGACGGTGAAACCAGGTACCGGCATGATCAAGACCCGCCGCAATTTTGATGACGTACAACTGCACATTGAGTGGAGAAGTCCCAACGAGCCCGATAAAGAAGGGCAGGGCCGCGGCAACAGTGGCGTCTTTTTTCAGGAGCGCTACGAGGTGCAGGTCCTGGAATCAAATGGAAGTGATACCTACACCAACGGCCAGGCCGGTTCAATCTATAAGGAGAACCCACCCCTCGTGAATGCCACCGTACCGATGGGGGAGTGGAACAGCTACGATATCATTTTTTCCGCTCCCGTTTTCAACGATGACGGAATGGTCATCCGGCCAGCTTATTTCACCGTTTTCCATAATGGTGTACTGGTACAGAACCATTGGGAGGTAAAAGGTACTACAGCTTACATCGGCCTGCACAAGTACACTGCCCACCCAACGGGAAGCATCATGCTGCAGGACCATTCAAATGAAGTGAGCTACCGCAATATCTGGGTACGGGAGTTGTAGTAGATCGGTAGTATGTTAGACCTTTAGTGTTTTAGACCTTTAGTCTGTTAGAAGCTTGAACGAACTAACGGTCTAAAACACTAACAGTCTAACGATCTAAAATACTAACACCCTAACTGCTAACGTACTACAAAACGCTGCTAAACTGCTTGAGGAAGCGCACGTCGTTTTCGAACATTAGTCTGATGTCAGTGATATTGTACAACAGCATGGCCTGACGCTCAATGCCCATACCGAAGGCGTAGCCGGTGTACTTTTCCGGATCAATACCACAGTTGGTCAGTACGGCAGGGTCAACCATGCCACAGCCGAGGATCTCGAGCCAGCCGGTACCTTTTGTAATCCGGTAGTCGTGCTCGGATTCGAGGCCCCACCAGATGTCCATCTCAGCACTGGGTTCCGTGAAGGGGAAGTAGCTGGGGCGGAGGCGAATTTTGGTCTTGTCTCCGTACATCTCCCGCGCGAAGTGGAGCAACGTTGCCTTCATGTCCGCGAAGCTGGCCTTTTCGGCGATGTATAAGCCTTCCACCTGGTGGAATTGGGCGTGGCTACGGGCAGAGATGGTTTCGTTGCGATAAACGCGCCCAGGGGCGATGATTCGGATGGGGGGAGCTTGCTGCTCCATCGTCCGCGCCTGCACGGAGCTGGTGTGGGTCCGGAGGAGCATGGCTGCGTTGTTCGGCCCGGCGGGCATGCCCTCAGCTACGTAGAAGGTGTCTTGCATGTCACGGGCGGGGTGATCCTCCGGTGTGTTCATGGCGGAGAAGTTGTGCCAGTCGTCCTCCACTTCGGGGCCTTCGGCCACGGTGAAGCCGATCCGCTCGAAGATGGAGATGATCCGCCGCATTGTCAGGGCAATCGGGTGCCGCGAGCCGAGAGGCAATGGCTCGGCAGGGGCAGTCAGGTCCAAGCCTGCTCCTGCGTCCGCGCCACCCTGAGCAGCGGTAGCGTTCTGGAGCGCATTGAATTTTTCCTGTGCTGCTTGCTTTGCACGATTCACCAGTTGACCAAAGTCCCGCTTTTGCTCGTTGGGGATGTTGCGCATTTCACCCATCAGGGGCTTAAGAATATTCTTGCTGCCCAAATACCGGATACGGAAAGCTTCTACTGCTTCCGGGCTGTTTGCGGTGGCCGCATTGATCTCTTCGATGAGCGCTTCGACGCGTTGGAATACTTCGTTTGCCATAGGAGGGCAAAGGTAGTCAAATAGTGAAGTAGTCAAATAGTAGTTTAAGGTTGGGGGCGGGTAGTGATTGAGTCGTCCGGCCAATTTTATGCGATGAAGAGCGTGATTGGTAGTCGCTATTCCACTTGTTCGTCTGCACAGTAGGGCGCTGCCGGGGCAACAACAACTAGCCGGATGGAGTGGGCGCGGCCGCAGGTGCAGGGTGGGGGAGCTTAGGGTAGCATTGCGATGAACAACTTTGTCCGTTGGAACCACGGCCTGAAAACTCCCGGTATCTTAGCGGCAGTGTGCTAGTGCTAAGTCCCGGTGCTGAGCCAGCGATTCACCTGCCACGTACCTATTTCCTTTGCGTATTTTATCCACCATCATGAACTTTGACCGGACAACCGTTGAACAGGCACGCTTTTACCTTACCCTGCTGATGTTAGCTGGGGTAGTCTTCGGATTGGTTATTTCTCCGCCAATACTGTCGGTAGCCTTGATCAGTCTGGTGGTGCTCGGCCTGCTTGATCCTCTGCAGGGCATTAACCCACGCTGGCGGCAGGCAATTGGTCCAATGTTACGCCAGCCTTTCTTCTGGGCCATGGCGGGCTTGTATCTCCTGCTGCTGTTCGGTTGTTGGCAAACGGAAGATTGGGGTTATTACTTTGAGCGACTACGCATCAAAGTGCCCTTGTTAGCCTTACCCATTATCTGGCCCGGTTTACCTCTGTTGAAACAAAGCGAACGAGGCTGGGTACTTGGCGGTACGGTTATTTTTATGGCGCTTGTGTTATTTGGTGTGCTGGTGAATTACGGCCTTCACTTTGAGGAAATAAACGATATGATTAAGCGGGGGAAATCTGTCCCCGTGCCAAGAAACCACATCCGGTTCAGCCTGCTGGTGGCCATAGCTACGCTCCTCAGCGTTGGTGCTTATCGGATGCAGGCTTTTGGTAAGCGGCGACTTTGGTTATTCCTGGGAGGCTTTCTGTTCGTTGGCCAGCATTTGCTGGCCGTTCGGAGCGGTCTCGCCGGGGCCTACGGCGGGGTTGGCGTGTTGATCCTGGCGCTGGCCTGGGAGCGCGGCACCTGGTGGCCGGCGATTGCCGGCCTTGTGGGGCTTACCTTACTACCGATCCTGGCTTATGTGGCCGTGCCCAGCTTTCGGGCAAAGATGCAGTACGCCCGTTACGAGCTCTTTCATCGTAACCCTGCGGAGGATAAGGGAGATTACAGTGATGAGGGCCGCCTGACGAGCCTGCGGCTCGGCTTGCAGGTCTGGCAGGACCACCCCGTCTTTGGCGTTGGGCCGGGTAACCTCCGCCAGGAGATGGACCTCCGGTATGCAGCAGTACTGCCGGAAGCTGATCCACGACGGCCACACAACCAGTTTGTCAGCGCGCTGGCAGCAAGTGGCACCGTTGGTGGCATAGTCACCCTGGGATGTTTTCTGGTCCTTGGTTTTTGGGGAGTACGCCGGCGACAACCGGTTTACCTGGCGGTGTGGACGGTCTTCTTCCTCAGCTGCCTCGTGGAGAACACCCTCGAGACTTCAGCGGGCGTGAGTATGTTTTGTGTGTTTTTGCTTCTGCTTGGCAATTTAACAAGTAAGGAATTATTTCTGGAAAAGTAGGGGTGTTTTTCTAGGAGTTTGTTGCAACTTTGGTTTAAATGGGCTAAATTTAAACAGCACCAACAAGTACCCTCATGAATCCTTCCTTCCTTCCTGATCCTAATTAATCTCTTTTTCGGGTCTAGCATAAATGCGCAATTCTCCTTTGTGGCCGGAAGTGTAAACACGCCAGAGAATCCTTCTTACGATGTTGGAGGCGTCCCTGTACTTATGCCTACAGTTTTTACGAATGGTACGTCATCAATGTTGACGACTACTACGAATTTCAACGGCTCTTCAAATCCCTATTTTATCCCCTTGCCGTTTGGGCAGAGCGTTAGCTCCGCAAAGATTTATGTAGACCTTTCTGTTAATCAGAATTATTTTGGAGATATCTCTTGTATTACTGTTAGTGATGTAGTTGCGATAAGTAGTTATATTCTAGGTAATTCTTCGTTGAGCAGTACTCAAAAAGTAGCCGCTGATGTCAATTTGGACGGTGTGATTACTGTTGATGATATGGTTGCAATTGAAAGGTTTATCTTAGGATATGATAGCAATTTTAATAATTCAATAAACATTAATGGAGTGATATTTAATAATGTTTGGGCGGTGTTTCCGACACAGTCAGACTTAAACTCATTAAGTGGACAGGGGTTTAATGTCAATTATACTTCCATTTACAATTACAACCCGTTCCCTTCGAATTCTTTACTTGGACAAATTTTCATTGCTGTTCAGTTAGGAGATGTGGACAACAATTGTTCATCATTTTTTTAAAAAAGAGATACATTTTTTATTTGATCCCTAAATACGAACTGTTATGAAAAATACTTTATTTGGTGTGTTGAGAATGATTACGCTTTTGCATTTATGCTCTTTTTTAAATGCGCAGCAAATGATTGTCTCTAACTATGAAATTCATAATGGGACGAGTAATGCTGTTGTTCCCGTGTTGATAATCCCACCTTCTAATACAACTGCCTATCAATTGAGCATTCTGTGGCCTGTGGAGGTAATGGTACTTGACTCATTAGTGTTTAGTGAAGTCTACACAGGTGATGAAGTGGATGCCCGGTGGAGCAATCCTAATCCAGGGGAATTAAGGGTGTTGGTTTCATCTAGATTTGGAACTATGGATCCGCTTAAAATGAATCCTGATTCTATTGGCTTCAAGCTCTATTTTACAATTTCTGATCAGTTTACAGGAAGTGCTAATCTAGAATTCAATCCAGACTTTCCGAATATTTTTGCTGGCCATGCGCAGTCAACCTCAACGACAAACGGTTCTGTTGTAACAACGAACACTACATCTGACAGTGAGATAGGAATTAACATAGAAGCACTAAATGTCTACCCCAACCCCACACGTGACCAGTTCCAGGTGTTAGGCTTACCTTCCAGTACACGCTACTACAACTACACAATTGTCGATGCCTCTGGCAGGATGGTCACGCGCGGGCAGCTAATGGAGAATTCTTTAGTGTCATCTGAGTCAATACCTCCAGGTGTTTATTTCTTAAGGGTTAATTTGGAAGACCGACTACTTGTGACCCCTTTGGTAATTGTGACGAGATAGGTCGTAATGGGAAGTTGAAAGATTCGGTCGTAATCTTACCCGCCATAATTGCGCCAATATCATTTTTCTTCTTCCTCAGCTGCCTCGTGGAGAACACCCTCGAGACTTCAGCGGGCGTGAGTATGTTTTGCGTGTTGCTATTATTCTTAGGCATATTGACAAACTCCGATGGGCAGCACGAGGTTGGTGAAGGAAGACTGACCTGAATGGGTATGAATTAAGAGCGCTGCTTGCGGACTAATGTCCCGCAATTAGTGCAAACAAAACGACTGATCTCAGAATTAGAATGCTGAACGGGAACGAATTCCACGTCAGCACTTTGTTTTATCTGCAAAGCACTCACAAGAGGAAGCGTTGCCCCTCTTATCAGGGTAAACACGATGGCCAGGCTGTTACTGCCACTATCGCGGACTACTGAGTGCAAGCAAAGACAAATGAAGACCCTAACACTATTCACCACCCTCTGCTTTTTGGTACCCCTTTCTCTGGTGGGGCAAACCTTTCAGGGGCAACAAAATATCGTGGTGCCTCCCGGAGCACCAGGCCAAACACAAGGCATCTCCATTTCTTTGGCATCAGTCAGCGGTGTTGGTGTGCTGGGTGGTTGTACGGTACTGGAGAGCGTTGCGTTTGATATATCCCACACCTGGGTTGGTGATGTGGCGATTTTTTTAGTTAGCCCCAGCGGGACCGTGCTTGAGCTCACCAGCGCTAACGGCGGTGCTTCTGACAATTGGACTGGAACCGTCTTTCGTGATGATGCGCCGATAAATATTGTCAATGGTGCCGCCCCTTACACCGGCGTATTCCGACCGGAGGGGCGGCAGCAGCAAACTACGCCTCCCTTCAGCAATACACCGGCACTGGAAACCTTTACGCTGGAAAATACTTTTGCCGGAGAAAATGCTGACGGAGACTGGCAATTGTTAGTTAATGATTTTGTCGCTGCTGATATTGGGGTAATCAACAACTGGGAGTTGACCTTTTTGTCAAGTGGTTCAGGCAATCTCAACGGTACGCTTGAACTAAGCGATCCGGTGGTCTGCGCCGGAACACCCGTTGATATTACCGTTACGGGGAGTTTGCCTGCCGGAGTAACCTATGACTGGAGCACCGGACAAACATCTTCCTCGATTACTGTTTCACCATTAGTGACTACAACGTACGCCGTAACAATTACCGACGGGGCCTGTGATCAGGAGTTGGATATTACTGTAGACCCCGCAATTGCGCCCGTAATTGCCGGCCCGGCAACGGTCTGCGCCGGAGAAAGTATTACCCTGACTGCTTCGGGGACGGGGCCCTTTACCTGGAGTACCGGACAGACTGGGACCTCCATTTCGGTGTCTCCCACTACGTCGACCACTTATTCCGTTAGTGACGGTCCTGGTAGCTGTAGTACCAGCGATGATTTCGTGGTAACCGTAACCCCCATCAGCCTCGCACTTGATGTCTCCACCGCAAGTGTTTGTCCGGGTGAGCCGGTTACCCTGACGGCAGTCGGGGGCACCTCAGGTGCCACCTACCAGTGGAGTACTGGTGCTATTACACCTTCCATTTCCGCAAACCCTACAACGGATCAGAATTACAGCGTTACCCTAACCGAAGGAAGCTGTAGCCTGGTAGCCGACTTTACCGTCGCTGTTACCGATGTATCGGTTAATCTCGGTACAGATCAGACGATCTGCGCCGGGGAGACCATTACCCTAAGTGGGGTAGGGGATGGCCCATTTCAGTGGAGCACCGGAGCACTCGATAATGCCGTAACCGTCGCTCCGACAGTAACCACAACTTACACGGCTACCGCTACCCAAGGTAGCTGCACTGCTTCGGATGATATTACCGTAACTGTTTTGCCCGCTGCGTCTGTTTCAGCCAGTGGTACACAAACGGTCTGTGCTGGAACCCCGGTAACGCTGACGGCTTCTGGAGATGGTCCATTTACCTGGTCCAATGGTGCTGTGGGGGACAATATTACCGTCACTCCGCTCGCTACGGAAACCTTCACGGTAACTGCAGGGACGGGAGCGTGTAGTGCAACTGCTGACGTTACGGTAACCGTAACTCCCCAACCAACCCTTGACTTGGGCGGCGACCAGACCTTCTGCGCCGGCGACGCGACCACGCTCACGGCCAACGGCACCTTTGACGACATTCTGTGGGATAACGGAGAGAGCACGGCGACCATCCCGTTGCATGCTTCCGGTACGGTGACTTATACGGCCACGGCGAGCAACGGGAGTTGCTCGGTAACGGAGAGCGTTGCGATAACGATCATTGCGGCCCCGGAGGTTACAGCCAGCAACGACCAAACCATTTGCGCCGGAGATTCAATCACACTTTCGGCTACAGGAACGGGACCATTCTTGTGGAATGACGGGACACAATCTCCAACACTAAGGGTTGCTCCGAATACCACGACTACTTTCACCGTGCGTGTTGGAAGTGCAGATTGTACGGCTACGGACGAAGTAGTGGTTAACGTAACGGCTAGCCCGGAGGTAGATCTTGGTCCGGACTTGTCACTTTGTGTGGGGGCTACAACAAGCCTTGCCAGTCAGCTTCCGGCGGATGCCTACAATTGGAGCAATGGTTTCCTTGGGGATAGCCTGGTGGTAACCGTTCTCCAGGATACCAGCTTTAGCCTCCAGGTAACCACGAATGGTTGCTCCGCTACCGATACGATCAACCTGATGGTTCGGGATCCGGAGATTGATCTTGGCGAAGACCGTACTATTTGCCCTGCTGATTCCATCACCCTCACTGCACCTGCTGCCGAGGCCTATCTTTGGAATACTGGCTTTACGGGGCAAACCTTACGACTAGCTCCTTTCACGGATACCATTCTTACCTTGAATGCAACCATCACTGGCTGTATAGTGCGCGACACGGTAGAAGTATCAGTTAGCAATGATTTGAGTGTTGACATAGGCGCTGCCGAGGCCCTTTGCCTCGGTGATAGCCTGCTGCTAACGGCGTCAGGTACGGGACCAGTTACCTGGAGTACCGGAGAAGTTGGCCCGAGCATTGTTGTGCAGCCTACGACTGCTACCCAGTATTTTGCAACTGTAGGTACGGGCAATTGTGCGGTCACAGATTCTGTGGATGTGGCAGTATTACCTCCGGCGAACATCGACGTTGGCGCTGATCAAACGATATGTGCCGGAGAGGAGGTGACAATAACGCCTGTTGGTGACGGTGTTGCCTTTGTCTGGAGTACCGGCGCAGTAAGCCCAACGATTACCCTGTTGCCCGATACGACCCTAAGCGTGAGTGTTCAGGCTACCAATGCAGACGGGTGTACGGCTAACGATACGGTAAATCTTCGGGTGATTACGCCAGAGGTTGAGCTGGTGGATGTACCGGCAATTTGCCCGGGCGATACGGTTGCGCTGCAGGCGACTACGGCCACCTCCTACCTGTGGTCTACCGGGGAGACGGCCGCCCGTATTCGGGTAGCCCCGCAAAGTTCTACCACCTATCAGGTTACGGGCTTTACGGAAAACTGCCCCGTTATCGATTCAATTGAAGTTATGGTACTACCTCGGGCAGCTGTAAGCATTAGTGGAGCTTCCACGGTTTGTGCTGGAACGACGACGACTTTGCTAGCCAGTGGAGACGGACCATTCCGTTGGAGCGATGGTAGCGTAGGTAACAGTCTTGATGTTAGTCCGGTCGCACCAGAGGTGTTTTTTGCCGTTGCCGGAACCGGGAATTGTGCAGATACAGCCTTTTTTAGCGTAGCGGTTTTCCCTGCAGTAACGGTAGCATTACCGGCGGATACCGCGATTTGCCAGGGAGATAGTATCCAGCTTACTGCAGTGGCAGGAGGGGCTAGTCTCACCTGGGGAGATGGCGATTTTGGTGCACAGCGGATGGTTGCGCCTGACCAAACTACTACTTACCAGGTTGCGGCAACACTTAATGGCTGTATCGCTACGGATTCGGTGGTGGTCACGGTTAATTCGCTGCCCGACATCTTACTTGCGGAAACGGAATGCGCACCCGATAACCTGACCTATACGGCGTTTTTGGAATTGTCTGGGGGGCTTGCTCCCTACCAGGTCAACGGAACCGCGACGACAAATACTTTCAGCCTGGATAGCCTTCCCAGTGGTACACCGTTTATGTCGGTAGTCACAGACGCAAATGGTTGTACTGCGGAAATAAGTGGAGTGGAAGATTGTGGCTGTACGGAGATTGTTGTAGCGGCGGCGGCGCGCGGGTGCAATGGGAGTACGGAGCGCAGGGACTTGTCTGCCCTCTTACCCGCCGGTGTCCCGGCGGGAAGTTGGCAGGTGCTCAACCCGGATGCGAATGGTCTGCCCGCCTTGTCGGGAAGCCTGTTGTCGCTCGAAAATGCAACACCGGGAACGTATACCCTGCAGTATGTTCCCGCTGGTGCAGCGTTAGAATGTTTAGCTGATTACCAGACTACGCTGCAGATTGATCCGCCCCCCACAGCAGGTGCGCAGTTACAGGTAGAAGAAAGGTGTGTCTCTTCCGTGGCGGATATCCTGCTCGCTGATGAATTGACCGGAGCCACGGCAGGTGGTACCTGGGAAGCTATCTCTGCAAACACCCTCGATAACCAGAATGTGGACCTCACCAACGGTGTTTTCCGGGCCGCAGGGCAGCCGGAAGGGGTCTACCGATTCCTTTACCGCGCACCGGATGGCGCCGGCTGCCCGGGATCGGTAGCGGAAGTGGTTATCCGCCTGGTGAGTATTGAAATTAGCGGGGCGGTGGTGCCACCTGATTGCGAGACTGCTTGCTCGGGAGCAATTGTTGTTGGGGCACCTCAGTCTACCTGGTTGTATGCGCTTGATGATGAGGCTTTGTCGGCCACGGCGCGCTTCGGCGCGCTCTGTCCGGGGGCCTACGTCCTGCGGGCTGAAGATGACCGGGGCTGTCGGGCCGAGGTGGAACTGACGGTTCCCAGTGTCCTTATTCCTGAAGCGAGCCTGCAGGGAGGCGGTACAATTCGTCTTGGCGACAGCACGGAGCTGGAGTTGCTGGCTAACGTAGCCTTTGATGAAGTGGTGTGGTCCGGTGATGTAAATTGCCTTACGCCAGACTGTAGCGCAGTCAGCGTCCAACCGCAGTCGACGACGGTGTACGCGGTGAACTTCGTCAGCGAATTTGGCTGCCCGGGGGCAGCCACTACGACCGTGATTGTTGACGAGCGGGTAGGGGTCTACGTTCCGACAGCCTTTAGCCCCAATGGCGATGGCGTGAATGACCTCCTTACTGTATACGCGGGGCCAGCTATCCGGTCGGTGCAAGGCTTTCGGCTTTTCGACCGTTGGGGCGGTCAGGTGGCCGACTTCGAAGTCGTCGCCCTTGGCGACGATGCTTTCGGCTGGGATGGTCGGGGTCGGAACGGACAGGCGCTCAACGCCGGAGTGTATGTCTACCAACTTACCTATACCCGAGAGGACGGTACTACTGAATTGCTAACCGGAGAAGTCGTACTGGTGCGATAACGAGACTCGTGATCAGGGCCGGTAGCTACCGCGTTGTTGTCAAAGGGGGGATACAACAACTGGGAGGTGTTATCTTTCCCCCATGATCCAACCTGGTTCCATTTTCTTCTCCGATATCGACGGCACCCTGCTCAATGCTGAGCGGGAAGTGTCTTCTACGCTTCAGGCGGCTGTTGCGCAACTCTCGCAACGCGAGCATCCCTTCATTTTGATCTCCTCCCGCATGCCCGCAGCCATGACGCACTTGCAGGCTGATCTGGCAATAGCAGGAGCTCCGCTGATTGCTTACAATGGTGGATTGGTCATTGCCGATGGCCTGATCCTTAATAGCCAGACGATAGACCTTGAGGTGGTACAGCAAATAAGCAGCCTGCAAGCAGGTACTACGCTTTCAATTCAGCTTTTTCACGAGGATGAATGGTACGTGGAAAGCATGGATTTCTACGCCAGCAGAGAAAAGAATAATACAAAGGTTATTCCCGCTATTCAGCCGGTGAACGTAACCCTGGAAGACTGGAATGCACGAAAAATTGGCGCGCATAAGGTAATGGTGATGGGGGAACCCGCTGAACTGGATGCTTTGGTGTCGGCACTACAGGCAAGGTACGCTGAGCAGTTACACCTTTATCGATCCAAGGATACTTACCTGGAAATTGCTGACAAGCGCATTTCCAAGCTGACTGGTATTCGTTCGTTACTGGCCCACAGTTATCCCGGGGTAGGTCTTGCTGATTGTATCGCCTTTGGCGATAATTACAATGATATTGAGATGCTGGCTGGGGTCGGGACTGGCGTTGCCGTTGGCAACGCGCGCGCCGAAGTAGTAGCCGTTGCGGATGCCGTTACCGCCGGGAACAAAGAAGACGGAGTCGCTAAATGGCTCCTGCGCTATCTGGAGGGATAGGCGCAAACTATAAATTGTAACGCAACCTACTTTTAACCTAGCCCCCATCGAGGCGCTATCGATTTTACAACTAAAGCATCATGATCAAGCTTGTCGGTATTCCTTACGACGCCAACTCTTCTTTCCTGAAAGGCCCTGCTTTGGCTCCGCGCCGGATCCGTCTCATGGAGGTCGAAGGATCTGCGAACACTTTTTCTGAATCCGGACTCGACGTCCGGGAAGGAGAAGTTTTTCAGGATTGCGGAGACGTGGCTTTTTCGGGAACAGACCCCAAAGCAGGTTTTGCCGCTATCCAGGAAAAAATGCGTCACCTGACGCAGGACGGGAGCCGGGTAATTGCTTTTGGTGGAGACCACTCCGTCAGCTTTCCAGTGATCGACGTTATTGCCGATCGATACGCTGGATTAAACATCCTGCACTTCGATGCCCATGCCGACCTCTACGATAATTTTGATGATAATCCCCTGTCGCACGCCTCACCCTTCGCGCGACTGATGGAAACCGGCAAAATAAATACGCTGACGCAGGTAGGGATCAGGACGTTCAATACCCATCAGCGGGAGCAGGCACAGCGGTTCGGCGTCAAAGTAGTGGAGATGAAAGACTTTACTCCAGGCTTCCTCTCGTCACTGGAAGGTCCGCTCTATGTTTCTTTAGACCTTGATGTGCTAGACCCTGCCTTTGCGCCCGGCATTTCTCACCATGAGCCCGGGGGCATGAGCACCCGCCAGCTGATCGATTGTATTCAACGTATTGACGTACCTGTTATCGGAGCAGATATCGTGGAGTACAACCCTACCCGCGATCTGAATAACATGACCGCGATGGTGGCCTACAAGCTTTTCAAGGAGCTGGTGGAGAAAATGGTCTGACTGTTGTTCTAATGCCTTGTAATCTGCTACTTATCTACTTTCTGATGCTAGTTGACGCCTGCGGGAATCTGTCCACCTGATAAGCTATTGAAGCTTTTGGGCCAGGGTTTCAAGGCGTTCCAGCATTACGTCCTCGTCATAAGGCTTGTCAGCACGATAGCTGATAGAATATTCAACGCTGTTCCCACGCCGCCACTGCAGTTTGAAAACGATGTTCGGACCTTGCTCTCCGTAGCTGTAAATAGCCTCATCTCCCAAGGTTGTCGGAACTGCTTTGACGCTCATTTTATCGTTGGCTCTGGCGAGTGTGTTTTTGAAGCTGCGCTCGAGGTACTTGTTTTCAATCGTGATGGGGTCGCTATAGGAGATTACGGCCGATACGGACCCTTCATTAGAGGTGCCGGTGAAAAGGCAAGTGTTGAGGGTGCCATTTCGCATGGAAGATGAAACGCCGGGAGCAGATTTCTTCCAACCCAGAGCGGTAGCGACCAGCTGATCTGAGAGCTTATTACAGGGGAAAGTAATAGCTAACGGTTCGACGGTCTCCTGCACTTCGGCGTCCTGCTGAGGAGCTGGGGCCGACGGGGACTCACTAGCCTCTTTGGCGGTCTCTGAGTCCGTACAAGCACAGAGGGAAAATACAAGTAGGCAAAGGAATAAATGCTTCATCTGGAATGTTTCGAATAAGAGGCGCGAAAATAAGTTCGCCGTCGAAAACCCTAAGCCGGCCCTGCATGACAATTTTGGGCGGGGCCGCAGGTGCAATGTTTAGTTGAACGATAATGGTTCGCTTAAGCTGAATCATCAACGTAGAGCTTTTTCCCCAGTCTTAAGAAGGAACCCACAAATGGCTACCTCCGGTGTTTTCAGGCAACTCTCGTTTTGGAGGTAGTTAATGCGAGGTTTTGCAACGATGCTTAGTTTCTTCTTGTTGAAGTGGACTGAACACTTATGTTTTTTTTGTTTCGTCTGTTAGTTTTTAGCTGTTAGACGGTCATGACTGCCTAACAGATTAAAAGAACAACAGACTTGATGATCTCGGGAGGTTAGAGCATGGTAGTCAGCAACTTGCATTATTGTCTCGTCTAAACCTGACGTCAGTTACTTTTGACTCCCTACTTATCCATTAAAATAGCCATACATCTGATACAAGAACAGCGCAATCCCGGCTATGATGAGGTAGGTATTGACGGATTTGTAGAAAGCCTTGTAGCTTTTGCGTTTTTGCCAGCGGGTAATGATAAAGACGATGGGGATAAGTGCGGCTATTTGCCCCAGCTCGACGCCAACGTTAAAGCAGACAATCTTGGCCAGGAACTGTTCCGACCCCATATCGAAAGACTGTAGCCGGGTAGATAAGCCAAACCCATGAATAAGACCGAACAGGAACACCATGGCCAGTAGGTTGGGCCCTTTGGTGTTGAATATCTTCTGAAAACCGTCCAGGTTTTCAAACCCCTTGTAGAGTACACTTAGAGCAATGACGGCGTCGATCAGATGCTCGTTCGCCTGGATGCCTAAATAGGTAGCACTGATCAGAGTAATACTGTGGCCCAGCGTAAAAACCGTAATGAATTTCACGATGTCCTTAAATCCACTCAGATAAAAGATTACGCCTGCCAGAAAAAGTAAGTGGTCATAGCCGGTTACCATATGTTTGGCACCGACGAGAATATAAGCCATCAGACCGCCATTACTGAGGGTTTCCTGATCAGCAGAACTTACCCCGTGGGCCGCCAGGAGTAAAGGAAACAGGAGTAATAGGCTGCTCAACAGTAGCCGTAAATCAGGTGTGCGTGACATGGAAGATGAGATCACTGAATGAAGATTAGAATACCAGGCGGTAAACATACGCTTACTCCTGTTCAGAACGGTTGAAATAGAAGAAAAGACCAGTGATGATCGCCAGGCTGCCGAGCCAGTAGACGTAGGCTGGAATTCCGCTTTCTTCATGGTCATGAGCTTCATCATGGCTATGCTCATGGCCATCACCGTGGTCATGGCTGTGGCTGTTACCGTCTGCATGACTGTGCCCATCAGTACCATGACTGTGCCCGTGGGGCACAGAGAAGGTCAGGGTAGCCCAATTCGACTCGTGGGTGATCTCTGCTTCTGGTGACTCCACGAGGTAAATAGTACGCAGGTACCAAGTGCCATCGTTGGTTAGTTCTACCAAAAAGTTGCCATTGTCGTCTGTGCGCAGCATTGTCCCTTCCGTATGCGTATGGTCTTCTTCTGCACCGTGTTCGTGCTCACTTCTATCGGCATGCGTATGGGTGGCGGTTGCCGATGCGGCATAAACAATCTGGTTCGCCAACGGCTCACCCTGCCACAACAACCGTACGGGAAGGACGTCTCCCGGCTGTAAGGTGTAAGGATTTCCCAGCGGGATGAACTCAATTGGGTAGCCCAGCTCAGTGCGCCAATCGCTGGAGGTCTGGTCGCCCACCTGGAAGATAGTCTTGACGTGCTTTGAGTAACGCTCTACTACATCCTGATCAGCGGTGCCGGCTTTTTCCCGTTCTTCCAGGACATCAAGTACCCCGTCGTGCTTGAGGTAGCGGGTAAAGGCTTCTGCTGTTTGGGCAAAGTCCCGCGGAGCGGTAGACACCCCCGCCACCCAGGTGCCGGGAGCACCGGTCGTAAAGTTCAGGATAGTAATGGCGTCATCTTCTGTCCACGCCGTAGTGTCTATGCGCGTTCGTTTTCCTTTTCCAACAAGGCTGACGTCTAGCATCCGGTCCCGGGTAATCACATTCTCACTCTTATCAAAGGTGCCGTTAAAGAGTTGAATGCTCGCCGCTGTCTCCGGCTCCAGGAAATATCCATCGAGCTTTAAGTACATGTCATGACTACTAAAAAGTATCACCATTAACAGCAACGGGAACAGCTTTTTCATGTTTTTCATTTCAGCGGGTTTAGATTATTAAAGAAATAGCCAGCAACGATTACAGTTCTGAAGATATAAGGAAAAGTGCTCTTGACAGAGCAAAAGAGGAGGTTCTCGTTCTTTTGATCCGTAAAGTGCTGTCTTTCAGAGGTAAAGGTTTTAGTTTTTCCAGACTTTAGGTATAGCTAAAACTTGATCTAAAACAAGGGGAGTACATTGTTTGATGATGTACATTCTATTTTTATCAGGTTGGCACGCGCTAATAATAAAACGCCTGACGGAGATACCGCCAGGCGCTTACTAGGATGACTAATTG
>CAZTTF010000279.1:0-18427 GCA_964616365.1 uncultured Lewinella sp. | reverse complement strand
CAGCAAGCGACCGGGAGTAGCTTCTCAGTTTAGGAACCCCTAGCTTTAATAAAAATGCAGAAGGGCCATCGATCCGAAGATCAATGGCCCTTTTCGCGTGTTGGAGCGGATTACAAGATTCGAACCTGCGACCTCAACCTTGGCAAGGTTGCGCTCTACCAACTGAGCTAAATCCGCGTCTGCTGGCTGCTCAGCCAATTGCCTTATTTCTAAAGCGATGCAAATATAGGGCGATTGATTTCACCCTTGCAAGAAAAAAGCATTTAAAAACGAAAAAAAATCCCTCCCCTGGAGCCAATTAGCTGATTCTCAAAATGATGCACCCCAGAAAAAATTTAGACTAATTTTGCGCCGTGAGAAAAAAACATCTTCTCTGGACTGCAATCGTCCTGATCGGGGCCGGAATCTTCTTGTGGAGCATCAACTGGTGGGCCAACCGCCCACTGTTTATTGACGAAGCGAATATTGCCCGCAATCTCTACGACCGGTCCTTTGGGGGTTTATTTTCTCCGCTCGATCACCGGCAGTATGCTCCCCCACTCTATCTGGTTATGGCCAAAATGTGTGGCACACTGTTTAGCTACGGAGAGCGCAGCTTGCGGATTCCGGCAATGATCGGCGGCTTGCTGACCATCTATGGCTTATTAGTCGCTTCCAGATCCTTAAAACTTGGTTGGTGGACACTGCTTCCCCTCGCCTTATTATTTGCCAACCCCTCAGTTCTGCGCTACGTGGGTGAAGTCAAACCCTATGCCATCGATATGGGGGTAGCTGCAATTTTACTCGGTTACGGATTGAAATCGTTTCAGGCTGGCTGGAAATGGGCAGCGATTGGAGCAATTGCGGTCTGGCTGTCTTTGCCGGCCGTATTCATCCTCGCCGCCATCGGCAGTTACCACTTACTTTGCACCTGCGCTCCGCCGCCCAAAGCCCCTGAAGCAGCGGCGCGCGCCTCCCTACGTGCGCTACTGATGACTATCGGAGTCTGGCTTATTTCGTTTGGCCTGCTCTATTTCAGTTTGCTTCAGCCATCGGTAGGCAGTAGATACCTGGCGGTCTATCACAGTCCGTACTTTTTCCCTTTGCCTGGCAGCGAGGGGTTCTGGGAGCAGGCGACAAACCTGATTCAGGTATTTCCGAAACTCGCCTTTGGCTACACCGCCGTGGCTATTGTTACCGGCGCTACGGTATTGCTGCTTGCAGTCACGGTTTACCGAGCCCGCGTCAACGGCTGGCTCCTGCTCCCCATCGGCCTTGTTTTAGTAGCTTCCATGTTTGGCTACTACAGCCTGATCCCCCGACTACTATTGTTTACCCTGCCAGCTTGGTGGATACTGGCGGCGCAAGTCAGCAAAACAGTTTTTGAAGCCTCCCCCCCGCTTTTAAAACCACTGGTCGTAGGACTCTGGCTGCTCATTGCCGGAGGCACAAACGTGCTGCGCCACTTTACCACCCCTGAGGTGTACAGCAATGCCCGGGCGCTTGCGTGGGAGATCGATCCCGCTTACCAACCAGTGCTTCACCATGGTGTACTGCCAACCTTCGATTACTATCGCCGCATTCATCCTGCCGGCCCACAAACGTTGGACATCCCGCCGATTTCAAGTTTCCAGACGATCCAGAAGCCAGGAAAATTCGTCCTGCTCTATGATGTATTGACCCAGGGAAACATCCGCATCAGTGCTCAGCAAGACAGTAGCAGGGCGGCGGAGCGCGGGTGCCAGGTTAGGGTACAGCCCTACTTCCGGGCAAAAGCCATTTATGTTGATTGTGAGGAAACGCCAGATCGTTAACCCCTAACTGTTCAAGCATTGCGTTTGTGGACATAACAGATAGCTGAGTAGTTCTGAAGTATTATTGGGCCAGATCATCCAGGCCAGGCACTAACAGTAGCGGTCCAACCGTCGCTAATTTCCGCTCCGCCATGCCACGCCCGCAGCGAGCGCAGGTCTCCCAATCCTTACCTGCCAGGTGGGCTGCCAGGAAACCAGACCAGAAGGCGTCTCCGGCGCCGGTTGTATCTTTTACCTCTACGGGCCGTGCGGGTAAATAAAACTCCCCTTCCGGATGCACCACAAAGCAGCCTTCTTCGCCCAGGGTCAGGCAAACAACGTGGGCGCCCAGATCCTTGATCTTGTGTGCCGCAGAATGGTAATCGATGACCATCTCCTCAAAGAGTCGTTCAAAATCAACCTCGCTTACCTTAACCAACCCTCCGGCAGCGGCAATCTCCGTCAGGGTTGCCAGGCCAGCGGCCCGGTCTCCCCCCCATATTTTATCCGCGTAATTAAAGTCTACACTCAATCGCACCCCTTGCGCAGCGGCGCTGCGCAGGGCCGCCAGGATACTGCCTCGGGCGGGCTCCTTACTAAGCGCAAAAGCCGTAGTATGCAAAATCCTGACACCTTCCATCACCTCAGCAGGAAACTGAGCAGGAATAATGTGGCGGTCTGCCATCCGGTAGGGTTCGAAATCGCTGACGGCCTGGCTTTTGGTAACCAAAATCAGGGTGGTAGGCTCCGGATGCCGGTGGATCAGGGACGTGGAAACGCCGGCCTCAGCGGCGGCATCGATCAGTAAGCTTCCGGCATCGTCGTCGCCAACTGTTGCCACCAGCCCGACCGACCGTCCCAGGCGTGCCAGATTCATCGCAAGGTTCCCCGGGCTGCCTCCGGGCAGCCGTTGGTATTTGTCAGCTCCCCGAAAATCTTCAGCGTACTCCAGGCTGATCAGATCAAGTAAGAGTTCCCCCGCACAAATGATCTCTGGGGTATAAATATGATTACTCATCGACTGTATTTTGATAGTCATAAAGATAGAACCTCCCCGAAGTTCAATACACTAATGGTGTTCACCTAAAGTTTGACGACACAAAAAAGAGGCGGGGGAAAAGCACCTCAGCTGACCCGAAGCCAATTATCTTTGCAGCCTAAATATCTGCCATGTCTACCCAGTTAACTGCTTTTCAACGCTTGCTTACCATCATGGATGAGCTCCGGGAGCAATGCCCCTGGGACCGGAAGCAAACGTTTCTAAGCCTACGGAAACTGACCATTGAGGAGACTTATGAGCTCGCAGATGAACTCCTGAAAGAAGATCTTGAAGGCATTAAGGAAGAAGTGGGCGATTTGCTGCTCCACATGGTTTTTTACGCCAAGATTGCGAGTGAACAAGGAGCCTGGGATATTGCCGATGCCTTGAATGCTGTGTGCGACAAACTGGTTGAACGCCACCCACACATCTACGGAGATGTTATTGCCGAGGACGAAGAAGCCGTCAAGCAAAACTGGGAAAAAATCAAACTGGCGGCAGGCAAGGGTAAAAAAACCGTCCTATCCGGTGTTCCTACCGCCCTGCCGGCAATGGTAAAAGCCATGCGCATGCAGGAGAAAACGGCACAGTTTGGCTTTGACTGGGACAATGTTGATCAAGTTTGGGATAAAGTCCGCGAAGAGATGGAAGAGTTCCGGGAAGCTGACAACGAAAAAGACCGGGAAGCTGAATTTGGGGATCTCCTCTTTAGTCTGATCAATTATGCGCGCTGGCAAGGTATTGATCCCGAAACGGCACTTGAGCGCACCAACATCAAGTTTCGGCGGCGCTTCGAATCCGTTGAACAGGCCGCCGGAGAAGGCGGGCTCGCCAATATGGCACTCGCAGAAATGGAAGCGCTTTGGCAAGCCGCCAAAGCAGAGGATTAGTCCGGCCAAATGTGTATCTTCGCGGCCCGCCGGGCTTTAGGGTTAAACTCAGCGGGGAGACAAACCGTTAGCAAGAGAAGAAAGCACAAGGTATGAACAAGATTGAGCTCCGGGTTATGGCCATCAGTCGCAGTATGTCGCAGTCGTCCAACTATGCAGTTGTACTCGGCGAAATCAGTGGACCACGACGGCTGCCGGTAATCATTGGGAGTACCGAAGCTCAGGCAATCGCTATTGCGATTGAAGGCATGGTTGGCCCTCGCCCCATGACCCACGACTTGTTTAAGAACACACTCCAGACGCTGCGCACGGAGTTGCGCGAAATCATCATCAGTGATCTTCGGGAAGGTGTATTCTTTTCCCGTCTGGTGCTTGATCGTGATGGTGAAATCATCGAAGTTGACAGCCGTACCAGTGACGCACTTGCACTGGCTACCCGTTTCGAATGCCCCATTTATACTTACGCTGACATCCTGGAAAACGCTGGCATCGAGCTTCAAGGAGACGATGACCCAGCGAATGATGAGGAAGGCTTGGCTGAAACGCCAGTAGAAACGGAGATTGAGGACGACAACCTCTCTAAGTTCAACGTAGGAGAGCTTAACAACATGCTTCAGGAAGTACTGAGCAATGAGAATTATGAAAAGGCTGCGCTGATTAGGGACGAACTCAATCGGAGAGGAGAAAACTAACTCCCTTTACATAGCCCGTAAGACTCGCCCCCGAGCATTTTTTATTCAACAATTTCGTAATCGACGTCCAGCTTACGGAGCGCACGATAGGCAGAGCTTGGGTTCTCCGAAATTTCAATCTCTACCGGAGAGCCGTCGAGTAAAATACTGGTCAATTCATTAGCCAGGTTGAAATCAATACCATCTGCAATGTCTTCGATGGTTCGGGCAATTGCCCGGCGGTCAGGGCGGTCCTGTCCACAACTGAGTAGGTTAACTTGCATTGTTCTTTTTTGTTTTAACAAAAACAAATATAAACAAAATAAAACAAACCACCTGCTAAAGACCTCCAAGGCCCCGTTATCACTAAACAGCTATTAATACTAGCCTAATATAGTTTTCTTCAATCTCAATCAGCATACAAAACAGGCCTAAAAACCTCGAATGAAAGATAGGGGTATGAAGTCGTCGGAATCCGACAGTATTCCTCCCAACCAATCATTTCCACTACTTGTATTCTATTACGCAGGCACGGATGGTATACCGCCGTGCTTTGCTTACTTTTGCCCCCAATAAAATTTATCCATCATGAGTAAGGAACCACTAAAGACCGTTATCATTGGCTCTGGCCCGGCGGGATACACCGCCGCCATTTATGCCGCTCGCGCCAACCTTAGCCCCGTGCTGTACACTGGCAAAGAGCCTGGTGGTCAGTTAATGATAACGACCGACGTAGAAAACTTCCCTGGCTACCCTGATGGTATTATGGGGCCTCAGATGATGGAAGACCTGCGTAAGCAAGCTGAGCGCTTTAACACTGAAGTTAAGTACGAGCTTATCGACAAGGTTGACTTCACGGGTCCTGTCCACAAAATCTACACGGAAGCTGGTGAAGAGATCCAAGCTCACACTGTGATCATCTCTACTGGAGCAAGTGCCCGTTGGCTTGGCCTCGAAAGTGAGCAACGCCTCACTAACAATGGTGTAAGCGCCTGTGCCGTATGTGATGGTTTCTTCTATCGCGGTAAGGAATTGGCTATTGTTGGTGCCGGAGATAGTGCTGCAGAAGAGGCGCTTTACCTGAGCAACCTTTGTCCTACTGTTCACATGTTCGTCCGCCGTGACGAAATGCGTGCCTCCAAGATCATGCAGGACCGCGTGTTCAAGCAGAAAAACATCAAGATCTACTGGAACACCGAGACGGAAGAGATCCTCGGGGACGAATTCGTAACGGGTGTCCGGGTCGTTAACAACAAGACTGGCGACAAGCAGGAGATTGATATCGCAGGTTTCTTCGTGGCCATCGGCCACGTGCCTAACACAGCCATCTTCAAAGACTGGTTGGACATGGAAGACACTGGCTACCTGATCCACCAGCCAAACTCCACGAAAACCAATGTCCCGGGCGTATTTGTGTCTGGTGATGCCGCTGACCACGTTTACCGCCAGGCAGTTACTGCTGCCGGTACTGGATGTATGGCTGCACTTGACGCAGAGCGTTACCTCGGTACCATTGGAATTATCTAGGCGCTGCCGCTTTGTCTTACTAGTAAATCGCCCCCAAAGACTTTCATGCTTTGGGGGCGATCTCGTTTAGAGCCCTGCGTTTTTGATTGCGCTCTGGATTGCAGACAGCGTTGCCTTCATTGCCAGTGCATTCTCCATCTGGTTCAAGGTTGAACTGAAGGGTTCTGCGCGCAGCGGACCGTCGTATCCGATCTTTGCGAGTGTTTGCAGGAAGGTATTGAGATCAATTACGCCCGTAGCACCGGGAAGCTCCCTTGCCACATCTGTCTGCTCATCGAGTGAAAGCTGAGCGTTACAATCATTAAGATCGACAGCAACGATTTCATCGTTGCTCCACAACATCAGGTCCTCAGCCGTTTCCCGGGCAGTATGCCAGTGGTAGCTATCCAGAATTACGCCGACATTCGGTTCTCCGATAGCTGCAATCAGCTCTTTAGTTTCCTGTCCGCTGGAAATAAAGGCGAACCGCTGACTGTGTCGCAGGTTGGTGGTGCCCAGGTATTCCAGACCGAGTTTAATACCCTCCGCTCCGAGGATGCGGGCTGCATCACGCAAGCGCCTTGCGTGTTGCTCCATATTCTTATTGTAAGTCAGGGTATCGTGCATTGGCAAGATCCAGGTTCCAATGCGGTCGACGCCGATTGATTTCAGATTCTTGGCGTGTACGGGCAGGCTACCGAGATCTGCACGAAACTGTTCCTCTGACTTACGAAACTCAATGGGTAGCCCGTTAGCGCCCCAACTGATGTTATTTTGCTTGGCGTATGCAGCATACTTATCCCGATCAGCTTGCGACCAGCGCTCAAGCCACTGGGCGGGAACGGAAAGCGCGTTAAACCCATGCTCAATCGCATAATTCAACATCTCCATTGGTGAACCATCTACTCCGATGGCATCCCCTTTCAGGCTAATGGTAAATGGCCCCTCATCTGAGCGGTCAGCTTGCTGAGGTGCTGCAGCCAGCGCGGTGGGTAAGGCTAAGGATGTGGCGAGAAAGGAACGGCGTTGCATAGTCAGATGGTTGGATGAAAAGAGGGTCCAAAATGCCCTCTGGGGGAAGCAAGATACCGTATCCTGTTAAATCAGTCTTCATCAGATGCAGACTCCGGGGCAGTATTTTCAACTTCCGCTTCTTCTGCAGGCATCGGGCTACACCAATCACCAGTAAAATTATGTACCATTCTGGTATACTGTTCACGGTCCCAGATAATATTATGGGCGTGCCATGCCCCCCAATCAAGCGCATGGTAGGTTGTCAGCTCCGGGTTAGCAGCTTCAGCTAGCTGGTCACCCTGAATCGGATAGGTAAGCGTATCCGCTTTCGAGTGGAAAATCAATAGCGGCACCTCAAGGTTAGCAACTGCCTTAACCGGACTGACCTCCTCAAACACGACCCCGGCCCGATAACCTGTCCAGGTGAAGGCCCCCGGGGCAAGAACGTTGAGCATGCTCCCGTAATCCTTTACCCCCCGCTCCATCACGGCACTTTCCCAGTCGGCAAACGAAGATTCAGAGACGACCCAGGCGGGCTTAGTGGCTGCTTTGGCGGCGGCCAGAATCACTGTCGCTCCGCCCCAACTCTCACCAAACCATCCGATCCGGTCATGTGTCAGTCCTGTTTTTTCCGCTAACATCTCACTCACCGTGATTAAGTCAGTGGCTTCGTGATGCCCCCCACTACCGTAGGCTTCATCGCTGTCTCCGTGTCCCCGGTGGTCATAAAAGACCATTGCGCAATCACACTCACTAAAGATGGGCGCATACTTGAGCATATTGGCACGATTGACACTGTAACCATGAGCAAATACGACACCACACTTAATGCTATCCGGAGCAACCAACCACCCCGATAGATTGGCTCCATCGACGGTACTTTCCAGCGTAAAGTCCTCTGTGGGAGGCAAAGTCTGCACAAGACTATCTAAGTCAAGGCCCCAGCGCTCCATGTTCAACGCGTAAACAGTTTCAATATCGCGGTCCGGAGTATGCAAAATCAGACCACTGAAAAAGTAGGTGATTCCTAGATAAAGTGCCACCAGGAGCACGGATAGATAAAGTAATTTGCGCATAGCGTCAAAGGTAATATATCGTTAGGATTGGCACGATCAGACAGCAAAGAACTTAGTACCAACCATTTACCCTGCCGTTTATGGCAGTGTCTGTCAGCCCTATCATCTGTAGCAACTGGCTCAATTATTCTCCAAACTAACGCAATAAGCGGCTAAAGGATCATAGCAAATATTCACTCATTAAGCATTTGGCCCAGGAGCTTCACTCCGACCAGCCTCAACTCGGAGCAGCCGGTTTTCTTGATAAAACGCCACTGGTTTTATCTCATAAATTCAACAGCCCCCTCCATTGTTTTTCTAAATAATAACATGGTTTAATGGCCCCAAACCCTAAACTTTTGTTAGCATTACGACTCCCTGCCCCGGTAGCAGTAACTATTTAGCGCTGGACAACGTTACCCTCACAATCAAACGCATCCCCCATGACAAAGGAAATCAAAAGCGGTACGGTTCTGCTCGCGGAACCCTTCATGATGGACCCTAATTTCAAGCGTACAGCAGTACTACTGGTGGACCACGGGACGGATGGCAGTATTGGCTTCATCCTTAACCGTGAAGTCGAAATGCGTGTCGATGAACTGGTGGAAGACTTCCCCGAGTTCGAGGCTAATCTTTATTTCGGTGGCCCGGTAGGGACCGACACCATCCACTACCTCCACAGCAAGGGAGACTTGCTCGAAGGTAGCGACGAGGTTGCCCCCGGAGTATTCTGGGGAGGAAACTACGATCAGTTGAAATTCCTGATCAGCCAGGAGCTAATTACGCCACGCGATATTCGCTTTTTTGTTGGCTACTCTGGCTGGAGCGATAACCAACTTCAGGAAGAGCTAGAACTCAGAAGTTGGGTGACCGCACCAATGTTTGCCAACTATCTTTTCAAAAGTCAGCCTGCAACGCTGTGGAACCAGGTGATGGACAACAAGGGGAATGCATTCTCAGTAATAGCTGAGATGGAAGATGGCCCCAGCTACAATTAGCCCGGTCTTTAGGCAAGGTAATGACGCATAACGCTTTGCCTTTCTACTCCTCCTCTGCACCTGCGGTGGCGCCCAAAATGTGAATGTCTACTTGGGTTAAGCAAACAGTGGGTAGTCGGTGGTTCGTAGCCCCGTCCAGATATTATCAGGGAATTACTTACCACCAACTACCCACTTCGAAAGTCAATCAGTCGGGCAACTCGATGATTGCCCAGACTTCAGGTTTCTTTATTCTGCCACCTTCTTTTTCCGTGGCGTCTTGAAGAACTCTTTGAGTTGCTTCTCGGTCATGAAACCGTAGTCTTGCCAGGTACGCATCGTCGTCTTCTTGATGTCGCGGTAGTCCTTACCACGCTTATTGGTGTGCACCTTGATCAATGACTTCGTGTATTTGCGCGCCAAAGAGCGGAGCTGCTGGTTGAAGCTCTCGTTGCCAAAAATCTTGATGTAAGCGGGGAATTGCTTACCCGTGATCTCGAACCACTCATTGTAGTCCTGCTCAGTAGTGCCCAGCCCTCCGGCCAGCTTTGCGAAATAGCCGTAGACTGTCTGCCGGATATTCTCGTTGAAAGCACTCAGCCCAGCGTGCTTAGGCTGCTCCTCCATGATGGCTTCATGAACAGCATTGTTGATGTAGCCGTCAGCGTGAATCTTGTCGGTGAGGTTGAAGAAAGCCGTCAGGTCGTCTTCAATAGCACGATCGATAATGCTCCCGAGCAATTGCTCCTGCTCGGGGCCAAAAGGAACCTCCCGATTCCCCTTCAACTCCAGGATGAACCTAAGGACCTCCTCGCTGGTGCCTTCAGCATCAGCCTTGCGCTCGCGATTAAGGGCAGCTACCAATTCTGCGCGTTGCTCATCGGACGGGGCGAAGTAAGCACCGTAGATAACCAGTGGGCGGATGATTTCTCTCCGGCCAGCAAAGTCAGGATTGGTGACCATTGCGTGCAAAGTCGGCAGAATGGCATCGTTGTTCAGCTCGCCGCTCACCCGGAACAAGAGGAAGTCATTCAGGGCGTTGGTCAGCGTAGTAAGCTCTCCGGTGTTCAGTGGAAAGGGTGCGTAATGGTAGTTACGACCCCGGAACTGGCGCAGGTAGCGACGGTAAATGCGGTAACGGCCCTCTTTCGTACGGGCATCGCTACTACGTTGTCCCTGCAGGAACTGACGTACACGCTTGCTGGGTACGTTATCAATCAGGCTGGTCACGAAAATGTCGCTGCTCAGAGCAAACCCGCACTGAACGCTCTGTCCGATCCGGGCACTAAGCTGATCAAAATTGCTATTGCCAGCGATCGCCTTCAGGATATTACCGAAGTGATCATTTTGGCGCGCATAGAAAACATGCTCATTCACCTCGCCACGGAGAACGGCGTAGCCGAGAATACGTGGCAGAAACAGGCCTTCGAACCGCTCGTCCAGCAGGTAGTTTTCAAACGACTCAATCTCCAAAGGACTGTAGTCAATCAACTGCTGGTGTGCCTGCTCGATCTGTGGCTCAAACTCCTGTTTGAGGGCATCATAAAATTCATCTTCTTCCTCTTCCAGAAAGCTGGCGAGGTTAGGGCTGGCCTGAATGGCAACGGCGATGGCTTCCAAATGCTGCTGGTAGGCTTCGTTAAGTGGGTACATGACGATATCTGCTTTAGTAAAAAGAAACCTGGTAATGCATCTTTCAGCATTACCAGGTTCCTGCACTCCCGTGAGTGCGCTGCAAATGTACGCTTTAGGAAGGAATATTGTTGCGCTGACAACAAGAATTATTCAGGGCGCGGCCGCAGGGAGCAGTGAAATGGCCAAGAAACAAGGTATGGCAGCTTATTCCTCTACCCGGGCCAAATAGGCCCGGGCAGCAGCCAGTACCAGATCTTCCCCCATTCGAATGCTTTCAGCGGTAGGGGCAACCAGCACATCCGGCACCACGCCCGTAGCGGGCTGTGGCGTAAGGGCAAATCCCCCCAAAACGGGAAAGTCCAGCTCAAGGTTTGTAGCCGGTAATCGCAGCAATGCCAGGTTGCCTCCATTAATGCCGCGCAGACAACCACCGGTTGTCTCCCCGATCAACGTCCCTGCTCCCAGTCTCCGGGCATTATTGGCCAGGTAAAAGCCCAGGGAGGCATTTATACGTCCGGTCAGAAACACCACTTCTCCGGCAAACGCCAGCTTCTTGGGTTTTGGCATCCGCTCCCCGGTAAAAGCCTTTGGGTAGCGATAGTAACCATCTCCCCTATCCTTTCCCTTCCGCGGCTCAAAGAAGGCAGGAATGTTCTCGCCCCAGGTTTTTACGTAAGGGCGAAGTGATACGGGAAACGACTGGTAGCGCATCCGGCCCTCAAACGGAACGGCAGGATCAGGGGTCAACTTGAGGTAACTGAACAGCTCCAGGACAATGGGGTCATTCCCTCCTTCGTTTTCCCGAACATCAATAATGAGTTGCTCAATAGCCTCCTCGCGTAGCCGGCCAAAAACATCGGCAAAGAAAGCCTCATGGTCAAGTTGAAGTGCCCCCAACCCAAAACCAGTAAAATCACCTATGGTCAGGATCGCTACGCCATCCTCTCCAATCTCAAGGTGCCACAAATCATCTGCCCGCTCGGGATGTGTTGGATAGCGCGCTTCTAGCACGGCAGCACGGGTTTTGCGGCGTACGGTGGTAATTGTATCCGTAACAACTTCTCCCTGCGGAGTTGGTCGGTAGGTAATTGGCAGGCTGTCTCCGGAGAAAGGGAAAGCCAGGTGAAAGAGTGCATCAAACGCCTCCAGGCGCCAGCCATATCCACGCAGTGACAATATCCCGTCTACCGGATCGGTAGCAGGGCCGTCTGACCCCACGTATTTGCGTAACATGCGCAGTACCTCAGCTACCGGGACACCGTTAAGCGTCAGCACTTCAGCCCCCTGAGGAAGCAGTTTTGCTACGGTAGCATCCCGAACTACGATCATGCGCTCATCAATCCACCGGAAAGTGAAAGGGAGTTTATCTTTTCCGTAATGCAACATAGAGGAGACCTCCGCTCCCTGATTATACATTGGTGAAGCGGTATGCCCGCACCGGATGGAAGCCAACAATTTATTCAAAGCCAGGTAGGCCTCCGCCGTTGAAAGCGGTTGACTGTATGCCACCTTGAGCTCATCGAGTTGCTCCGTCAGCGCCGCTTCCGTGAGGTAACGGTAAGTGCCCGGGTGTACATTTCGCACTACTTCTTCGATCAATAGGTAGTCCGACTGCAATGCCGCCACCTCCAACAAGGGAATCGTAGCGGGGTCGATAAACGCAGGTTCATTCCAGGAGCCGGAATAGTTTTGGGGCGCAGCCCCAAGGACTAACTTACGGTTCTCAATTCCCTCCCAGCTAACCTCGGCAGTTGCCTCGGCATGGAACACAAATTTAAATTCCAATGTCTCCCCTACTGCCGTAAACGGAAGGCTAAGCTGATACTTCCCTTCTTTCAGGGTAAGGGGTAAGGTCTCCTCCCAACTTAAAGGGGGCAGACTCCCCCGGAGTCCCACGAGATGTGGGCTACCAGCCGGCATGTCCTCGAGCGTAAAGGATACCGTCGACTGTCCGTGTAGTACGACGAAGTTGAAAATGGCAAACAATAGAGTCAGAAAGCGCATAGTTGTTTTTTGGAGTTGGACGCAAAGTGACTTTTATACAGGTGCTGTACGCTCCAGATTATGATTTGGGCGCAATCACAAAGGAATCGCACCGATTTCTTCGTCACTTTCAGGCCATTATTTCACAGCATCTATAAATTATCCGTAGTCTATCAGCCATATCCGGGCTTAGTTTTTCTCTACCGCTATCAACGAAGCCCCCCAGAAACGGTAGTGGAGAAAACACCCCGAAGTACCACACTTTCCGTTCGTCGAACTTCCGTCCAACTCCGTCGACTGAAAATGCGACGGTTGCAACCCCGATTGCCCCGAAAACATTATCTTACCGAACAATAAATCACCGCTATGGAAATTTACATATTGGGCGCTTTAGCCTTTTTCGCTTTTTTAGTCCTGAACGGCGCCTTTTTTACCGTTAAGCAGCAATCAGCAGCCGTACTCGAACGACTCGGTCGCTTTAGCAGTATTCGTGGTCCCGGACTTCACTTCAAGATCCCCTTCGTTGACAAGGTCTCTGGCAAAATGAGCCTTAAGGTCCGCCAGCTCGACGTAAACGTAGAAACCAAAACTAAGGACAACGTATTCGTAAAACTCAAAGTTGGTGTTCAGTACGTAGTTGGTGCAGACAGTGTGTACGATGCGTACTACAAGCTTGCCAATCCCGACGAGCAGATCAACTCCTACATCTTCGACGTAGTACGTGCCGAGGTTCCAAAAATGAAGCTCGACGACGTCTTTGAGCGTAAAGATGATATCGCTAATGCCATCAAGGCAGAGTTACAGGATGCGATGCAGAACTACGGTTACAACATCGTACGTGCCCTCGTAACCGACATTGATCCGGATGCGACCGTAAAGGCAGCGATGAACCGGATCAACGCCGCTGAGCGCGAAAAGCTGGCTGCTGAGTATGAAGCAGAAGCTGATCGTATCCGCATCGTTGCCAAGGCTAAAGCGGAAGCTGAATCTAAGCGCCTGCAGGGTCAGGGTATCGCCGATCAGCGTCGGGAGATTGCCAAGGGTCTCGAGGAGTCTGTAGACATCCTCAACTCTGTAGGTATCAATAGCCAGGAAGCATCTGCCCTGATCGTTGTTACCCAACACTACGACACCCTCCAGAGCATGGGCGAAAATGCCAACTCCAACCTGATCATGCTGCCTAATGCGCCAAGCGCTGGTGCAGACATGCTCTCCAACATGACTGCCAGCTTCGTGGCATCTCAGCAAATGGGTGAAGAGATGAAAGCTGCTTCTGCCAAGTCGAAAGCCACTAAGCAGAAGGAGAAAATTGAACTGAAGCGCTAAGACTACAGTTCTTCATACAACTTGCTGCCCGGCCGGTGTGGAGTAATCTCCCACCGGCCGGCGTAGTTTTGTGCCAAACTGTTCCTACGGAACAACGTCGTTGCTATCCTCACACGTAATAAAAATGGCAGCCCCATTCACCGTACTGGTCACTGGTCCTGAGTCCTCAGGTAAGACGACCCTTGCCCGACAGCTGGCATGGGCCCTCGACGGCCGTTACGTCCCGGAAGTAGCACGTGATTACCTGACCGCCAGAGGCGGTCAATATGGGCCGGAAGACCTCCCGAAAATATGGCAGGCGCAGGCAATAGCGATAACTGAAGCAATCACTTCCGGAGCTTCTTTCATAGTATGTGATACTGGTCCTGAAGTGATCAGCATTTGGGAGGAAGTAAAATACGGTGCGACCTCCCCTGCGGTGATGCGGGGATTTGAACAACAGCAGTTTCACCTCACCCTGCTCTGCCGACCAGACCTTCCCTGGGAGCCTGACCCGCTCCGCGAAGCTCCCGACCCCGCGAGCAGAGCTAAATTATTCGCCAGGTACCAAGAGCTGCTGGCAGACCGCAACTACGCCGAAATAGGAGGACCAGGGCGCTTGGCACAAGCCATTCGCTTAGTCACTTCGGGTCAATTCTAGCTTAATCAGTAGTACTGGCTTAATCAATTACGGTTACTGGCCCCCGGTATAGCCCTTCAGCTACGGTAGTAGTTCCGGAAATGATGCCCTGGAAGCTGACCATTAGCTCCTCCCCTTCCCAGATTAAACGAGTTTCTCCATCAGTGGGCTCATCCGTATCAAAATCCCGGGTCCTGAAGTTATAGTTTGTACAAAATAGCGACTGCTCTATCCTCGGTCGTAGGAAGGCGAAATAATCGTAAAAACCTTCGCCGCTCACAAATGATTCCGGACGGCTGATCAAGTTGCCTTTGGCCACGAAAACCATGGCAGTGCTGACTCCACTTAACTCATCGGTTGCGGTAATCTCACTTTCAGTGAGGTACAACCGGTACTCATCAATGCCAAACTGATCCCGACCAACCCTGACGTAGTAAGCGTGATTTAGGGCAATAGCTGCTCCACCCCGCACAAACTGATTGGGTCCCTGAAACTCACCGGCCGAAGGCGGTTGGCGCAATGCTTCGAGGGTAATTGGGATCAGCTTAGTAGTAAGTGTGCCCCTTAAACTTGTATTCCACTGCTCAAAATCGAGGGTTATTTCGTGGTCCCCCTCTATTTCTTTGATCTCTAACCAGCCCGCGTCATAGGCGCGAAGGCGGCTGTTGTTGCTCACTGAAAAAGAAAGTCGCTGGAAGATTTCAACAGTCAGAGCACTACGCTCAGGGTCCAAAGCAGATCCAGTGTCGTAGACACCGGCTATGTCTCCAGCCGGACCGGTAATTGTTACGGTAAAGGCTGTCGTTGTCCCCACCAACTGGCCATTTTCCGCAACATCATCCCGTGTCAAAATCAAGTGGTGCTGCTCCATTTCACCAGCACCAATAGGCTGACTTACGATATAAGCATGGTTAATTTCGAACGCACCAATGTCCGTTTGGAAGTTACCAGTAGTGGACATGGGTGGATCGACCACCGGGTCTTCGACGGAAGAGATTACTGCGTCCTCCGTCAGTTCAGGAAAACAGGCGGTAAAAGAGACCGTCAACAGGCCGAGGAATACCAGGGTAAAAAGGCGCATTATCTAATGGTGTTTGTAATACGAAGTGAGGTGGAACCTCTCCCGTGAAAATTTGATGGCCTTTAAGTTACGAATTCTCTGTGCATCGAGCTCCGCTATTCAGAGTTTTTCTGCCGTACGGGTTACCGACTCATTGGCAAACGACAAGCTTGATCCGTACGAAGACCTTTCGCTACAGCACCTCACCAAGATTAACGCAAGATTTTCCGCTGCGCTGCGCGCACGCCATCTCTTCATAAAAGACAGCGACTATCTACTTACGCATTGACCGCAACCAAAGCACCACCCCGATCCAGACGATCACGGACAAGCCGACTTTGACCAGCATAAAATCATTGATGAAGTAGTGTAGGAATCCTGAGATGGAAGCAGCAATACTCACCAGAATCATGGGGCCGATATTGGAGAACTTGGCATCCTCTTTTGAGCGGCCAAAGGGTAAATCGCTGTCGAGGGAGTGATAAATAAAGGTGGCTAACAGGACGTTTCCAGAACTGAGCAGGACATCGATCCAGTACTCAGGGCCCCAGACAATTAACACTAAAGGGTAAATGATGAATACCGTCGGAATAAAGAACATGGCGAGCACCGCCATCAACTGACCATAGCGGAGGCGTCCGGGGTGGGCATTTCCGGTGGCCATAAAGATCCAGCTTGCCCGGTAGTCATCACTGATTTTAGTTTGTCCCAGCGGAATGATGATGATCCACGCCACAAAGTAAAGGAGCATAAATACCGACCCTACGCCAAGGCTGACATCTCCTTCCTGGAAGGAATCCCGGAAGGCGAGGATAATGAAGATCACCGGCAGGTAAATCATTGCGGGATAGGTTCTTTGTTTGAATCCCATATCCCGGAGCATCACATTCCAGTGGAAGCGAAAAGACGCTCGCGTAAGATCGGGCGTAGTCAGCCAGGCGGCGAGGCGCTCCCGCCAGGGGCTTTCTCCCACACTAACGGCAGCTTCAGCTTCAGGCCCTTCGGAAGATCCTACTTCTCGTAATGCCAGCAGGTTACTGACGTAGTCCTTACTCTGCCGGATGTAGAACCACAGGCCGCCAACGGCGGCCGCCACAGCAAGCGCTCCCTGCAATATCGCCAGTACTCCGGGGCCATTCAGGGTTAGCACCTTAAACAAGCCTCCCAGCCAAATGCCCGGAAACGCAAACCCCAAAGGCTCATCCACCAACACGAGGCCATCAAAAACCTTAATACTGTCCCCCATCAGATTCGGAATCTGATAAGCGAAGAAAAAGATCCCCGTAGCAATCATCTGGAAGTACCCCACAATTTGCTTGAGCCGATGCTTAGGTACGCTACGCAGCATCACCAGGTAGAAAACTAGTGTACCAGTCATGGTAATTGCAACGGTAAGAATGCTGAGCAAACAGTACACCACAAAGGGGAGGATACCGAATTTCACGGCCAGAACGATCCCCAGCGGCAAGCCTAGACAAAGGGCAAACTTGGAACTGAATACAGCGATGTGCAGGATTCTGGCAAGGCTCAGCGTGATGTCGTTGATGGGCCTGCTCAGCAGGACATAAAGATCGCGCTGATCAAACAGGTTTTCACTCATCTCTGTGATGAGTAACAGCCCAATGTAGATGATCCAGACACTAAAGGCTATCCCGACGGAAGTTGCCAGATCCTCGAGAAAAAAGGGGATAATAGCCAGTCCTGCGCCAAAAAGTAGTAGCATAACGTAGAGGAACCACTCCATTCCCTTGTTCTGGGCCTGACGGCGCCCCATGACCAAGCCGGACCGATCATCCATGATCAACTTAGCCCTCAGGATGAGTCTGATGGCGTGCGGGTCTCCCCCAAGGCGCGCCCACAAAGGGTTGGCCAGGCCAACCACCCAGGTAAACAGCTTATTCATCAGCAGCAAAATCAAAATCGGCCGGGGAGGAAATGCTGCCGCCGGTCAGTTCACTAAATAGGGTTTCCAGGCTACCACTTTTAGCCTGTCGGTTAATCTCCTCAAAGGTGCCATTCGCCACAATGTTCCCCTTGTTTAGCAGAATTATCCGGTCACTGATTTTCTCCACCACATCCATGATGTGAGAGCTGTAGAAGATCGTCTTGCCCCGCTGGGTAAGGTTTTGCATCAACTCCTTAACCCGGATAACACTCGTGGCATCGAGCCCCGCCAGGGGCTCATCCAGGAAGATCAATTCCGGGTCGTGCAACAGACCACTAATGAGCAATACTTTTTGCTTCATTCCCTTACTGAAGGTGTCAATTCGCTGCCCTGAGGTGTACTTGAGGTCCAGGTATTCTTGCAGGCGTTCCGCCCGCTTCTTCGTCGTTTCCCAGGGTAAGCCCTGCAAACCACCGACAAGTTCATAAAATTCCTTCGGGGTAAGGACTTCGTATATCTCGGCAGCTTCGGGGATGTAGCCAATCCTTTTCTTAACTTCCAGGGGATGCTGCCTGACGTCATAGCCCAGCACTTCTACTGTACCTTCAAAGAGGTTGTCGAGCCCCGCCAGGATGCGGATGGTGGTTGATTTACCCGCACCATTACCTCCGATATAACCGATGATTTGTCCGGCCTCCACCTCCAGGTCAATGCCGTGCAATACGCGGTTACTAAAGTAGGACTTTTGCAGGTTCTTAATGCTGATTACAGCCATAGTCAAATGGGTTTCACGTGAAGTAAACCCACCAGGTGAGGGCAGGTTGGGCGCATTCGATAATCGCAGGGCAAAAGCCGACGAAGGGCGCGGACGCAGGTGCAAAGTACGTAAGCGTGGACTTTAGTCCATGCTCCAGACGACACTACTTCACTTCGGTAATTACTACATCAATGTTTAATTCAGCGCTAGCAGCCTGGTACCACCGACCACATGGACT
>CAZTTF010000278.1:0-27433 GCA_964616365.1 uncultured Lewinella sp. | reverse complement strand
GACTACAATGCCTCTGTATTCCCTAATCCGGTAGCAAATGAATTGGCGCTCAGCTTTACCGCCCCGGCAGGTGGAGCTTATACGGCAAGGATCGTTTCCACTACGGGGGCAATCCTCCGGGCTCAGGAGGTCCAGGCAGTTGCTGGTGCCACCCAGCTATCCTTACCAGTTGCTGATCTTGCTGCAGGTATCTACCTCTTCCAGGTAGCTGGCCCCGACGGTATCCAGACGGGTAAGTTTATCAAGCGATAATAGAATGCTGGTAGTCTGGTGGCCTGACACTGCCAGACTACCAGACTACTTTATTCCATATCAAGTAACCCTGCGGGTAAATCCATCACCAGGGTCTTTACGTCTTCTTTCACGTCTGCAATCAGGTTTTCATGCAGCGGAATCAAGACATCCTTGCCATTATGCTTAAGCTCGGCCAGGTGGTGCTCAGGCAAATCCATAATGCCTTCAATTGGTCCGAGTAGCGGGTATCCTTCGGCTTCTATCTTCCAGCCAATCAAGGCGTCGAAGGGCGTATCGGGCTCAGGCTCGCGCTGCGCCACCTGACTTGAGAGGGCATAGAGTGGCTTGTTACTCAACAATCCTACTTGCTCCCGCGTGTCAAGACCTTCAAATTTGGCGATAATCGCTCCCCCACCCCGAACCGATTCCAGGAAGTAGGGAACCGGAGGTTCCCCGATGAGTACCGAAGCGACCTGCAAAAAATCTTCTTCGTAATGCTCGAGAATACGGAGCTTAATTTCTCCGCGGAGACCGTGTGGTTTACCGGTCCAGCCAATTTCTGTTAGGTCCATAGGAGGGGTGCAGTTGTTGCAGGGGTTGCAGTTTTTCTAATTGTTGCAAAGTTGCGGCGAGGGCGCTCCAGTGCCCGTCTCTGTGGTAATCGTTGCAGTTGTTGCGGGGTTGCAATTGTTGCAAAGTTACAATGGAGGATCCTTGAAAACTATTCTGAAGATATTCATCCGGGAGACTAATGGTCTGCCCACTTCTACAACAGGTACCTACTTCAGTACTTGGCGCAAGATGAACCCCTTTTCGGCCTTTTCATCCCAGGGCAATTCGAGACACTGCGTTGTATTGGGGACGTTACCACCACAGCAAACTCGGCACTGTGTTGCCCTGGCATCAAGGTAGCGCTCTACCAGTCCGATACCGGAAGCGTACACCTCGTAGGCATCACGGAAGTCGATCAGGATATCTACTGCTGCCTGTTCTACGCGCACAGCGTTTTCTACCGTCCTGCCAGTGGCCAGCGTCAGCGTGGCACCGATGGTATCGTAACGGTAATCCCAGCCATTGAAAACATCGAGAAACTCTCCTCCCACCACAATTTGTCGTCGCACATCAAAGGCGACGTTACCGTCCCAAGACTGGTTTTCTGTAATCGGATAGATCATCTTTGTAAACCGAAGGTTATCCTCTTCGCGGAAAGCAGCTGTTGCCGTTCGGCTAACGGTATAGGTTTGCACAAAGCGCCAGGGGCTATTCTCGTCCGCCCGCTGCCAACGTTCTCCACGGTAGGTTTCCGTGCCGTCCGTTTCAACAAAGCGTTCCACTAAAGTTTCCCGTACCTCTGCCGTTGTTGTATCGTACACAATACCCGCAGTGGTATTGAATAACACTATGCTGTCCAGCGTATAGAATAGGGGTTGATTGAGCTCAAGCGGAAAAAAGGCCTGATCTTCCGTAGTATCCACCGGTTCGATGGGCTCCGTATCGCAGGAGCCGGCAATGAATAGGGCGTAGAGCACTGGAAGCAGCAATAGTTTGCGCATGTCTTGGTGTTTGTAGGGAGGTAAAAGTCGGACTTTTTACGCTAATCACGGCGTGAGTAGCCGACAATCCGGATGATCCCATAACGGCAGTATCCTGGGTGATGGTACGTCAGGAGTGTTTTGCGCTGAGAGAAAGGAGTTTGACGTTACCCGAATGGTAGAAATCGTGCCATCAGTAGCAATTCCGACTTCATAAGTGAGGTACTTTTCTTTACGAGTATAGACCTCACCGTCCTTTTCGAACTGCAGGTGAGCATACCGCTGTATTGGCTCTCCAACCTGAAGGCCGTTCCATAACCGGTGTACGGGAGTAGTAAAAACCGCCGAAACGAAATACTGGCCGGCACCTTCAGCCTGCCAACTATTGGCCGGCCCTTCGAAGGCGACGTTCAACGTGAAATTTTGGACCTCCCCAGGTGCGAAATAGTAAAATCCATATTCCCAACCATCTGGCAGTTCTCTGTAACCAGTCTTTGTGGTAATACCCGAGGTAAAAGAGCTACCGATGCTTAAGCCCAGACACAGCAGGTTGGCGGGGTCACTTATCACGCTTACTCCTTCGGGCAGTTTCGGTGCAAGTAAAGGATGAAAGGCAAGCTTAAAGGAATCGCGGCCCACATCTATTTCATAAACGCGATAGGTCGTATCAAAACCAATTGCCGAGCAAAATAGCTGCATGTCATATACCAGAGCATCCGGAATTGACCGATCAAAGTACAGGATAGGTTTTATACTGGACCGGAGCCGCTCAGGTAGTTTTACGCGATGTTGTTCAAAGAACAGATTCAGGTTACCTGGATCAAAGAGGTCAACAATCTTGTCTCCCAGTTTAAGGGAAACGAATTGTCCGCCTGTGTTGGGGGAATCTACCCGATACCCCAACGTAAGTTCAGCCTGTGGCACGTCCTGAATGCCTACTGCAGCGAACACAGACTTCCCGCCGGTAGGGAGGTGCACAGCTAGTCGATCGTCTGGGAAAAAGTCTTGGCGCAAATGGTCAGCATCAACGTGATACCGTTGGAGATACACCGCTTGCGTGGTGTCGTAATGCCACTTCGCCCCCATTTGATCACCCGTAGGAGCATCAATAACCAATGGGTACCAGCCATGCCCTACAGGAAGCCATAAGCTGTCCAATTGCTCGTTCAGCCAACTGATTCCAACGGTATCGTTTCGATATAGTGACACGACACTGGAATCTACGCCAATCTCAAATATCAGCATACTAGGCTGATCAGCCTCCCCTTTTTCCAACAAGTGCCAGTGCCCCACAATTGGGTCTAATGCTCGGTCCTGAGCAGAAAACAGTCGCGTAGCAATCAATATAACCGCTACAAGTATGCCAACGACAAGCAGGGTTTTCAGGAGAGCTTTGATCATAATTAGAGGCCTCAGGTGAGTGCGGGGACGCAGGTGCCAAGACAAGTTACCCTGAATAAGTCCTTAAGCCACATTTAGAGGAGCAAAAAACGGTACAAAAAGCAACTTTATGAGTGCTGGCATTGCTTTGATTATAGCCGTGTAACGACGTAGAAGCTGCAGGCAGGCATCGTCAAACAACCTTCTTTTTGCGGCGTATTTCCGGATTCACACGGCTTACACTTATCATCCCTTCGTAAAATCGGGCGGGCGCAGCCCGCCAAAAGAAATAAACCATGTGCCAATACCTTTCTTTGCACCTGCGGCCGCGCACCGCACAAAACAATCTCCCCGATAAAAACCTTTGTAATTTAATGGACAAAGTTCGCGTCGATAAATGGTTATGGGCCGTACGGATTTTTAAAAGCCGTACGCTGGCTGGCAACACTGTGCGCCAGGGTAAAGTGCGGGTTAACGGGGCGCCCGTTAAACCCAGTACGTCCATTACCGTAGGTGACCGGATCACCGTCCAGAAAAATGGCTTCAACCTCGAGTTTGAGGTACTGAAACTTATTGAAAAGCGGGTCGGCGCTCCCATTGCTGTCACCTGCTATACCGACCATACCCCCGAAGAAGAACTTAGCAAGTACAAAGACTGGTTTGTCGGTAAAGCAGGCTCTGAATTCCGCGAAAAAGGAATTGGCAGACCAACCAAGAAAAACCGCCGGCAGCTCAACCGCTTCAAGGACGAAGAACTGGATGAGTACTGGCAAGAAGATTAGGTGCAGGCCGGTCATAGCAGACTAATTCCTTACCTTCGGGCCGAAAACCACCCCGTATGCCCCAAGCCGAACCCGTAGGGATCATTGGTGCCGGAACTTTCGGTACTGCCATGGCCAATCTACTCGCCCTGAATACGGAGGTATTGGTATACAGCCGCAATGCAGAACTGGTGGACCGGCTACGCAGCGATCGTTTCCGATTTGGCGTAAAACTACACGACCGGGTAACGGTCGTGAATGACTTCGGCCAGATCGCAGAACGTTGTCAACTCATTTTTCCTATTGTTCCCTCCAATGCTTTCCGTAGCATGATGCGCCAGGTTACCCAATACCTGGAGCCCCGGCACGTACTTATCCACGGGACCAAGGGCTTTGACATCACGGGGATGAATGTTGAAGACATCCCGGACCAAGGACTTGATCGTCAACAAGTGCATACCATGACGGAGGTTATCCTGCAGGAAAGCCCCGTCGTTCGGGTAGGCGCCCTCACCGGTCCCAACCTGGCCCGGGAATTGCTGGACGGCCAGCCCTCTGCATCCGTTATCGCCAGTAAATTTGACGAGGTGATTAAGCGTGCCAGTGCCGTGCTGAGCTCAGAGCAGCTGCACGTATTCCATACGCACGACCTGCTTGGCGCTGAACTGGCCGGAGTCCTGAAAAACGTAATCGCCCTGGGCTCGGGCATCCTGAAAGGCCACGGACTCGGAAAAAATGTTCAGGCCATGCTCATAACCCGGGGGCTGCACGAAATGATTTATTTCGGTCGCGCGTTAGGTAGTGACAACAAGGCCTTCTTTGGTACAGCTGGCATCGGTGACCTGATTGCTACGGCAACCTCCCGCAAAAGCCGGAACTATACCTTTGGTTTCCGGATTGGGCAGGGCGAGCGCCTGGAAGAAGTGCAAGCTACCAGCCAGGAATTAGCCGAAGGCGTGCGAACGCTGATGATTACGCGCCACCTGGCGCGTGAATTAAGGATTCGGGTTCCGATCACCGAAATGTTGTACCGTATTGTTTTCGAACAATTCCCTATTGACCAGGCGATGAATTACCTGATCACCCATCCTTACGAAGTAGACGTAGATTTTCTATAATCTGATCCATGAAGTTTAACAAGATCCTTCCCCACCTCGTCGCCCTTGCGGTATTTTTCGTTGCCGTTTTTGTGGTTTTCCAACCACAATTCTCGGGTAAAAGCCTGCGGCAGAGTGACCTCATCAGCCATAAGTCGAGCGCCAAGGAGTCAAAAGACTACTACAACCAAACCGGAGAGCGGGCGAACTGGACGGGTACCAGCTTTAGTGGTATGCCAACTTACCACCTCAATACCGTGCGTGCGGGTAACCAACTGATCCACTTACAAAAGCCCCTGCGGGCTTTCATGACCGGAGGAGCGGGTATTTTCTTCCTGGGCATGGTCTGTAGTTACCTCTTTCTCATCCTATTGGGCGTTGACCCCTGGCTCAGCATAGCTGGAGCCGTAGGAGCATCATTAGCCACCAACGGGATAGTGCTGTTTGCAGCAGGCCACTCATCGAAAGTGATCACCGTCTTCTACCTGCCCCTGGTTGCCGCCGGAACGATACTTGCTTTTCGGAAAAAATTCCTGCTCGGGGGGCTCATCTTTGGCTTGGGCATGGGGCTGGCCATCATGGCCAACCACCCGCAAATGCTCTTCTATTTTGGCATGACGATGCCTATTCTCGGCCTGGTAGAATTAGTCAAAGCCTTCCGTGCCGGAGAATTAGTGAACTTCGGAAAAAGCATGGGCGCTTTGGTAATCGGCCTCCTCCTGGCCGTTGGCGCCGGTGCCAGTAATATTATGACCACCCTGGAATACACCCCCGATTCCATGCGGGGCGGTCAGGTACTGGAAACTCCGCTCGTAGACGAGACTTCTCAAAGTGCTGACGGCGATGTTCCGGAGAATGGCCTGAGTTGGGATTACGCCATGCGTTGGAGCTCCGGGATCAAGGATCTGGTAGCAACCTACGCCCCCCTGGCCGCCGGAGGCGGCATGGGCCAGGCTTTTGATGATCCGAGCTTTGCCCGGTCACTGACCGCTGCCGGGTTCCAGGCTCCGGCACCCAACCGGGTGCCTGCCTACCACGGTGGTAAAATTGAAGGAACCGCCGGACCGGAGTACCTGGGAGCCGTAATTTGGGCCTTATTTTTCTTCGGACTGTTCACCGCCAGACGCAGTCTGGCGATCTGGTTGGGTGCTGGTACTTTGTTTGTCATGATCATCAGTATGGGTAAATACGCCCCGGGCTTCAACCACCTGCTCTACGATACCCTGCCACTACTCAATAAGTTCCGGGCACCAAGCTCCGCCCTCAACATCCTCCCCTTCATGATGCTGGGTCTGGGGGTGATTGGCCTCTCTGACTGGCTTGCTCGCCGAAAAGAGCAGCCTGAGGCTGCCCGCAAGCAATTGCTCTACTCAGGTGGTGCTGCGGCCCTTTTTGGCCTGATCGTACTCTTTGTTTTCCCGAGCATGTTCGGTTTTGCTGCGATTAATGACACAGATTTAATGGCAGGAATCCAGGCACAGGCCCCGCAAGCCGTCAATCCGATTCTGGATGGGCTCGAAGCCAGCAGAAAAGCGCTCTACATGGGAGATGCCTGGCGTAGCTTCCTCTACGTAGGTCTTGCCTTTGGCGTCCTATTTATGCTCTGGAAAGAATGGGTCAACACTACCATTGCCGGATTAATCCTGACCGCGCTGATCTTCGTTGATTTCAGTGGCGTGAACAGCCGCTACCTGGGCAAAGAAAACTGGGTACGCACCAATAAACGAGCAGCCATTGTACCTACAACTCCAGCTGACCAACAGATTCTTGCGGATACTGACCCGAACTTCAGGGTGCTGAACCTGACCACCAATACCTGGAATGACCCCATGACGAGCTACCACCACAAAAGTATTGGTGGCTACTCTGCCGTTAAGATGCGCCGCTACCAGGACGTAATTACCGGCTACCTTGGCGGTATAAACCCCGCAGCAGCCGACCAGGAAGTGCTGGATATGCTCAACGCTAAATACGTCATCAATCAGCAGGGACAACCGCAACGCCGCCCCAACGCCTTCGGGAATGCCTGGTTTGTGAACAACATTCAGCAGGTTAACAGCAATGACGCAGAGTTCCAGGCCCTAGGCTTCGCAGACCTACGCAATACTGCCATTGTACACACTGATTTTACGGACAAGATAGCGGGGCTGAGCCCCTCCGGACAGGGATCCATCCAGCTTACGAGTTATACCCCCGTAAAACTTACTTACACTGCTAACGCCAGTGGGGAACAGCTTGCGGTTTTCTCGGAAATCTGGTACGGCCCCGACAAAGGCTGGGAGGCAACCATTGATGGTCAGCCAGCTGAGCTTTTCCGGGTAAACTATCTGTTAAGAGGCCTGCGCGTCCCCGCCGGTCAGCATGAAATCGTAATGACCTTCACGCCATCAAGCTACAGCACGGGTAAGTTACTATCGCTGCTCAGTAGCCTGATACTTATTCTAGGAGTAGCGGCATACGCCTTCTACTTTGGGTATTGGAAAGACCGCAAATAAATGCTGAGCGGTTATTTAGGTAACCGAACAATAACCTGCTTTACCTCAATCGTAAGATCCTTGAGGTAAGGGCTCATGGAGGTTACTTTTTGCTCGCCCACCAGTGTGCGGTGCAGCTCCGGCTTGGTGTCGCCTTCCGTTTTGTAAGCAAGGCGAATCCGGTGATCCTTAAGGGCTCCGCCATCCTGCCAATCGGTTACGACTCCTGAGTAGTCCCAATCAAAGCCAAAGAAAGTAAAGGGCCGACCATTCGCCTTTTTCAGATCTTCAAGGCTACTCCCGATTCCGATACCATTTTGCGCGGACTTCCAGTCCGTACCCTGCTCATCGATGGTAATCTGGACCTCCTTAACGTACTTGTTTTTATCGGGGTATACGATTGAAACCTCACTGGACTGCCCCGGAAACAATTTGTAACCGTCAAGGAAATAGCCTTTCCCGAGAGGAATGCTGTCTGGCAGGACATTTTCCTCACCGTAGTAGGCGACCAACTGCTCGGGGGTTGTTGAAGCCATGATCATTCCCAGGCGAACACCAGGGACGTACGTCCGGTCTTCAGGTCCAAAAGCTTCCGCTTGTTCCTGCGTAATGGTCATTACCTCAGGTTCCGGTGTTGCTTCTTTTTGTTCTGGTGCTGGTTCTGAATCACAAGCAAGACATACAAATAGTAAACAAAGTAGCGTAAAGTTTTTCATGGCGCGAAGGTAGAGAACCCGGCTAAAATTTCCACTTCTACGCTTAGTCGAGTCGGTGCAGTCCTCGCTCACACCTGCCTAAAGCGAAGTTTAGCAACTCTAAGGGCTTGGGTAAAGGAAACCTGCAGCTATTGCCAGGTCGTTTCCAGCACCAGGTTCGCCTCTCCTGCAACCGTGGCGGTTGCCTTAGCAACGTAGGGAACACCATCCGCCTGAGCGGCGAGGAAATCAATCTCATCAAAAATCCCGATTGTCCCGGAAAACGAAACCCTGACCAACCAGGCACTACCCTCTTCTTCTGATAAGCCTGGGATGTTACTGAAGTAGGGGAATACATTTTCAACGGTCATACTTCCGGAAACATCCGGGGCAAAGGCCGAGCTGCTTAACTCGGCACCAGGGGCAGCAGAAGGTAATGCCAGGCTAAAGCGCACCGCTCCTGGCCCCTCTCCGAAAGGAAATACCCGGTCATCTTCAAAATACGCCCTCAGTTCTTCCAGCGTTGCAGCCCTGCCGGATGCAAAAGTCTCCGGCCAAAACTGGAAAGCGCACCTTACCTGTTGGCTAGCAGCGGATTGTCCTTCCTGGTCAAATATCCCAAGTATCATATTTACTTCTGAAGCGCCGTCAAAGACAGTACCGATGGCACCAACATTGTCGAAAAAGTCACCGGAGGGAGAAGGCCGTACGTCAATAACATAGCGGCGGTCCACTTCCACTTCGTGTACCTCTGCCGTCACGAAAAGGGGAAACTCGTCTGTATCAGCGCCGGAGGTAAAAACCTCTTGCTCACAACCACTAATCAGGCAAACGATCAATACCAGGAAAGATAAAAAGCGCATACTGTCAGTAGTTAAAACAAGGGGTAATTATAAGCAAGTTCGACAAAGGTCATGCGTGACCTATCGGTGCCGAAACCAACCAACCGATCGTTGCCATCGACAATAACAGCAAGGGTGATCTGCGGTCCCGAACCGAAAGTATAAACCAGGTGGGGACCACCGGTCAGTATCAAGCGGGAAACATCCGCTGCGGAGAGCGGCGTATCTCTGTTTCCGGCACGAGGGCCATTAGAACTGGACCCCAGTTGCGCCGTATCCGTAATATCACGGTCGTAGGTGATGCTGTAAACAGCGCGGCGGTAACCGCCGCGCAAGCCAACCAGCCCTTCGAGGTGCGCAGAAAACCCCAGTCTGATTTTACCGAACTGGAGAAAAGCCGGCTGCACTGTCCCGCCGAGACGGAGGTACGAGAAACCGGAAAAGTCCTTGAACTCAGTCACCTTAATCCGTTCATTGGCCAGTAGCCCAGTGTAAGTCACTTGCTGAAACACCTGCATGTTGGAGACTTTCCCAAAATCGAGGCTCCAGGAGATACGACTACCGGCCGGTAGTGCGTAGGAAAGCTGTCCACCCAGGTAGACACCTGTAGCAACCGTGGGTACGCTTCGTTCGTAGGGTAAAAAGGTCAGGCCTGCCCGCACGCCAGGTGTCCACCGGGGAGCATCCGTAGCTTGTGCCTGCAAACACATAGCCGGTAAAACAAGCAAGATAAGACACCGGAGTAATCGCATATGATCGTTTTTCACCACCTGTGAACCAGTCCAAGGTTCAGAAAAGTATTGCGGGATGGCGCCACCGGAAACTGAAAAGACTCCGGGGCAAATGCCTGGGTCGTGTTAATAAAATTCTGGCTGGTAAAAATATAGTTTCCTGCTTCATCCGTGGAAGCCGCATTCCCCTGATGCTGCAAGGCAACATAGCTGATACTGAAGAGCAGGCCGAACCTGGTAGTAGGCCAGTAAGTGTAACTCAGGTTGAGGTCAAAGTAGAGGTCACTCATGGGTGTTGCCCGAAAGTCAGCGCGCCCCAGTTCAGGGCTTCGAAAACTGGTCAGGTTACGATGGTGAACGACCCCCACTCCGGGCGCCAGGGCCAGATCCCCCTGGCCAATTCGGTAATTAACGCGGGGTTGTAACCCAAGCATAAGGTTTTTTCTTAAGCTTATCCAGTTTGACAAAACCACCAGCCCCGTTGACTCATCGATAAAGTCACGGGCTCCGTTAAGGGAGGAGCGCTGAAACCCGACCTGCAGTCCCAGGTCCAGCCATCTACTCAACCGAAAATGTTGGGCCAGGGTAATTTGCCGCGTACTCTTATCCGACATTGCCGCATTCGCCGCAGTCATCTGATTGTGTCTGGCCAGGTCCATACCAACCGCAAAGGACGTCATCCACCGGGACTGGGGAACCTCCGTCTGGCCGAGTAAAGCGGTGCTACAAAGGCACAACAGCAAACACAATTTATCCATCAATTATCAATCACTTCGGGGAATAAGGCGTTACGGTCCCGAATTTGCCGGGCGGTTTCCAGCTTAATGGTCACCGTCGGTAAGGTAAGAGCATTAAGCGGATGAACAACTGCTTGCTTTGGTGTAGGTAGAGCGGGAATTACGAGTGCCCGTATTGCCCGCGGTGCTACTGGCTGTGCGCCGGAGATCGGCCGGGGGCGTGGCAGGTCAATACTATTTCTTTCGGGGCGTACTTCGGGGGCGTTACTCCCGATCATTGAGGGCTCAACGGTGGGTTCCGTTGCTAGTCGTGGCGTCGGGGCGGGCGCGGGCGCAGGTGCCAAAGATGGACTAGTGAGCGATGGAGACAAGGTGGATATTTCCGGTTGTGCCGGACGATCCTCCATCGGAGGCGTTTGCTCAACGGCCAGCTCAGTGGCAGCCTCTGCTGATGTAGTAGCAGCAACAGCTTCTTCCCCACCCCACATAAAGTAGGCCAGCAAACTGCCGGCCACGAGTGTTCCCAGTAACAAGCTCATCAGCTTACCCGTAAACATACCCCCGCTCTGCGTCGCCGCTGGCGACGGCTCCTGGGGAGCGGATTCACCCGCTACGGTGGTCTCGGCGGCCAACAAGGACTCGAATCCCGCCAGAGCGTCAGGATCAAAGGAGAACTCGTGCTCCTTCATTTGGCCCGCAAGGCCCTCTTCCCAGGGTGCTAACTTGTTTTTCATGCGGTTTGCTCTTTTTCCGGGCGTAAGGAAGAACGGAGTCTTTCACGGGCTTTAGCCAGCCGCCAGCGACTGTTACCCACCGAAATCCCCAGGATTTTGGCTATTTCTTCGTGACTAAAGTCATCCACCACAAATAAGCTAAAAACTGAGCGTAAGGCGTCAGGTAGCTTCTGGATGTGCCGGTAGATTTCCTCTACGTCGTGCAACTCTTCAATTCCCCCCGTAGTAGGTGGGTGGTGAAAACTATCGTCAATCGAGACGGTAAGGTTTTTCTCTTTCTGGCTCCTGAGGTGAGACATGGTGGTTCTGAAGACAATGGTAGACATCCACCCTTGAAAACTCCCCTCTTCGCGGTAAGTGTCCAGCGAAGTAAAGATACGCAGCAGGGCCTGATTGAACACCTGGTTAGCTTCCTCCCGGCTGCGCAGATAGCGCATCGGGATGCCGATCAACTTACCGTAGTAACGCCGATAGAACAGCTCCCGCGCCCGCCGGTCTCCCGCCAGGCACCCTTGCCGTAACTCATCATCCGAACTTTGTGAGGTGTAAGCCAAAAAGAGTGATTTACAAGTACTATCGCAGCAACGAAAGGAAACGTTAGTGGTAAGCGTGTTTTTTTTGCCAATTAATTGCTGATGCCGTAAGGCAGCCTGCTGATGTATAATTGCTCCAAGCCCTTATTTATTGCCCACACTGATGGGGGCAGTAGCGAGTTAAGGACATCCTGTAGTGCCACCAACTTTGCCTGAGGGTGGTCGTCAATACTCGGCTACTTCGTCGTAAAACATTACCTTAACGTCAAGCAACATTATTTATGAGACAACTACTGCTATTGATGCTGGCCTTTGGCCTGCTGAATTGCGGCGCAGACCCTGCGCCTGACACCTCCACTGCACCTGCGTCCGCGCCCGACGAAAAAGCAATGGAAGCTGACGACGAATGGATCATCCTTTTTGACGGTACCTCCACGGAAGGATGGCGCGGTTATAACGCCGAAACGATGCCTCCCGGATGGATCATTAAGGACGGCGAACTCACCTTTGACGATGGAGCCAAAACCTCCGATGCGGAATATGAGGGCGGAAAAGACATCATCTACGCTGCCGAAGAGTTTGACAACTTCGAGTTGTATCTGGAGTGGAAAATCCCTCCTGGCGGCAATAGTGGTATTTTTTACCACGTGAAAGAAGGCTATGGCGGGCCACCAGAGGTCGCCCCGGAATATCAGCTGATCGACGACGAGAACTACACCAAATACCACGACATCTGCGCCTACAATAAAAGTCTTGGCTACGATTGTGATCTGCAGGACTGGCAATCTACAGGGGCGGATTACGCCATGTTCAGTGGCGATCAGGAAGGCCGGAACCTACGTCCGGTCGGCGAGTGGAACAGCAGCCGCATCATTTTCACTCCGGAAAAAGCCGAATATTGGCTGAACGGCAAACTGGTAGTGGACTTCGCCCCCTGGTCAGAGGAGTGGGAAGCGAAAAAGAACAGTGGCAAATGGGACAACGCGCCCGATTACGGAAAATTCAAGACGGGCTACATCGGTTTGCAAGACCACGACAGCCCACTGTGGTTCCGCAACATCAAGATAAAGCGGCTGTAACCAGCATTAGAAAATCACCCAGAAAAACGATCAGCAATGAAAAGAAGAAACTTTATTAAAACCTCCGCAGCGCTTGCCGCAGGAGCGGCCCTTACCGGTTGTGCGACTGAAGCTCCAGCTGCTGCCGCCAAATCAGGTTTCCGTACTGCTCATATTGGTATTGGCAACATGGGTTTTGAAGATTTGAACGCCGTCGCAGCACACCCGGAAGTAAAGGTGACCGCGCTGTGTGACGTAGACAGTAATTACCTCGAAGCTGCGAGCAAGCTATTTCCGGAGGCAAAAACCTACAAGGATTACCGCGTCATGTTAGCCGAAATGGCAGACGAAGTAGATGCTGTTTTTGTATCTACTCCAGACCATACCCACGCTCCAGCTTCCATGAAAGCCATGGAAATGGGCAAACCAGTGTACTGTCAAAAGCCACTCACCCACCATGTCTCGGAAGCCCGAGCTATGCGTAAAATGGCTAAAGAAAAAGGTTTGACCACGCAGATGGGGATTCAGGTTCACTCCTTTTACGACTACAAACTTGCGACCCTGCTGATCCAGTCAGGAATTGTTGGCAAAGTGAAAATGGTCCGTGCGTGGTCTCCTAAAAACTGGGGAACAGATGCGGCAGCTCCGGAAGGTTCTGATCCGGTGCCAGACAATCTGGACTGGAACCTCTGGCTCGGCACTTCGGCCGAGCGTCCGTACAAAGCGGATGTCTACCACCCTGGTAACTGGCGTAAGCTGGTTGACTATGGTTGCGGCACGCTGGGAGATATGGGCGTCCACATTTTCGACACCCCCTACAACGCGCTGGCACTTGATGTCCCAAATACCATCAAAACAGAATGCCGTCCGCCAAATGCTTTTGGCTTCCCCGAAAACAACGTGGTTACCTACACCTTCCCCGGAACGGACTACACCACGGAGGAATTTCAGTGGATCTGGTATGACGGACCCGGTGCGCCGGATACCTCCCATCCCGACATGCAACTACCCAACGGAGACGCCCTCCCTGACCAGGGAGCCCTCTTCATCGGAACGGAAGGCACCCTATTGCTCCCTCACTTCATGCAACTTCCACAGAAGATTGTTGACGGAAAGTATGTCGACATCTCAGCCGAGATCAAAGCGATCGAAACGGAGCATAACATGCCGGAGCCAGTCCGCGACTATGCTTCGGAAAGCCCTAAGCATTACCACCAGTTCATCGATGCCTGTATGGGCAAAGACGAGTGTACCGCACCCTTTGATTATGCGGCAAGGTTAACCGAAACCATTTTGCTCGGTACTATTGCGGGTCGGTTCCCGGGGCAGACCCTGCACTGGGACAATGCAACAGCGCGCTTCGAAGAAGAGGAGGCTAATGCCCTGCTTGACGCCCCCTACCGGGAGTTCTAGTCAGCCCTCGAAAGTCACCACAAAACTTGAAAAATGAGTCATCCCGGATGTTAACCAGTGCTGACTCATTTTTTTTTGAACTTATGGAATCCACCTGATCTGGACGTCTATAGCGTAAAACAACTTCCCTGATAGTGGCTTCGGCCACCAATTAAACCAGTAATTGCTCTATGAAAAAGCTTCTTTTTATCCTCGCCATTTTTGCCCTCTGTGGCCCCGTAGTGAGCGCAAGTAATGTGCCCATTTGCACGTCTTTAGCAATATTAGAAGCACCGACACCTGCCCCGGTAAATATCTTTGTCCACATAAGTGCCATCAAGATTGGGGCCAATGGGCAGAAAACCGCCAGGATCAGTAAGATCGTCCTGGATACCGGACAGCGGGGCGGAAAAAACAAATACCGGGCGGTGATGAAACGAGCGGGTAACCGGTTACAATTCGAAATTCAGATGTCGAATAAAAGGTTCGACCGTCTCGTAATGCCAAAAGGATATATCCTCTCCGATCGCATTTCCCGGCTGCTCGGCGCCAATAAGGGCGTAGTTATGTCGGGTGGTTCCACGATGATAAAACCGACGGAAACGAATATGCTATGGTTTGAGATTCAATAATGCATTGAACGTCCCTCATCAAAAGTGCCTTTCATTTTGCGAGGCAGTTGGAGATGGCCATTCCAAGCCCGTAAAGCGGTATCGATGCAAGTCGGTACCGCTTTTCTGTCCCTGTATCTCTTAAGTAGCAAATCATACACTAATGTGAAGACCTCCATTAACTGCATAAGAGTACCCCAAGCAACAGCAGAGGAAACACTAAATTCAGTAGTATTGAGCATGCGAAAACTGTATTCTGCCTCCCCTGAGATTAGGGGTAACTCATGTTTGCGCTTTTTCGGTGCTCTGGTCGTTATCCATCAATAAGGGTTTACCGTTTATCGCCTTAACGACTTTTCGAGCCGCTACAATCGATTGGAGGCATATAGCTTGAATAAACTGGCATTTTGATAGTACGAAAAGGGGTATTTATCATTATTTTCGGGTGAGCAGATAGCGTTGGCAGCCCGAGAAAGTCTAAGGCCTTACGTGTACTTACCTGTGACTATACCTCTTGACTCAGGATTGACTGCTATCTTTAGCTAACTACTTGAAACAATATCTGCACGAGATACGGCATTGACACCTTTAATCATACGAACATGCGTCACCTCTTTTTATTAATATCCTGTTTTGCAGCTTCCACTGCCTCTGCGCAGCCAGATGCTTACCATAACAATCTGGTTAATTTCTTTGCGACACAGTACACCTTGTCGGGCGAAACTTATCCCTTCCACGATACAGAAAACGAAACCCTGGCCGCTGCGGGTTTCTATAATGTGACGAACAATTTCAGAGACGCAGAACCTGTTGATGACTTTAGTCGCGTAGCTACCATTACCGTCAATAGCGCCATGACCAACCGGTGGGATGCCGGCTGGAACCTCACCAATACGCAGACCGTACAACTGGGAGACAAGATGTTGTGGGTAGTTTGGTTACGGGCGCTACCAAATAATAGTGGTACTGCCGAGGGTAAGGTCGGGCTCTTTGCCGAACGGAATGATACTTACGCCAAGGAGGTGGACTTGCTGGTTGACGTAAACAGTGAGTGGCAGCGTTATTTCATTTCCTTTGAAGTAGCCCAGAGGACACACCCTGTTGGTGGAATGACCATCGGTTTTCACCTCGGTGCCCAACAGCAAGTCATTGAAGTAGGTGGATTCGCAGTCTTTAATTATGGTCAGAACGTCCCCCTGGATCAACTCCCCTCTAACCTTAATAATGATCAATACGGAGGATACGAGGCAGATGCTGCCTGGCGTGCACCGGCTCAGACAAGAATTGATGCGCTCAGAAAAGCGGACATGAACTTCACGGTACTTAACTCAGATGGAACCGTCCTGCCTAATGCAGATATCAGTGTCAGGATGCAGGAGCATGACTTCAAGTTCGGTGTCGCCGTTAAATCATGCCGGTTTCCGGGAGGAAACTGCAGTAGTACCACCTTCCAGGAGCGGTTATTTGATTTAGATGGAGAAGGTCACGGTTTCAATTCTATTGTCTACGAAAATGATCTGAAATGGCCGGCATGGGAAGATGAATGGATTTCCCCCAATGCCTTTGTTGATCAGAACATCAGAAGTATCGGGGCCCAGGATGTATTTATTCGTGGCCACGCGCTGCTGTGGCCAGGCTGGCAAAACCTCCCTTCCGACATGCAGCAAAATCAGAACAATCCGAATTACCTCGTTCAACGGGTGGAAGACCACATTCGTCTGATGCTCGAAGAGCGGGACTTCGATGCCCAGATCAAGGATTGGGATGTGCTGAATGAAATCAACACCAACACCGACCTAGCCGCGGCCTTGCGTGGCACCCCCGGCTACGTTACCGGCCGGGAAATCTATGCCCGTGCTTTTGAACTGGCTGACGAATTAGCTCCAGATGCTGACCTCTACATTAATGACTACGTGACCATGTCCCTTAAGAATACCGGCGGGGGTATCTATGACCAGTACCAATCCTTCCTCCAGGAGTTAATGGATGCCAATGCCCCGGTAGACGGTATCGGATTTCAGGCACACATCTCGTCGAGCCCCAACAGTATTTACGAGGTACTGGGTACGCTGGACGACTTCCACGATAGGTTTGGCCTCAAGGCCAAAATAACCGAATACGACCTCCAGCCGGGAACCTCCGAAGAGTTGGCCGCTGATTACACTGTCGACTTCCTCACCGCCATCTTCAGCCATGAATCCGTAAATGGATTCTTCATGTGGAACTTCTGGGATACCGATACCTGGGCCAACCCCGGTGCTAACTTTTACCGCGCCAACTGGACCCCTACCCCAACCCGGGACGCCTTTATCGACCTGGTGTATGACCAATGGTGGACAGAAGAAGATCTCGTCACCGATGCCGCAGGCACCGCAAGCGTACGGGGATTTAAAGGCAGCTACCTCGTTACGGTTGACTGTAATGGCCAAACCGCTGAAGTGGAATTATCCCTACTCCAGAATGAGGACGTCACCCTTGATTGCGGTCAGCTCGTCAGCCTGAACGACCTGCCCTTACCCAATGGCGCCGTTACGGCAATGCCTAACCCTAGCCCGGCTGCATGGACGGTAAGCAATACGCTGACCACTACCCTGCAAGGTCAGTTATTTGACCTGACGGGACGCAGCCTGTGGCAAGGCCAGGTTACCCCCGGTAGCAATGAGCTAGACCTTCAGCTTCCCGCAGGAGTATACACCCTTCGCCTGACGGACGGTAGCCGTGCGAGTAGCCTGAAATTGGTGCGGAAGTAATTAAGTAGGAGCTAGGGGCTAGGAGCTAGGAGTTAGGTACAATAGCTAGGAGCTAGGAGCTAGGTATCAATAGCTAGGAGCTAGGAGCTAGATGTCAGGAGCTAGGACACACAAGTTAGAGGCTAGGATGCTTTGTCCTCCTATAATTAAACGGGGGAGATGTCCACCCGTAAAACCTAATGTTGGTTTGCCCGTACAAAAGACAGGAAACGATGCAGCGCTTTTCTTTTGGCAGCATCAAAGTCGTAGTCGATATGCCGGGTAAAGTATTCCTCAAGACTGAAATCTGGATGGGGTGAGGGAAGCAATAGTTGTAGTTCGGGCAAATGGGCCATTCCTTCTGCCAGGGCCGCGTTGAAGCGTTGAGCAAAGGCACTTTTTGGTTTTTTGGTTGCTACCCAGGCGGCAAACACGAAGGGCATCCCGGTGTGCTTTTTCCAGACATCCCCGAGGTCATAGACATATTTAAAACGGCGGTCAAGACCAATAGTACGGTCTCCGATCACCAATCCGCCAACCGTTCCTCCGATGCGATCGATGTAGCCTTCTTCTGCAGGAAGCAAGGTAGGCTCATGCTGCCAGTATTCCTCCAGCAACAGTTTAGTGAGCATGGCACTTGTCCTGCTGTGGTGATCGAGGTAGATGCTGGTCATCTCATCAAGGGGGACATCTCCGTAAATACATACGGTGGCAACGGCACCATCGGTGCCGATACAATAATCACTAACGATGTAGGCCTTGGGTAGCTCAGGGATGATGGCTACGGGTACAAGAGCAAGGTCTGCTTCGCCGGCAAGTAGCCGGCGGGCACATTCACTGGGGATGGCCAGGTCCATATCTAACTCATCCGTCAGGTCTGAACGCAGCAAGCCGTAGAGCAGTGGCTTGGTATTGAGATAAGACACAGCAACTACCCTGGTCTTAGGACCAGCGAACTGTCGCTCCTGGCCTTCGCCAGCTTCAATCTCTTCTAGAACAGCTCTATTTCCAGTTCGTATTGCTGGCATAGCTAATTAATTAAAACTGACCAGTAATCATCTCTTCCGGGAGATGACTGCGGTCATTCTCCAGGTCAAATAGCCAGGAGCCATCGTCCTGTAAAGTTGCTCGCCAAAGGCCGGTATTGCTATGGGTTAGTTCGTTCATACGGTCTATTGGCCGCCCCATCATCAGCGTAACCAGCCCACACATTGCCCGACCATGGCTGCAAACCAATATCAAGTTTTCTTTCCGGTCAGGTAAGGTATCGATGAAAGTCTGCAGGCGAGCGCCCATTTCCCGGGCAGATTCTCCGCCACCAATTCGTCCGTCTATACGGCCCAGCGCCCAGCCATCTTTAATCTCCCGATACTCGGCAATACTTTCCCGGGTACCTTTCTTGCCCTCGTGGGTCCCCCAGCTCATCTCATTAATTTCGGGGTGTTTCTCCCAGGGAATACCGTCATCAATGAAACCGGCAACGGTTTCCCAGGTGCGACGCAGCGCAGAAGTGATAACCACTTCAAAAGGAATGTCGCGGTACCGCTCGTATAGATGAGCGCCCTGCGTTCGTCCGGTGTCGTTCAAACTTGAATCAACACCACTCCCCTGCACGATCCCCTTGAGGTTAAAGTCAGTCTGGCCGTGCCGGGTGATATAGATCGTTTTCATAGGGAAAGAAGGTTATGGTTGATACAGAGATAAGGCAAGCCTGGTGCTGAAAACTGTTCGCCTCAGCTACTGCGTAAAAGGGAAATGTAGGTGCTATACTACCGGCAATGCAGTGTACCCCCGATACTGCTTATCGTCCGCGAATTCCACGTCCTTATAGTCCTGGACCACTTCGTAGAGTGTTCCCCTTTCAATTGGGTGGCGACCTACCGCACGAATCATCTTGACTAACTGCTCCGTACTGAGGGCAGGGTTTTGCTCAGCTCCTGCCATAGAGTAGATACGCGTCGTATCATCAATTGTTCCGTCAATATCATCTACCCCGAAGGCCAGCGAGAGCTGGGCCGTATCCCGGCCGATCATCGGCCAGTAAGCCTTGACGTGGTCAAAGTTATCGAGGTAGATCCGGCCGATGGCATAGTTGCGTAAGTCTTCCACGACGGTGCTCTCGTCGAGGTGACTCATCTCGTTATTCTTGTTGCGGAACTTTAAGGGGATAAAAGTCTGGAAACCACCAGTCTTGTCCTGCAGAGCACGCAACTTCTCGAGGTGATCAATACGGTGACGGTATGCTTCGATGTGGCCGTACAACATGGTTGCGTTAGATCGCATACCAAGTTCGTGCCATATCTCGTGAATGCGCAGCCATTCTTCGCCGGAGCACTTGCCGCCAGCGATCTGATCCCGGATTTCGGGATGGAAAATTTCAGCACCTCCTCCGGGCATTGACTGCAACCCAGCTTCCTTCATGAGGGCCATTCCCTCCTCGTAGGAAATCTTGGCTTTCTTGAAAATGTAGTGGTACTCTACTGGTGTCAGTGCTTTTACGTGCAGGTCAGGACGGTGTGCCCGGATCTGCCGGAACAGCTCCGCGTAGAAAGGAACATCGTATTGTGGCAGTACGCCCCCGACAATGTGTACTTCAGTAACAGGCTGGTCATCATACTTCTTGATGATGTCCATGATGTCTTCCAGGGAATACTCCCAGCCATCTTCCCGTTTCTTGATCCGCCGGCTATAGCTGCAAAAGGTGCAGGTGTAGAGGCAAACATTAGTAGGTTCAACGTGAAAATTCCGGTTGAAGTAGGTTTTATCACCATGGCGCTGCTCCCGGATGTGGTTGGCCAGCGCTCCCAGGTAGCCCAATGGAGCCTCTTCGTAGAGGAGCAGGCCCTCTTCTTCGGTAACGCGGTCACCCTGATAGACCTTTTCTGCGATGGTACGCAGCGCTGGAGCCAGGGTCGGATCGCGCAGGACGGTATGAATAGAAGAATTGCTCATGGGGCTAAGTTATGGTGAGTAAACGCACAGAAGAACTTTCAGTTTTTTCTGAAAGTGTGTTTTTATCGATTTCTGGAAAATAATAAGGCAGGCGTGCTCCGGGCGCGGCCGCAGGTGCAGCAACTGGTGAAGAAGCAAGCGGAGAAAAGCTCCTTGTCTGATCCTAGATAGCGCTAGTAAAGCGGCGTGCCTTACCAGTTCCGGCTTTGCTAATATCCTGACCTTAGCACCTGCGACCGCGCCCGAAAAGAGGACGCTCAACAAGCTACTACCTTAGGTTTAGAAGCGTTCGCAGGCAAGCCCCCGTATTCTTTAAATCTCGCTACAAGACCTCCAGCAAAACGTGCTGAACTTTATCCTTCTTGAGGTTCCAGTCTGTTCTGAACCTCACCCTCACCGGATCACCAACGCGTAGGACAAGTCCGCTGCGTAGCCTTCCCGGAACAATTATGGTCATTTCCATTCCTGCCCCATCGGACAACCCCAGGGTTTCTTCCTCCATTCGGATGACCGTGCCCTGGAATTGCTGCTCCTCGGAACGTGAAGCCCAAATTCTGCGGGCATTATCCGGAGGAGGTGTTTTGGAGAACTGAAGCCTTTCTGCGCTCGAGCTCCCCCCTTTCCGGTCTGACCAACGGTATTCGGCTACCGATTCCTTTGGTTGAAGGGTTGTCAGAAAAGGGCAATCTGCGGCCAGGTATGCACTGATGTGTCCCAGCAGTTCCTGCATATCTCGAGGGTAGTCGTTGCCCAGCGGTCGGCCAAGTAGTGTTTCGACGACCGTGCGATTACCCCGGGCAACCTGATCAAGGCAGGCGCGGGCAAAGCCCCGCGGCCGCTGCGTCGTAATGCTTTCCATACAAGTACAAACCTCATCAGCTATCAATGAAGCAGCTGCTTGTTGACCAGCCATGACCCAGGGAAAAAACAGCAAAAGAAGGAAAGAGCGCCACCGCATGCCGCAAAAATGAGGATTCTTTCGGTATCAGACGGGAATGGTAGAGCAAACCACCGGAATTGTCGACAATAAAGCAATTCGCCAAACTGTGAACAGCTGTTCCCGTTTCAAATTCACCCGACCGAAAGGCGTGAAGCATCACGCCAGTCGCGGGATTTTGATTTGCTATACCCCAACTGAATACATTTTTCAAACCAACATCTTCTTTTTGCTCACCTCGATTGATTTCTCACTCCCAGTTACCCCAACCAAATGACTTACACTTTTTCTGACATCGCCAACACTGCCTTTTCTACCTCAACGAGGGTTGGCACTTTTTTAAAACTACAGCGCAGCCTGATCCTCCTGTTAGCATTTTTAATTTCCGGTCCTGGTGCTGTTGCGCTGTCAGCACAGAGTGGACCGCAGCCGTCTGAGGTTAAGGGCAGCGTCACGGGGACTCTAATCGATGCTACTACTGACGAGCCGTTAGGCTTCGCCAACGTGGTCATCTACACCTTCGGAGACAGCCTTGTATCCGGTACTACTACCGACATCGATGGCAACTTTGAAATAAAGAACCTTCCACTAGGAGGTTACCGGCTGGAGGCCAGCTTTATTGGCTACGGTACGGAGACCCTCAATGTCGAGCTGAGTGAAATAGAACGCTTCTTCACCGTAGGCGACCTCGCCCTCGGGACCGGAGGTCAGGACCTCGAGGAAGTAGTCGTCACCGCCGACCGGGCAGTGATGCAGCTTGGTCTCGACCGTAAAGTATTTAACGTAGAAGAGACTGTTGCCGCCTCCGGCGGTTCCGCAGAAGATCTCCTGCGGCAACTCCCCAGCATCAGCGTTGACCTGGACGGCAACGTATCCCTACGCGGATCAGGAAACGTCCGTTTTCTCATCAACGGCCGCCCCAGTGGCCTCGTGGGTACTGACCCAGCCACCTTTCTCCGCTCCCTCACCGCCGCCAGCGTGGAACGTATCGAGGTTATCACTAACCCCGGTGCAGCCTATGACCCTGATGGCACTGCCGGTCTGATCAACATCGTACTTAAAACGAAGCGGGATGACGGCTTCAACCTTACCCTTAACGCCAATGTAGGCACCAACAACAAATTTGATGGCAGCCTTGACCTGAACTGGCGAAAAGGCAAATTCAATTCCTTCGCCGGCCTTAGCGGACGGTACGACGAACGCTTTTTCCGTGGTTTCCGGGACCAGACAGGCCGGATTGGGGACAGTACCTTTGCCCGCCTTTTCACCTTCAATGGTGACCGCGTCAGAGAAAGCCAGCGGCTGCGCCTGGGAACAGAATACAGCATCAGTAAGCGCGGTATTCTCGGGATTCAGGGTAACTACCAGCTAGAAAGCAGCCAAAACAACAACAACCGACTTACTCAGTTCTTCGATGGTGAAAATGTACTGGACAGGACGAGTAACCGGATCGAGACACAACCTGGCGATGAAGACGACTGGGAAGTTAACCTCGACTACACCACCACCTTTGCCAAAGAAGGTCGCAAGCTGTCTGCAGCAGCTCAGTTCAGTAGGAACGAGGAGTTTGAGACAGAGTTCTACGACGAGAACATCATTGATGCGGAAGGCAACTTCCTCGAAGAAATCCGCCAGCGCGCGCCTTCCCAGGAGGGCCGCGACCAGCTTTTACTCCAATTGGATTACGAGCAAAAATTCGGTGAATTCAAGTTCGAAACCGGCTGGCGCTCTACCCTACAAGAAATCACTACCGATGCAGATTTTGATCAGTTCGCTCAGAACGACTTCTTCACCATTGACAGCCTGAGTAACCTCTTCAGCTACCGCGAAGACATACACGCAGCCTATGTCACCTTCGGTGGCAAAATTGAAGATCTGACCTTTAGCGCTGGGTTGCGGGCAGAGCAGGCATTTACAACTTCGGACCTTCAGGAGCCAGTTGCCGACGCTACTGTGTTTGAGAACAACTATTTCAAGTTGTACCCAAGTGTATTCCTTGGGTATGCTTTCGACGAAAACACTACCCTGCAGGTTAGCTACAGCCGCCGGATCAATCGTCCCCGCGTCGGGGCACTTAACCCCTTCGTTGACCGGGGCGACCCCTTCAACCTGCGTAGTGGTAACCCCTTTTTGTTACCAGAGTTGATCAACAGCTTTGAGCTAAACGTCCAGCAGCGCTTTGGCCTCGGAACCATTACTGCCGGAGGTTACTTCCGGCAGCTCAATGATTTGATCAGCCGCATCAGTGAATCACGTCAGGGAGGCGTAACGTTGAGTACCCGCGCCAACCTGGATCGTGGACGTAACTACGGATTAGAAGTGATCGCGAACCTGCGCCCAACCAAGAAGTTCGAGATTACAGCCAGTGCTAATGGTTACCGCTCGGAGATTGTCGGCCTGGCTGACAACGAAAACATTGATGCTAACGGATATCTGTTCTCCGGACGTGTTCAGGGCGGATACGAATTACCTGCTGGTATTCAAATGCAGTTTACGTGGTTCTACCGCAGTCCTGGCATTCGGCCACAAGGAAGAATCAAGACCATCCAGAGCCTGGACCTGGGATTCCGCAAAGAGATCCTGGACAAAAAAGGAGCGATCACCCTGCGGGCAACGGATATCTTTAACACCCGGCGCTACCGCTTCGAGACTTTCCTGACTGACCTGACCACTGACAGTGAATTCCAGCGGGAAAGCCGCATCGTTTACCTTGGTTTCCAGTACAGCCTCCAACAACTTAAGCCCCAACGCAACCGTGGTGGTCGTGGCGGCGGCGGCGGTGGCGGAGGAGAAGACTTCTAGTACGCCGTAAGGAATAGGTAGCGGCTGCACCTTGCATCCCCAGGGAATAACCTACGTCTTTGCTAGTATAGCGATGACATTTTATCCCCTAACAAATGCCCGAGAACACCACCCCTACCCTCCCTCCCTCTAATGCCCAACGGGTTAAACGTTATTTGCTTTACGCCATCGGAGAAATCCTTCTCGTGGTGGTTGGCATCCTGATTGCCGTTCAGATAAACAACCTCAATGAACAGAGTAAACGCCTGAAAAGCGAGCTGTTCATCCTCAACGAAATCGCCGACAACCTCCAACAAGACGGCAATCAATTAGCTACTATTCTGGCGCAAAGAGAAAAGACCCAGAAGGCGATTGTGCGCATGAACGGCTATCTCAGCAATCCCGCAGGAATTAACCCGGATACCTTTTCCTACGACCTGGCGCAACTACTTACGTTCGAGCGCTACTTTCCAATCAGAACCTCTTACGAAGTAGCCAAAGTGAATGGATTGCCTTTATCCAATAAGGAGCTACGAAGCATGATTGCCCAATACTACGAGTACGAGCAGAACGTGATGCAAACCAGCCTGCAAGATATCGAAGCGTCCTTCCTTAACCGCTTTACGGCAATACCGTCCGAGTTCTATTTCATTACAGCTTACGGGGAACGGGTGGAACTGAAAGACCATACTAATCCGGTATTTCTTGCTTCCATTAGAGAGGTATTATCATTTTTTATCCCAAACCATACCGGCACACTCGGAAAACTACGCAGCTTTCATGCAACGAACGAGCGCATGACCACCAGTGTTAGGGAAGCATTGAAGCACCGCAAGCAATAATCAGAAAGCACACCTTTATTGTCGAAAAGACGCCGTGCCTTTAGGGCTTCCTGTCTGATTTCCAATTGATAATCCCCCACGGAAAGTTTGCGCATTCGTACCTTTGCGTCGCATTCGTCCCTATTTTGGGCAGGAGAACGCAAACCCAACTACCTATGAAGAAAATCGGCATCCTCTTCGGCCGTGAACGGTCCTTTCCCCCAGCGCTAATCCAGCGCATTAACGACATGAACGTTGATGGTATCACGGCAGAGCCCGTTAAAATTGACAAATGTGGCCAGGGGCTCAACCCCGGATACGCTGTTATTATTGACCGCATCAGTCAGGATGTACCCTTTTACCGGGCCATGCTCAAAAATGCTGCAGCAACAGGGACAGCCGTCATCAACAACCCCTTCTGGTGGAGTGCCGACGAGAAGTTCTTTAACAATGTCCTGAGTGTAGGTCCTGCGGATGTCCCCGTCCCCAAAACAGTGCTCCTCCCCAGCTACGAGAAGCCACATGATACTTCTGACGAAAGCTTCAGCAACCTTGCTCATCCTCTTGATTGGCAAAGCATGTTCAATTACATCGGGTGGCCAGCTTATATGAAGCCACACGACGGAGGAGGTTGGAAATCAGTCTATAAACTCAATGGACCTGACGACCTTTGGAAGGCACATGCTGAAACAGGCAACCTTGTCATGATGCTCCAGGAGAACATTGATTTTGACAGCTACTTCCGCTGCTACTGCATCGGTCGTAAGTACGTCAAGATCATGCACTACGAGCCCCGCAATGAATTCCTCGACCGCTACAACTGTCACCACGACGTAAGCGACGAGATCATGCAGACCATGCATGACTATGTGCTAAAGCTCAACAACTGGCTTGGTTACGACTTCAATACCGTGGAGTTTGCCGTACGTGATGGCATCCCTTATGCTATTGACTTTTGCAACCCTGCCCCGGATGCAGACAAATTCAGCGTCGGCGAAGAGAACTTCAACTGGGTCATCGAACACGCTGCGAAGTACGCTATCGAGAGAGCACAAGCTCAGGAGCCCGGCAAAAACAACCTCACCTGGGGTGAGTTTATCCGTAGTTCCGTCAACGGAACCTACAGCTTTGGCAAATAGCCTAACCGCCTCAATAGCAAAGCGCCCGTCTCCTTCAGGAGGCGGGCGCTTTCTTTTTATGTCCACGTTCGAAAGCTATCACCGGGCGCGAACGCAGGTGCAATGAGCTACGACAAGCAGCACTGGACAATTACCTGCCAACACTTCTTTCCCATTATCCCCCACCCTCAAATGCTTGAATCGGTCCGCTGGCTCCTAGATTCTCCCATAATTATTCCTCCTCTCGGGCCAGCGCCCCTTGCCCCCTGGCTCCTCCACAGCCTCCTTTATTCCAACAATTTCAACCTCATCCATAAAACCCACCACAATTTTATTATTTTTGCCAACGATGAACAAGCATCTTGATCCCTCTGCGGAAAACCTACATCCGGAAGACAATGCCATGGAACGCGCACTGCGTCCGGACAGTCTGGATGACTTTAGTGGTCAGCCCAAGATTGTTGAAAACCTGAAGGTTTTCATCCAGGCCGCTGTACAACGAGGCGATAGCCTTGACCACGTTTTATTGCACGGCCCTCCGGGGCTGGGAAAGACTACCTTGTCTCACATCGTAGCAAATGAACTTGGCGCTGCTCTGAAAATGACTTCTGGTCCGGTGCTGGAAAAAGCGGGTGATCTCGCCGGTCTGTTAACTAACCTCGATGCTGGAGATGTGCTGTTCATCGATGAGATTCACCGGCTCAATAATGTTGTCGAAGAGTACCTCTATTCCGCAATGGAGGACTACAGGATTGACATCATGATCGACAGCGGGCCAAACGCCCGCTCCGTCCAAATCAGCCTGGAACCTTTTACCCTCGTCGGTGCTACAACCAGGATGGGGCTCCTGACTGCCCCCATGCGGGCCCGCTTCGGAATTAATTGCTTGCTCGACTACTATGACGTTCCTACCCTGGTCAAAATCATCAAGCGCAGCTGCGGGATCATGAACGTCCCCGTCACGGAGAACGGAGCTATCGAAATCGCACGGCGCAGTCGCGGCACACCAAGAATTGCCAATGCATTGCTCCGTCGAATCCGGGACTTCGCCCAGATAAAAGGCAATGGCACCATCGATCAGAAGATTGCTGACTACGGACTCTCCGCCCTCAACGTCGATGAAGGTGGGCTCGATGAAATGGACAACAAGATTCTTGACGCCATCATCAATAAATTCAAGGGTGGCCCCGTTGGGGTAAGTACCATCGCTACTGCCGTTGGTGAAGACACCGGAACCATTGAGGAAGTGCACGAGCCCTTCCTGATAATGGAAGGCTACCTCCA